>MEND01000203.1:0-452 GCA_001768975.1 Bacteroidetes bacterium GWA2_31_9 | reverse complement strand
GATCGGCCGGACCTCACGATCGGTAAGCGCCTCTATCTCATCGACGGCGAATATGTTCAGAGGATCGGACATCACTACGGATATGGTCTTTCCCATAACCGAGATCGGCAATATATTATATTTCTGCGCCAATTTCATCGGTATTAACCTGATAGCCTCCGTATCCGCCTTTACCCTCGAGATGTCCAGGAGCGGCACGCCTAAATGCTGGCTCAATAACATAATCAAATCCTTTTCCTTCACATAGCCGGAATCTATAAGTATTCTGCTTAAGTCGCCGCCCTGTTTCTGCTGGAGTTTTATCGCCTCCTTTAAATGCCCTTCTTTTATAAGGCCGTTCTTTACCAGAAGTTCGTTGAGTTTTTCTTTGAGATATACCTTCATAATAAATACAGGGGCTGCCTTAAGATCACGTTTTGTAATACCTGTCTATATTCCTTTTTATCTCCGAG
>MEND01000202.1:6920-8239 GCA_001768975.1 Bacteroidetes bacterium GWA2_31_9 | reverse complement strand
TTGCATTGAAGGGCAAAAAGTTATTTCCCGATGGAACATTCGTTCTTTCTTTTAGAATCTCAAATTTATAATTCGCATTTACTAATTGAATTTTCGAATGTATTACTTATTTTTCAATAGAGTCAACCCTACTTTTTATCAATCCATCAAATAATATTGTCTCTAATTCATCTCCAATTGTAAGGTATTTAATATTTCTTAATGATTTTCCATTAAATCTAGTTACAGAAAAGCCACGTTTTAAAATATTGTCGGGACTAAGATTCTTTAGGTTATTTTCAAAATTTAATATGCTATTCTTTGAAAAAGCTAAATTATGTTTTGATGCAATCTTAATTTTTCGCTGTTGCTCGGCAACTTCAATGTTTTTGAGTTTGAAAATAAACTTTAATTTTGAGTTCAAATTATCACTCAATACATTAATTTCTCTATTTTTTGATTTAATAGAATTGCTTACTATATTGGAAAAATCTTTATTCAAGTTTTTTAACTTAATAGAATTCTTTTCAAGATAATTTTCTACAAATATTTTAAAATGTTCTATCGAACTAATTAATTCCTGTTTATTATTTGCAATCAAATCAGTTGCATATTCATAAACATAACTTTCATAATTTGAAACCTGCGTTTTAAAATCTAAACATTTTTCGATTATAAAATCGGCAACTGCTGTTGGTGTTTTTAGTCGCATAAATGCAACCATATCGGCAATTGTATCATCTTGCTCGTGTCCTATTCCTGTAATTACAGGTATTGGAAATTGCGAAATATTATATGCAATCCAGTAATTATCGAACCAACCTAAATCTGATTTTGAGCCTCCTCCCCTGATAATTACAACTAAATCGAATATATGTTCGTAAGCAAAAATTCTATCAAGTGCATTAACCACCGACGTTTCGGTGCTTTCGCCTTGCATTGAGGCATTGAATAGTTTGGTGTGAAATTTAAAATTATAGGCATTGTTTTCGAGATGCTCCATAAAATCTAAATATCCGGCGGCATTTTCAGACGAAATAATTGCAATATTTTTTGGAATAACCGAAAGCTCGGTTTGTTTATTCATTTCAAAAACGCCTTCATCTTTCAGCCTTTTGATTATATCTTGACGTTTTTTTTCGTTTTCGCCTATTGTATAAACTGGGTCGATGTCTTTAATTACCAAACTCATTCCATAAAGTTCGTGAAATTCGACAGTTACACTTACCAAAACCTTGATTCCTACGGTTAATTTACTTCCTGTTTCAGATTCAAAATAAGCACTCAACATTCGGTAAGCTGTTGCCCAAATCATTGCTCTTGCTTTAGCAACTATGCTT
>MEND01000202.1:3859-6897 GCA_001768975.1 Bacteroidetes bacterium GWA2_31_9 | reverse complement strand
AAGTTGTTAAGTTGAAGTAAGGATATTTGATTAGACATTTAGTTGATTAATAAATGGGTTGTGTGCTAAAGATTTTCTTAATAGTTTACCAGTTCGTAATTTGCATTTCGTCCACTTTGTTTTTCTGGTTGCAAAATGTTTTTTTCTATCAAGTCTTTTATGTCGCGAAGGGCAGTGTCTGTGGAGCTTTTGGTTAATTTTGCCCATTTTGAAGTTTGCATTTTGCCATCAAAACCGTCGAGAAGTTTATTTAGCACTAAGCGTTGTCGTTCATTGATGGGCGTGTGTTCATGCCGTTTCCAAAATTCGGCTTTACGCAAAATCTTTTGCATTGTGTTTTCGGTTTCATGTAATGCATTTTTAAGGCAATGCAAAAACCAGTCGATCCATTCGGTAATGTCACCTTTGCTATACTGCACTTTTTGCAATACTTCGTAATAGCGTTTGCGTTCAGCCAAAATTTGGCTCGACATACTGTAAAAGCGTTCTCCACTTCCTTCGGCTCTGGCAAGTAGCAAATCAGTAATGGCTCTTGCAATTCTACCGTTGCCATCATCAAAAGGATGAATGATTATAAACCAAAAGTGTGCAATGGCTGCTTTTAACACCGTATCTAAATTTTCATCGCTATTAAACCAAGTTAAAAACTTATCCATTTCGGTTTTTACCAGCTCTGATTTAACTGCTTCGTAATGAACTTTTTCTTTGCCCATTGGACCCGAAACTACTTGCATTTCGCCTGTGCGATATTGTCCTACTTCTATTTTGTATGGTCCGTTGTATCCTGTTGGGAAAAGGGCTGCATGCCAGCCAAACAAACGTTCTTGGGTAAGTGTCTTTTTGTAATTCTGAGTGGCATCAAGCATCATTTCCACAACACCTTCTATGTGGCGACTACTCGGTACTAAACCTGCTGTATTAATACCCAAACGTCTGGCAATAGACGAACGTACTTGAGCATAATTTAGCAATTCGCCTTCTATTTCCGATGATTTTACCACATCAAGCGTAAGAGTGGTAAGCGTAGCTTCCTCTTTGGCAGAATAGCCAAGTGCGTTCATTTGCCCGTTTATTTTACCTTGGGTATTGCGTACATCGCCAAACACAGTATTTATGACTTTGTCTTGCCAAATAAACTGCGTCCAGTCTTTATAATGATAGATATATTTTGCCATTGTTAAATCTTAATTGCGACAAATTTACAAATTATTTACCGCAAATTTGCGTCGATTAAAAGATTTTTTCACCGCAAAAAATTTGGAACTACGAGTGGAATTCTTACTATTAGGTAACGTAACTCTGGTTGGCCCAGTTTTGTTTACCTTAAATCATGGCGTATAGCGAAGCTTAACCTTATAATTAAAACAAAATTGGGCTAGACCCGGTGTTATGGCTTCGGTGCTTTGCCTAAAACCAAATTATTTTTTTTTACAATATTTACCAATCAAACTATCCGTCATATTATTTCCTCCTAATTGTTTTGATTTAAATAAATCATCACAAACAAATTCAATTTTCCCAATTTCAATATTTACTAATGCTCTATAATAGTATGCAAAAGAATTATCAGGAAAGAATGAAATTGATTCATTTATGTCTTTCAAAGCCATATCATATTGTTTTAAGCCAAGATAGCTGAATCCTCTATTATTCAATAGTAGACCTTTTAACTTTTTATCAGGATTAAGTTCTAATCCCTTTGTCGCATATTCAATACTTTTATTAAATTTTTTTGCTAATGAGAAATCGTAAGATAGATTACTTAAAGTTAAAGTATCTTTAGGATTAATTAAAAACGCTTTTTCACTATAATTTAAACCATTTATTGTATCTCCAACTTCCCAATAGGCATAAGAGATTCCAGTATAATTAGATATTTCATTTTTATCAATTTCGATTAATATTTTATAGTCTTCAATAGCAGATTTATAATTTGTTAACCGCATATAACTTCCGACTCGATATTTTATCAACGTTTTAAATAGAGTATCACTTTTGTCAATTTTGGTAAGCCCTATAGAGCATGATTTGATTACTTCATTGTAATTACCTTTTGAATAATCATTTTTTATTTGATTTATGTCAAGTATTTGTCCTGTACAACTTGAAATGATTAAGAATAAAAATGGTATAATTTTGTACATATTTATTAATTTTAGATAATTTAAATAATTTGGTTCTTAATAATCAATTATTATCGTTAAAAATATCATTTTTCCTGTTTTGCACTGAGCCATAACTCATTTATAAAAGCAACTAATTAATTATTTTCTTTGTTTTCAAATAATTACATTCCGACTAAAAGCGTTTGTAAGCGTTTACACTCAATTATCAATTCAATGCAAAAATTCTTGTAATTATTAGCCCTTGACTAATCCTTAACAATTAACTTTTCGTAAGTTCTAGTATCAGATGTTATACGCAATATATAAATACCGCTTGCAATATTTTTATCGGGTTGTAATTCTATTTTATTGTATGAATAAACATTTAGCTTATAATTGGCGAATAGTATTTTGTTGCCTAATAAACTATATAATTCGAATTTCACATTTTGGCTGTCAACACTGTAAAATTCAATGTTTAAATCGTCGTAAAAAGGATTTGGAAATAATTTTACAAAACTTTCGGTTTCAACATCATTATATGAAACATTGTTTAATAACAAATTGGCTACTGCAAAATCGGGAATTCCATAACCTAACAACGAGTCGGGATTAGAATATTGACTTGCACTTTTTTCAATTGCTTCAAGAATTTGCATATTTGTCAAATCGGGATGTGCTTGCCATAAACAAGTTGCTAAACCTGTTATAATTGGTGCGGCAAATGATGTCCCATTTCCATTTATTAAAGTTCCATTTTGATTATAAACCGTTGTCCCTGCTCCTTGAGCAACAATATTAGGTTTTATTCTGCCATCTGAAGTGAGACCCGTAGAACTTAACGAAGCATAATTTTGATTTGAATCAATAGCTCCAACAGTTAAAGCACTATCAGCATCAGCAGGGACAGTAACATAATGCCATGAATTTGCA
>MEND01000202.1:0-3814 GCA_001768975.1 Bacteroidetes bacterium GWA2_31_9 | reverse complement strand
CCATACTATCGGCATATTCAGCTGCTGAAGCCCAGTTAAACTCCTCAATTACATATTCTGAAGATGTATCTTCTGATCTTAGTAAAATATAATTAGCTTTTGGACAAGTTCCTATAAAACTTCCCGGCACATTTGAACCAATTATTGAAAAAACCATTGTTCCATGATCGTGATGTCCATAAATGTTATTATCACCATCGACAAAATCTCTGGTAGCAATAATCTGGTTATTGGCTCTTAAACTATCAAAAGCAGTTAAAATATTCGCATTAATAAATCCGGCATCAATAATTGCGATTATCATGCCCTGGCCCTGAAATCCTAAATTATGCAAAACATGACCGTTCAGCATTTGAATTTGATTTGCACCGCTTCCATAATCCATTAATGTATTTTTTAATGCATTATTTTCAGAGTAAACAAAATCGAATTTATTATTAATATTTTCATTATTAATTACTTGCTTTTTCTTACTATATGATTTTACAAATGAAACGCTACTCAAAGAATTTAAAAGACCAATATCAGTTGTTTGAACTGTAATACTATTAAACCATTTTGATTTATTCAGTAATACAAAACCCATACTAATCATACTATCAACATAATACTGACTTATGGGCAAATCAAGTTCATCAACAGCTATGCTTTGTTTAGTTCTTCGGTCAAGGGCTTTTTGCGAAAGAAATTCCGATGGATTTGATAATGTGTATTGATTGACGTTTTTATCGTTAAAATAGATTTGATACTTATTTGGGGCTACTTGTGCATCAAGGCTTTGGGAGAAAAGAAGAACGAAGATAGAAGTTAGAAAACAGAAAATATAAGTTTGAAGTTTAACTTCGTTGAGCTCGCAAGCTCGGTTGAAGTTTGAAGTTTGAAGTTTCGGGGTCATGGTTATATTGTTACATTGCTAAATTGTTCTTTTTAACGGAAGATAGTTTTAGTTCGAGCCATAATTGATAATCGTCATTTTGTAAATAGTAGCAATTTTGGGTCTTTCCTCAATTGGTTCATCAGTAATTTTATCTGAATAAATATCGGTTTGCTCTTTATAAACTAAACCAATATTTTTAGCATATTTTTCTATCTCTACCTTTTTTTCAATTAGATTGCTGATATTTAGCTGAGTAACATGCAAAACTGAATCGAAATGCAATGTATTTATTGTTTCAGGCAAATCTATTGACGTTATTTTATATTCTTTTGGGTCATTCATATTATAAGCATTACCATTCCATGTATTATCAAGGATTATTGGGAAAATGAGTTTAACAAATCGAATATTTTCTTCAACTTTTTGAAATGAATTTGTAGTATAATTTGCAAGCCAAACATCTTTAATTTCCCAGTTTGCAGTATCATTTAATTTAACATATCGTTCAATTCTATAAACTTGTTCATTATTATTTAAATATGATGAGTCGATAATTTCTTTTAATTGATAATTTATAGTATCGTTAACGTCAGAAGGGATATCAATATTAATATCAACAATTTCGTAAGTAATCCAATCACCAACATTGAGAGGACAATAGCTAAAATCAATTGATTTACTTACACTTGTGTCTTGTTTTTTACAAGCTGTAATAAAAACCACAAAAAATAATAATGTGTAAAATGCAATTTTCATAATTAGAATGATTCATTACAAAATTAAACAAAAAACGACAAACTCTTATCTATTAATATTAATAATATTGCAAATACTCATTTTAGAATTTTTAACATTAAAAAAACTTAAATATTTATGCATTGTTTAGTTCACTTTATATTTTTGTGTGATATTTGTTAAATTTCAAAAAAATAAAATTATGCGTAAAATTTCATTATTAGCATTTCTAACTTTTATTATACTTAAATCATTTGCTTTTTTGCCAGCAGATGAAGGTTATAATATTAAAGTTAAAATTAAAGGATTACAAGATACTGTATGTTATTTAGGTTATTACTATGCCGACAAGCAATATGTAGTTGATACTGCAAAAATTGATGCAAACG
Organism: Bacteroidetes bacterium GWA2_31_9; assembly: GCA_001768975.1. Classification (GTDB taxonomy): domain Bacteria; phylum Bacteroidota; class Bacteroidia; order Bacteroidales; family GWF2-33-38; genus GWA2-31-9. The sequence goes on along the minus strand of MEND01000202.1, from coordinate 1,813 downwards.
GAAGCGGTGCATTTACAGGCACTAAAAAGCTAGATGGAGGTCTTTACTTTTTATACACACCTAAAAACACTTTAATTCAATTTCTGATTTCAGACGCACAAAAACTAACTCTCGAAACCGATACTCTCGATATAATCGGCAAAATGAAATATACAGGTTCTAACGAGAACAAACTATTTAATGAATTTCACCAATACAGAATGGCTGAATACACTAAAGTAATGGCATTAAAAAAGCGTTTAGATGCAAATAAAGGAAAAAAAGATTCAACCGACTTTTTAAACAAAGAAATATCAAAAGTTGACGAAGAAGTATTAAACTTTATTAAAAATGCTTCGATAAAATACCCAAAAACACTTTATTCAACTATTTTAAAATCAAACTTACAAGTAGAAATTCCAGAATCACCAAAAGATGCTAACGGAAAAGATATTGATACACTATTTGCATTACATTACTTACAAAAACATTATTTCGACAATGTTGACATGAGCGATGGACGCATTGTTCGCACTCCAATTTTGCATCAAAAATTAATGGATTATTTAAAACGATTAGTAGTACCTCACCCCGACTCAATCATAAAAGCTTGCGATTATATTATTGGATTATCTAAAGCCGATACTACAACTTTCAGATATGTTGTACCTACACTAACAAACTATTATGAAACTTCAAAATATATGGGTATGGATGCTGTATTTGTTCATTTAGCAGACAAATACTATTTAAATGGTCAAACATGGTGGGCAGACTCAACATTAATTGCTAAAATGACAGAAAGAGTTAATGCTTTAAAACCAACATTATTAGGCGAATCTGCACATAATATAGTATTATATGATACTCTTTTTAGAGAAGTACCACTTTATTCTATAAAAGCAGAATATACCGTTTTATTCTTCTATGAACCAGATTGTGGACATTGTAAAAAATCTACTCCAAAAATGACAAAACTTTATGAAGCATATAAATCTAGAGGAGTTGAAATATATGGCGTTGATATAAAAACAGATGTAAAAGAATGGAAAACATTTATTCAAGAATATAAATTAAAATGGGTGAATGTATGTGATCCTTATTACAAAAGTGGATTCCGAAATTATTACGACATATATAGCACACCTGTAATTTACTTGCTAGATAAAAATAAAAAGATTATAGCAAAAAGACTTTCCCCTGAGCAATTAGAAGATTTAATTCGTCATAAACTTGGAATTAAAGGCGATGATGGAAGAATATTAGAAAAGCCAGAAAATGTAAAAGAGGAAGAACACGAAGATGAACACTAAGTGGAGTTTATCCATATTGTCTGATTTACTCATATTTTATCTATTTTATTTTCAATAGTATTATTCATAATAATTTGAAAAACTAAAAAATCATGTAAAATAAAAGGTTTATATAAGCATTCGCTTCCATTTTAACAATTCTTTTAGCATCTTGAAACAAGTTCAGGACTAGTTCATCTAATTTACAGTTTTCAATCTTAAACTTACTAATAAAACATCTAATAATTTATCTAAACCTGCATAATTTCCTATGATTTTTTTTTGAATTATACATCTAAAACTACATAAATAAGTTGAGAACTCCTTACCTCTCGCAGAATAAAAGTACGGAGATTTCAAACCCACTTCAATTAACCGAAAAATAATAATCTTAACTCCCTGTTATATTTGCGATACTAAAAGCCTTATATTCTGCATTTTTATATTCGTTAATTTCATAAAAAGAACTCTCTAAAAGAGGCTTTTTTTGGGAAAATGCAACGCAAGCATAAATGAAGCTTTGTGTTTTTTCTTTTACTTTT
>MEND01000201.1:3387-5181 GCA_001768975.1 Bacteroidetes bacterium GWA2_31_9 | reverse complement strand
TCATTATTTGCCAATTTTTTATCATTGTATGCAGTTTCAAAAAACGGAAGCGAAATTGATAGCGATATTTCAAAATCAAAAAGTATAGTAGCATTAAAAAACACACTAAATAAAAACATGGCTTTTCATGATGATAAATTGCAGGAAATTATTGTTCTGAAAGGGATTCACGACGCTTTTTTTGTTAAAAAAACTGGCGAATATAAGCTTTTCCCTAGCCGTCAAATGTTTCAGGTTTTGGACTCAATTGCAATTACGTCAAAACAACCTGAACATAAGCTGATTGCTAAAAATATTCAGAAAAAAGTATTGAATTTATACAATGGAACAGATGCTCCTTATTTTGAATTAAACGACAGCAAAAACAAGATTTTTAAAATTACTGAAACCGATGGCAAGTATTTGTATATTAGTTTTATTCATTCAAAAAGTATGGCTTGTCAAGAAGAGCTTACTTTGGTAAAAGAACTATATAAAAAATACAAAAAGGAAATTAAGTTTATAAGTATAACTTTTGATGAAAATTTTAAAGATGCAGTTAAATTATTTAATGATAAAAAGTACGACTGGACTTTATTGAATGGATTTGAAAATTCGGATCTATTAAAAACATATAATATAAAAGCTTACCCAACTTATTACTTTGTTTCAAAAAATTTAAAACTTATTAATTCTCCTGCACAAAGCCCAAAAGAAAATTTTGAAACAATTTTTCTAAAAAATTACAAATCAAAAGAATATGAAGCTCCTAAAGACTATGAGGAGTTACTGAAATAAATATAAGATTTAAGAGACTGTTTAAATTTATTGTTTTCAATTGATTATAACGATAAATAATGCCACAAAAGTCACAAGACCTGTTCCAGTTTATTGCATTGGCTTTAACTTAATAATCAATTATTAAAAGACAAGCTTTAAACCTAATTACGATTGAGCAGTCAAATAAATTTAAAATATATATATGAAATTGACATGAGCGAATTAAAAAATAAGCACACCAAACGAGAATGATTAAAAAAATTGCCACAGATTCACAGATTTGAAACAATCGAAGATTGTTTCTTCTGTGCTAATTCTATTAAAAAAATGTGAAAGAAATCTGTGAATCTGTGGCATTCGTAATTGCCTTAATATCATATACATATAAAATTATAAACAAATGAAACGCCCATGATTAATAATAAACACACAAGGGAATGATTATAAGGATAAGACTAGCCACAGATTACACAAATTTTACTCATAAATCGCATATTTTTAAAGGCATTCGTGAGTCGCTTCGCTATGTTCACAGATTTAAAACAACCAAAGGTTGTTTTATCTGTGCTAATTCAAAAAAATCTGTGAAACAAATTTGTGTAAATTAGTGTAATCTGTGGCAAAAATCAAAAACATTAAGCTAATCAATATCAGGCAAATACTAAAATATAAACAGATGAAAACACACATTACAATTATTTTATTTATATTAACACTATATTCATGTATAACTTTTGGCCAATTATCTACATTCTTTGTTAAACCTTATCAAACAGACATAGCATACCCCACGACTGGAGACAGCAATTATGTAGCAATAAACGAATCAGTAACTCCTTTGAATAAATTATTGTTTTACATCGGTGGTACGAATTCAAGTCCTAAAAGAACAACGCTATTCTTAAATTTAGCAGCTAATTTAGGTTACAATGTAATATCTGTTACTTATCCAAACTCAACTGCAATTCAATCAGCTTGTGGGGCAAGTTCTGACTTAAATTGTTACAATAATTTCAGACAAGAAGTGTGTTATGG
>MEND01000201.1:0-3380 GCA_001768975.1 Bacteroidetes bacterium GWA2_31_9 | reverse complement strand
CTAAGTTCAAGTATTTCAATTGATACCTTAAATAGCTTAAATACAAGAGCAATTAAACTTTTGCAATATCTCATTATTACATATCCTTCACAAAATTGGGGACAATTTATTGTTGGGAATTCAATTAATTGGAACAAGGTAGTTACATCTGGTCATTCACAAGGTGCTGGTAATGCGTTATACTTTGCAAGTGTAAACACAATTGAAAGATGTATAATGTTTTCTGGGGCAAACGACTTTAGCAATTTCTTTAACGCTGCACCAAATTGGATTTCAGGAAGTTTTGCTACAGTTAAAAGCAACATATTTAGTTTTCTGCACTTACAAGATGATGTAGTTCCATACTCGGATCAAATTCAGGTTACACAAGCATTAGGTTTGTGGACAGGAGGCGATGATAGCACTTTAGTTGATAATTTAACCATCCCATACAATAATTCTCACCTTCTTTATACAAATGAAACTCCTCAATCAATGCTGATTACACCATTTCACAATGCTACTGTAATAGACTATTGGACACCATTAGACGACTTGAGTGTTCCAAAATTTATTTCTGTTTGGACTTACTTATTGACCTCTACAATAACATCTTCTAAAACTGAAATAAGCAAAAATGAAAACATAATTTCAGTATATCCGAATCCAGTAAATGATATACTGACATTGATTAATTTAGGTAGCACGTCAATTACTATCAACATTTTTAATTCATTAGGTTTAATCGTAAATCATACAAAAATTTCAAATGGAAAAAATTTGATAGACATTTCAAACCTTGACAAAGGTGTATATTTTATTATTAGTGGATCAACAAATCTTAATTTTATTAAACAATAAAAATCTATTTATATCAAATGTATAATATCTGGCAGTTTTTGAAACATAATAGAAGTTTTGTTACTCAAGTCAATTTGATGGGATTTGTTGATGACTAAGTAACACGCAATCCGCAATTTGTTTTGTCATCATCCATTAATCTGCTTAGTGAGTTGTAAGATGTAATATTTGAAACGTTTAATAGTAATTTGATAAAAATATTGAAATTAGTAACAACTCAGTTTTTACGATTTATTTTCAAAATATTACAATTTCTCTATCAAATATTTCCCTGTATAAGATTTCTCACATTTAACAATATCCTCGGGAGTTCCTTCAAAGACAACATAACCTCCTTTTTCGCCACCTTCGGGACCTAAATCTATTATCCAATCAGCCGATTTTATTACATCAAGATTGTGTTCAATAATAATCATGCTATGTCCTTTATTAATCAATGCATTAAATGCGTCCAGAAGTTTTTTAATATCGTTGAAATGTAAGCCGGTTGTGGGTTCGTCGAATAAAAATAAGCAATGCGAGCTACTGTCTTTTCCTAAAAAACTGGCAAGTTTTACACGCTGACTTTCGCCACCGCTCAATGTGCTTGACGATTGACCGAGTTTTACATATCCCAAGCCAACATCTGCCAATGGTTTTATTTTTTCTACTATTTTTCGTTCAGTGTTATCAGTTCCTTCGGAGAAAAATTCAATAGATTCGTCAACTGTCATTTCTAAAATATCATAGATACTTTTTTTGCGATAAGTAACTTCCAAAATTTCTTCTTTGAAACGTTTTCCGTTACAACTTTCGCAAACTAACTCTACATCAGCCATAAACTGCATTTCTACATTTATATGCCCATCGCCCTGACATTCGTCGCATCGTCCGCCATCAACATTAAACGAAAAGTGTGAAGGCTTATATCCATTATATTTCGAGAGTTTTTGATTTGCAAACAATGTCCTGATTTCGTCATAAGCCTTTATGTAAGTTACAGGATTTGAGCGAGATGATTTTCCAATTGGATTTTGGTCGATATATTCTATTTCTTTAATTAAATGCAAATCGCCTTTCAGAGTATCAAAATTTCCGGTTTGCTCGCCAAATCCTCCTTTCAGCTTTCTAACCGATGGAAAAAATATTTTTTTAGCTAATGATGATTTTCCAGAACCACTGACTCCAGTAATAACTGTCAAAGCATTAAGTGGAAATTTTACACTTAGATTTTTTAAGTTATTTTCTCTTGCACCACAAACTTCAATAAAATTATTCCATTTTCGGCGAGTTTTTGGAACTGCAATTTTTTCTTTTCCAGTTAAATATTTTGCAGTAAGGCTTGTAACGCTTGCCTCTAATTTGTCGGAACTTCCGTTGAAAATTACTTCTCCACCTAGTCGTCCGGCAAAAGGGCCCATATCAATTACAATATCAGCGGCTTTCATAATACTTTCGTCGTGTTCGACTATAATAACTGAATTTCCGATTTTATTTAGATTTTTGAGAACTGTAATTAAATTGTCGGTATCTCTTGAATGTAGTCCAATGCTTGGCTCATCAAGAATATACAAAGAGCCTATTAAGCTGCTTCCGAGTGAGGTTGCAATATTAATTCGTTGCGATTCTCCACCCGATAATGACGACGATGTTCGGTTGATAGTCAAATATCCAAGCCCTACATTTATTAAAAAATCTAAACGGCTGTTTATTTCGTATAAAAGTCGCTTCGAAACAGATAGTTCGTAATCGTTAAGTTTCAGATTTTTAAAATATTCGGCAATTTCAATAATCGGTAAATTTACAAGCTGACTAATGTTTTTTTCGCCAACCTTAACGTAAGATGCTTCTTTTTTTAGTCGAGTTCCTTTACAAGCAGGGCAAACTGTTTTCCCTCTGTAACGAGCTTGTAAAACACGATATTGAATTTTATAATTATTTTCTTCAACAAATTTGAAAAATCCATTTATACCTCCAAAATACTTATTTCCAGACCAAAGCAAATCTTTTTGCTCTTGATTTAATTGATAATAAGGCTTATGAATAGGAAAATCAAATTCATTGGCTTTATAAATTAATTCGTCTTTCCATTCCGACATTTTTTCGCCCTTCCAGCAAACAACAGCTTCGCCGTATATCGACAAGTTTTTATTTGGAATTACAAGTCCCTCGTCAATTCCAATTGTCAAGCCAAAGCCTTCGCATTGCGGACAAGCTCCGGCAGGACTGTTAAAGCTAAACATGTGAGCATTTGGCTCTTCAAAGCTAATTCCATCAGCATCAAAACGATTGCTGAATTTTTGATATTTAATTTTACCTTTTTCAGAAATACCAACTATACATTCGCCATGCCCTTCGTTGAAAGCAGTTTGAACTGAATCGCTTACTCTACTTAAGAAGTCCTCAGATTGCTCTACTTCAAACCTGTCAATAACAATAAAAACTGATTTTGCTTTATCTAGTTCTTTAGAAAATTTTGAAATATCAGATATTTTTTCAATCTTTTCATTTACTAAAAGTCTCGAAAAACCTTGTTGTAAAAGCAAGTCAAGATGTACTTC
>MEND01000200.1 GCA_001768975.1 Bacteroidetes bacterium GWA2_31_9 | reverse complement strand
TGATTGAACAAAATGAAAATCTTGAAAAAACTCTGGTTGAATGGATTGGCGAGGGGGAGCAAGTTGATGATATTACTATTTTAGGAATAAAAATATAATAAATGACAATAAAAATAAGTAATTTCTTTTTTATTATCTGCATTCATTTTATTGTTTTTGAAGCTTCTTTTTTAGTCGGACAAAACATAAATGTCGATAGTTTATTCTTGCAATTAAAGCAAGCTCGAAACGATTCTGTAAAATGTTCAATATTACTCGATATTGGCGATTATTACGAACATAAAAATATTGATACAGCCCGCAGTTATTATGAAAAAAGTTTAAAACTTGCAGCACAAAAAAAATTAATTCGTGCACAAGCACAAGCAAACCGCTATATTGCAGCATTATATATTGATAATAGTGATAAAACAATTTCAATAGAGCATTATCAAAAAGCATTAAAGTTATATCGTGAAATAAATGACATAAAAGGAATTGCAAAAACGTATAATAATATAGGGATTATTTATTATAAAATGGGGAACTACGATGTTGCTATTGAAAACTTTATGAAATCGCTGAAAATTAGAGAAAAAATTGATGATAAAAAAGGAATTATGTTATGCTACCTTAATATTGGAAGTATTCATAAAGACCAAAATAGCTATGACAAAGCTCTTGAATATTATGTAAATGCCTTAAATATAGCAGAAGAAATTAACGATACCGAAGGAATTTATCTCGGCAATAATAATCTTGGAATAATGCAAGATTTAATGGGCAATTATCAAAAAGCAATTGAATACATTAATAAATCGCTTAGTATAGTCGAAAAGTTAAGTGATAAAAAGGGTATACTAATGTGCTATAATAATCTTGGAATTTCGTATAAAAAAAGCGGAGATTATGACAATGCACTAATAAATTATAATAAATCGCTAAAAATTTCGGAAGAAATAAATAATAAAAATACATCAGCTATGATATTAGACAATCTAGCTAGTATGCACCTATCTTTAGCCGATTCGGCAAAAAACAAACAAGCTAATTTGAAAATTATAAATGCACATTTGAATTTGGCTGTAAATTATGGACTTAGGGCATTAGAACTAGGTAGAGAAATAATGTCAAAACCTATAGAAAATAATGTTTCAAGAGTACTAATGAAAACATATAAAAAAATGGGAGATAAGTCAAGTGCACTTGATTATGCTGAAATATTTATTGATACAAAAGACTCAATGTTTAATCAAGAAAAAACAAAATCGTTAGCCGAAGCCGAGAAAAAGTTTGAATCAGAAAAAAAACAATTACAAATTGACAAGCTAAGTAAAGAAAAAGAATTACAAAACGAAACGATTGCTCGTAAAGAGGCTGAAAGCAAAAAACAACGCATTTTGATATTTTCATTTTTTGCAGGCTTTATTATAATTCTAATTTTTTCAATTTTTTTATATCGTTTATTTAATCAAAAAAAGAAAGCAAATTTAATATTGGCAAAGCAAAAGCAGCAAATTGAAATTCAGAATTTAAACTTACAGCAGGCAAATGAAGAGATTAATGCCCAGCGTGATGAGATTGAGGCTCAGAGAGATTTGGTTACACTGCAAAAAGAACATATCGAAGGAATTCATAAAGAATTTACCGACAGTATAAATTATGCAAAACGTATTCAGGAAGCAGTTTTACCAATTAGTTCAGAATATCGCTCTATTATGGGCGAACACTTTGTGTTATTTCGTCCAAAAGATATTGTTTCAGGCGATTTTTATTGGACAGCTAAAATTGACAACACTCTTATTGTCGCAGTTGCCGATTGTACTGGTCATGGCGTACCTGGTGCTTTTATGTCTATGCTCGGAATAAGCTTTTTAAATGAAATAGTTCGTAAAAAAGAAATTATAAAAGCAAACCAAGTATTAAACGAACTCCGAAAAGAAATAATCAATGCCTTACAGCAAAAAGGTCAATTAGGAGAACAAAAAGATGGAATGGACATTAGCCTCGTTGCAATTAAGCAACTTTTAGATTTTCCAAATTTTGAAAATTTGGAAAATCTATATTCGGCTCAATGGGCAGGAGCAAATAATCCACTTTGGATAATTAAAAGCCCCAAATTTCAAATTCAAAATTCAAAGCCCCAAGATGAAACCTCTTTGGATTTGGGGCTTGAAGCTTTATTCTTGGAGCTTAAACCGGATAAGATGCCCATAGCCATTTACGAACGCATGGACGATTTTACAAACCACGAACTTCAACTTAATTCAGGCGATATACTTTATTTAATGACTGATGGCTACGAAGACCAATTCGGCGGACCAAAAGGCAAAAAATTCCTCTCCAAAAACCTGAAACAATTGATTGTTGCCAATTGCCAATTGCCAATGATTGAACAAAATGAAAATCTTGAAAAAACTCTGATTGAGTGGATTGGCGATGTGGAACAGATTGATGATATTACTGTTTTAGGAATTAAAATATAAACCCTATGAAAAATCAAATTAATAGAAAAACGATAAAACAGATATTGCTAATTTTTACCAATCAAATCAAGTCATTTTATTTAAAAATATGTGTAATATGTGCAATCATTACAATCTATGGTTCAGACAATATTTCCGCTCAATCCACGACTGACACTGAGCGTAGCCGAAGTGCCCGTACCATTGATTCCCTAAAACAAGTAATTAAAACCGCCAAACATGATACTACAAGGATTAGTGCGTATTATGCATGGGGTGATGTTTATTTATATTTGATACCTGACACTGCAATGATTTATTACGAAAAGTCAAAAGCTCTTGCCGAAAAATTCCTTGCATTTAAGTTATCATCCAATGTTGCTTACACTGCAAAAAAACAATTAGCCAACGCCCTCAACAACATTGGATATATTTACAGCAATCAGGGAGATATTCCTAAGGCTATTGAATACTACAACAAAAGTCTTAAAATACAAGAAGATATTGGCGATAAAAATGGATTAGCTTCCTGTTACTACAATATAGGAATTGTTCACAAAGAACAGGGCAGTTACGATAATGCTTTAGAATATTATTTCAAAGCTTTAAAAATTAAAGAGGAAATTCAAGATAAAAAAGGAATGGCTAGCTGTTACAACGGTATTGGCATTGTTAATTTGTATAAGGGTAGTTATGACAAAGCCTTAGAATATTTTTTAAAGTCTTTGAAAATTGACGAAAAGTTAGGAGATAAAGAAGGAATGTCTAGTAGTTACAACAATATCGGATTTGTTCATGACGATCAGGGTAGTTACGACAAAGCCATAGAATATTATTTAAAGGCTTTGAAAATTAAAAAAGAATTAGGCGATAAAAAAGGAATGTCTGGCTGTTATAACAATATCGGCAGTGTTTACTATTCTCAGTGCAGTTACGACAATGCTTTAGAATATTTTTTTAAGTCGTTGATAATTAAAGCAGAATTATTAGATAAGAAAGGAATGTCCAACTGTTACAACAATATCGGCAATGTTCATAATAGTCAAGGCAATTACGACAAAGCTATAGAATATTATTTAAAGGCATTGCAAATATTTGAAGAATTAGGCGACAAAAATGGGATAGCTGCATCTTATGTGAATATAGCTTCCCTTAATATTAGTCTTGCAGATTCATCTACTTTTAATAAAAAACAGTATTTACAATACTTGACCAAGTCTATAGAATACGGAACAAATGCTATTGTATTGGCACAGGAAATTAAAGCGATACCAATGGAAAATGGTGCTGCAAATACACTAATGAACGCCTACAAAAAACTCGGTAACTTCAAAAAATCAATTGAATATGCCGAAATATTCATCTCGACCAAAGACAGCATGTTCTCCGAAGAAAAAACAAAATCCCTTGCCGAAATGGGTGCAAAATACGAATCCGAAAAACGAGAATTAACAATTCAAAAACTAGAAAAGGAACAATTGCTTCAAACTGAAACCATAGCAAGAAAAAATGCAGAAAGTAAAAAACAAAGAATCCTAATTTTTTCATTTTTAGCAGGTTTTATAATAATTCTTGTATTCTCAATTTTTCTATACAGATTATTTATTCAAAAGAAATTAGCCAATGTCATCCTTTCTCAACAAAAAGAAGAAATCTCCGCACAACGTGATGAAATTGAAACACAACGTGACCTTGTAACAGTGCAAAAAGTACACATAGAAGAAATTCACAAAGAAGTAACTGACAGCATAAATTATGCAGAACGAATACAACGTAGTTTTCTGGCAACAAAAGAATTATTAGATGAAAATCTTAATGAATATTTTGTATTATTTCATCCAAAAGATGTCGTCAGTGGCGATTTTTATTGGGCAGGTAAATTACAAAACGGAAATTTTGCCTTGGCAACTGCCGATAGCACAGGTCATGGGGTTCCAGGAGCAATTATGAGTATTTTAAATATTTCATCGATTGAAAAAGCAGTAGAACAAGGAATTTGCGAACCTTCTGAAATACTTAACCATACTCGTAAAACCATTATCGAACGCTTAAAAAAAGACGGTAGCCCAGAAGGTGGAAAAGACGGAATGGATACAAGCTTAATTTGTTTTGATTATGAACCCCAAAAACTTACTTACTCTGCTGCCAATAATCCAATTTGGATTGTCAGACAAACTCTTCAACACATAATCGCATCAACTTATCAACTTATTGAACTAGAACCTGATAAAATGCCAGTAGGCAAACATGATAAAGACCAAATATCCTTCACTCAACATGAATTTCAATTACAAAAAGGCGATGTAATTTACACACTAACAGATGGTTTTCAAGACCAATTCGGCGGACCAAAAGGCAAAAAATTCCTTTCCAAAAACTTGAAACAATTACTACTTGACAATTGTCAATTACCAATGATTGAACAAAAAGAAATTCTTGAGAAAACTCTTGTTGAATGGATTGGCGATGGTGAGCAGATTGACGACATAACTTTAGTTGGAATTAGAATATAACTTATACTGAGAAAATTTATATATTTGAATAATATTGATTTTTCCTATTCTATGAGGTATTTAATTAAAATATTATTCTTTCAAATTGCCATATCCTTACCAATTATACTGACTGCTCAACACAAGCGAACAGGAATTCCATTTGTAACAAATTTTTCACCACTCGAATATAAAGCCGGAAATCAAAACTGGGCTATTACTCAAGATTCTCGCGGAATTATGTACTTTGGAAATACAGCAGGTATTCTGGAATTTGATGGAACAATTTGGAAAATAATTGATCCTGTTTCAGCAATAGCATTTGCAAAAGATAAAAATGAAAAAATATTTGTCGGTGGTCGTGACGATTTTGGCTATTTAGCTCCTGATTCTGCTGGAAACATAAAATTCATTTCACTACTCGCACTTGTTCCCGAACCTCATAAAGATGTAAATAATATTTGGACATTGGAATGTGTCGGCGATAAAATATATTTTTCGAGTGTTAACGGAAAGCTATATGTTTACGAAAACAACAATATTTCAATAATTGACCTTGACAGATACCTTGGTTGTATTAAATATTATAAAAATAAAATTTTTTTAGAGTGTACAGGTGGCTTATTCACTCTTGAAAATAATTATCCAATCGAAATAGAGCAAGGTAATTTATTAACTAATTCAAACATTCGCAACATGTTTGAATTTGGCGAAGACAGTTTGCTAATTGTTACTCGTAGCAAAGGTTTATACATTTATAATAAGAATAAAATTTCAAAATGGGAAACAACAGTATCTCCATATATCGAAGATTATCAAGTCTATCTAGCAACTCAACTTTCAAATGGATTTATTGCTTTTGGAACTGTCGAAAGTGGAGTTATAATTATGGACAAAAAAGGAGAACCAACTCAACATATAAATCGTTATGGTGGAATGATTAACGACGACCATTGCGGAATTTTTACCGACAAGCAAGGAAATATATGGAGTGGACTTGAATTTGGGATTTCG
>MEND01000199.1 GCA_001768975.1 Bacteroidetes bacterium GWA2_31_9 | reverse complement strand
GTGAAAATAATTGAAACGGAAAAGTCTTTAATACTCTATTTTACTGACTTTTCCGATTTCTTTTTAACAAGTCTTGCGGATTTAAGGTTATATTTAATTTTTATATTGAACTAATATTTAAAACATAAAATAACCTAAACATTATGGAATCACTATCACCAAACATTTTCGTGAAAGACATTAATAAAACAATTGAATTTTATAAGCTTCTTGGCTTTGAGTTAACAATGACAGTTCCTGACACTGGCGACTACGTCTGGGCAATGATGACTTGTGGCAAAGTTACGTTTATGTTTCAATCGTTCAGCAGTATGGGAGAAGAATTACCTGAAATAAAACGCACAGATGGCGGTTCTCTTTTGCTTTATATCAATATCAAAAATATCAGAACATTCTTTGAAAAAATTAAAGATAATGTAACTGTTCTTAAAGGACTTGAAACAACTTTTTATGGAGCAACCGAGTTTTCAATTTTAGATAATAATGGATATGTTTTAACATTTGCAGAAGATGAGAAATAAGTTTAATTGATAATGGTCATTTCGAGAGCCTCAACGACCACAAGGTGACTGATGCTCTCAATGACACAATATTAAATGTCCATCAACTTATCAACCAATAAACTAATCAACTATTCAACCTCTCAAGATGTCTCTTATTTTAGTATCAGTTTTTGAATGTAAGTAGCTTTATTCGAGCAAGTAACTTTAATAAAATAAATTCCTTTTTGATATTTGAGTAGGTCTAATGTTAAGAAATCAGTTGAATAATTTCCTTTAAAAACATCTTGTCCAAGCAAGTTATAAATACAAACTTGTTCAATATTTTTAGAAGCAATATTTACAAAAACACTAGCAGGATTTGGATAAACATTAGTAACAACAGTTTTTGTTCCATTAAATTCGGAAGTTGTAATATTGGAAATAACATTTAAAGAATAATCCTCAACTTCGCCATAATCAGAATTTCCACAAGGATCTGACATTGGTCCAGCAGCAGAATCATGTAACCTAATTCTAATACGTACTTCGCCTAAACTTGCATCAAGCGGGGCAGTAACAGTTGTGTTATAGGTATAATCTGTTGAAACACCAGCATTTGCTGACACAAACACATCTTCTCCTGCATCAGTAAAAACACCATTTTTATTCCAATCAATCCATATAAAAATCTGGTCGGTTGAGTAAGTTCCGCTTATCGTTACACCAATTGCTTTAGATTCTCCAAGCAATATGTCTGTAACATTAGATGTAAAATCAGAATACGCTGTGGCAACTGAAGTGTTATTTATATCTCCAAAGCTTACATTTGAAATAAATTCGTAAGCAGTACTATTTGATAATGCGTCACAATAAACAGGCAATGCAACATTAATATAACTCAATTTTAACTCTGTACCAGTTCCAAAAGCATTGGTTGCTTCAAGAGTTACATTATAAGCCCCAGGTGTAGAATAAATAATTCCGGTAGGATTCTGTTCTGTTGAAGAAGATGGTGTTCCTCCATCAAAAGTCCATAGCCAAGAGCTTGGTAAATTATTTGACAAATCAGTAAAATCAACAGATTCTCCCATAATCAAATTAGTTTTATTTGCTATAAAATTAGTAACAGGAGCTTCAAACACTGGATTAACAGTAATATAATCAATTTTTGTTAAAGAATCTTCACCTGCCATATTCATAACTTTTAAAGAAACTGTAAATGTACCAACTGTGTCATAAGTAATTACAGGATGCAAAAGTGTTGATGTTGCTGGGTTTCCTCCATCAAAATTCCAAATCCTTGAAGCAGGATAATTTTGAGATAAATCGTTGAAAGTAACTGTTTCTCCTTCAATTATTGATACAGGTACACCTTCGAAATCGCAAATTGGTGCAACAGATACAGCAACAACATGATCGGCAGAATATGTTGCTAAGTTAAATCCAGTAACAGTCAATGTTACAGTTCCTGTAAACGGATGTGTAATTGAAACATTTCCGTCAACATCTGTCATTGCCGAAGATGGTTGAGTTTCGGAATCGTTATACAAAGAAACTAAAGCTCCTTCAAAAGGAAGTCCATCAACAAAAATCTGAGTTGTATAAAGTCCAGGTGTAACACTTGGATTTGAAATAGTTAAAGCATGTGGCATTTCAGTTCTTACCTGAACAGAAGCATCACCAAAAATAGTCCAAGTTTTATAAGTATCCCAGTCGCTGGAAGTAGTAGATTCAGTAACCATTAAGTTTGCTGCATTGTATGTTATTCCGCCAAAAGTTGTTTTGCCATAAGTAGTTGAAATTCCATCTCCAGCATTTGTTGTATAATCATATCCTTGTGTAAGAATATCATTTGCATAATCTTGTCCTCTCATTGGTGGTGTCCAAGGTTGATTCATTGTTGACATCCATGCTGCTAATGCTCCGCCATCTTGTTTTCGAAGAAGAGCCTCAGCCAAACAATCTCCAGTTGTATTAAACTCTCCAACAACACACGCTACCGAAAAAGCAAAAGGAAGTTTATCTCCATTTGTTGCACTTCCTGCACTTGTAGTTGAATAATCGCTTGTAACCCAATATGTTTTTGCACCATGTCCACAATAGTTAATTACTCCTACCCCACTATTTAAAGGTATTGAAACCTCAGTTGTAGCAACACTTGCACCATAAGCTTCTGTAATATTTCCTGAATATGTAAACGGAACAAGTCTGCTAACTTTAATATTATTAATATGATCGTAATCAATTTCGCCATCATCACCTATTCCTGAACCTTCATCTGAACCAATTCCAATTCCATTTGAATACCAAGTGCCAGCTAAATCTGGATTTTTTTCATAATTAATTGCTTTATCTCCTTGTGTTGTAACATGTGCGACAGTGCTAGCCGAGAATCTACCAACAATTAAATCATGATAATCATCAGAGCCAACCACACAACCAAGCATTGGATCCATTGGTGTATTTTCGCTTCCTCCTAAATCGGATTTAATTTCTGCCCAATCTCCAACTAATTGTACATAAAGGATATTTGGATTGGAATTATACTCTGTTTGAATTAATGTTTTAACATTTGTACCAACTGCAACCTGTTGCTCGAAAACATTATAACCCATTTGTTTTTTCCAAGTAATCCAAGGTTGAATTGCAGCAGTATCTCTAGCAGTGTAAATAACTAATATATCACCAAATTCGCCCAATTCATTTGTCCATCTTGAAGAATTTTGAGAAAAATTAATAAATATTGATTGATAAACTGCCGAAATTCCTTTTGCAATTGAGCGATTTTGTACTAAAGGATTAATTACTTGACTATCATTATCAACAACTTTGACTCTGATTTTTTTATAAACTCTTAATTTATTGCTTGCTGAGTTGTAACGAAATGGGAAAACCTTGATATTTGTACCTCTTACATCTCTAATAATATAAGGTTCAGACATTTCAGTAAGAGCTGTTGGATAAAATTCATTAACAATTGACTGAGGATCAATCTCGTAAGGAATTTTAGATGGATTTTGATTACGATAAATAACTCCCCTTGATGGAAGTAGTGGTTTGTCTAATTCAATTTCTTCAAATTCTTCATCAATTACTTCTAAAGAAACATTTTTATCATTTGACAATTGTACTGATGTTGAGATAAATGGCAAATCAGCCCATCCTTTTTTTTCTAATTTAATATTATGATCGTAAACGATTGAAGTGTATTCAATTCCATTTTTTTCAACAACTTCAAGTTTATACTTGCTTAGATTAATATCTAAAGTAAATTCTGAAGACTTATTTTGATTATACACAACTTCAAAACCACTATTTTTTTTAGTGATTACTTGCGAAAAAACATTTAACGAAGTAACTAACATCGCAAATGTAACGGCTGATAATAAAAGATTTTTTGCAATCATGATAAATGATTTAAATTTTATATAAATTCAAATATATAAAAATAAAATTATTAATCAAATAAAATCATCATTTTATCAATGAAAGTCAGATGTTAATCAACATTAATAATTGCTTTAGCCTATTTCAAATAGTTAAAATATATAAATGTTATTCGAAAAAATTAGTGAAAGGTTTTATAATTAATGCTTCTAAGAAAAAAGTATATTTTTAGAAATACCAAATTTCAAAAATCTAATAAATCTCAAGCTACAATTGCCTAATATACAAACTATTTTAAGAATTGAGCTTTTGATAATTGGAATTTGCTTGACATTTGCTTTTTGTTTTTTGGATATCTTTAAGTAAAAAAAAGTCAAGAGAATATGGCTTTTAGCCAAGCTTTCAATAAGAACATCGAATGACCAAAAATATTAAAAAGCAAATGCTTAAACCTATATTTTAAAACAAATAAACTATTCTACTTTTTCTAAATCCATTTCACAAACTGGACAAATTCCAGGTTCAGTAAATTTTTTTCCTTCACATTTCATTGGGCATTCATAATTTGCAACTGCTTCTGATTTTTCAGTAGTTACTTCTGTTGATACTTCTTTTTTAGTTTCAGTAGAGCAAGATTGAATAGAAAAAATTGCAAAAGATAATGCACAAATAATAAATAAATTTTTCATGATAATATTTTTTAATCATACAAATATATCTACTTATTTAAAAAACGGGTAAGAAACTTACGATTAATTTATAATTTTGCCAAAAAACAAAGATGACAGAATTTTCACATATTGATTCATCAGGCAAAGCAAATATGGTTGATGTTGGACACAAATCTTATCAATTAAGAACTGCAAAAGCATCAGGTTTTATTAAGCTAAACAAGGAAACTGTTTCATTAATAAAGGAAAATCATTTAAAAAAAGGAGATGTTTTAACTGTTTCGGAAATTGCTGGAATTCAGGCGGCAAAAAAAACAAGCGAACTTATTCCGTTATGCCATCCATTACAGATTACGAAAATTGATGTAAAAGCGTCTATTGCTGAAAATGGAATTATGATTAATTCGGTTGTTAAATGTATCGGACAAACTGGAATTGAAATGGAAGCACTCACTGCTGTAAGCGTAGCATTATTAACAGTTTACGATATGTGTAAAGCCGTTGATAAATCTATGGAAATAGGCGAAATTAAATTATTAGAAAAAACAAAAACAGATATGTAAATATAGTATTTTTGAATTTTAGGATTTGTTTTCATTGCTAACATCAAACCTCAAACTTCAAACCTCAAACCTTTAATTCCAAATATAATGAACACATACTTCGAAGTACTTTCCGTAAATATATCAGAAAAAAAAGGCACAATTAAAAAACCGGTAGAATATATTGATTTATTTGAAAAAGGAGTTAAAAACGATGCTCACTCGGGTCTTTGGCATCGACAAGTTAGCCTGCTTGGAGTTGAAAGTTTTAAGAAATTTTCAGTTGAGGCAAAACGAGAAGTTGAATTTGGCGAATTTGCCGAAAACATTACCACTAAAGGAATTGAGCTTTATAAAACACTTCCACTTGATATATTTTACAACGACAATGTAATTCTTGAAGTTACTCAAATCGGAAAAAAATGTCATGGTGCTGGTTGTGCAATATACAATGAGGTAGGGAATTGCGTAATGCCAAAAGAAGGAATTTTTGCAAGAGTTATCAAAAACGGAATCGTTCGTAAAAATGATAAATTTCAATATCAACCTAAAGTAATAACTGTAAAAATTATTACACTTAGCGACAGAGCTAGTATTGGCGAATATACCGACCGTAGCGGACCAAAAATTGAACAACTAATAACTGAATATTTCAAAGCAAAAAACAGACATTTATCAATTAATATTAAAGTAATTCCCGACGAAGCAAATTTGCTCGAAAAGTTAATTTTAGATTCAGTAAAAAATAATTATGATATAATAATTACAACAGGTGGAACAGGTATTGGACCACGAGATATAACTCCCGATATAGTTAAAAAATTATTAGATAAAGAAATTCCCGGAATAATGGAAAGTATTCGCCTGAAATATGGACAAGATAAACCGGCAGCACTTTTAAGCCGAAGTATTGCAGGAATTATTGGCAAGACACAAATTTATACTTTGCCCGGAAGTGTTAAGGCTGTGGAAGAATATATGACCGAAATTTCAAAGCATATCGAACACATACTTTATATGCTAAATGGTTTGGATTTGCATTAGTGCGTAGCCATTCGGGATTTGTAATCCCGAATTGAATATTATGAGCATTTGTAATGCGTTAAAATTTTAATAACATGGATATTACATACCGAAAAGCCGAAAAAAAAGATATAAAATCAATGTTAAGTCTAATAAAGGAACTTGCATTGTATGAAAAAGCACCTCAAGAAGTAACAAATAACGAAGAGGCAATGCTTGAAGACGGCTTTGGTGTAAATCCAATTTTTGAGGCTTTTATAGCCGAGCAAAAAAATACAATTATTGGATTGGCATTGTTTTATATAAGTTACTCAACATGGAAAGGCAGAGCATTATATCTTGAAGATATTATTGTTACCGAAAAAATGCGACGTTACGGAATTGGGAAAAAACTTTTCGATTTAGTTGTTCAAAAAGCTAAAGAAATTAATGCAAAACGAATGCATTGGCAAGTATTGGAATGGAATACTCCAGCAATTAACTTTTATGAAAAAATTGGGGCTGATTTAGATAGCGAATGGATTAATTGTAAACTAACCGAACAGCAAATTACTAATTATAAAACAGAACGTGATTAAAAATTTTATTAATGATGAATCGACTACAAGCTATTGAATTACTGAAAGAGTATGTTAAGAATGAAAAAATGATACAGCATTGTCTTGCATCAGAGGCTGTTATGAGAGCTTTGGCAGTTAAGCTAAATCAAAATGTCGAAAAATGGGGATTAGCTGGACTTTTACACGATTTGGATGTAGAAATTACAAATGCAGATGCTTATATTCATGGAAAAAAATCTGTAGAAATTCTTTCAGAACTTAAAATTGATGAAGATATTATTGATGCAATAATGATGCACAACGAAGTATCTGCAGGAATTCCTCGCACTACTCAATTTCAACATGCACTTGCTGCCGGTGAAACAATTACAGGGCTAATATTTGCTACAACTTATGTTTATCCAGATAAAAAAATTGCAAGCATTAAAACAAGCTCCGTTGTAAAACGAATGAAAGAAAAGAATTTCGCGGCAACCGTAAAACGTGAAAATATTATGGAATGTGAAAAAATCGGAATCCCGATAAATGAATTTGCCGATATTGCTATTAATTCAATGCGTGAAATTAGTAACCAATTAGGCTTATAATGAATTTTTCTTTGACACGAATTGCACAAATTTTCACTAAATGCTTTAGAATAAAATTTATTTTAGTCTTTTCAATAAGTGTAATTCGTGTCATTATTATTATTTTGTGTAACCTGAATTATAATTATTAAGTATAGATTTTGAATATTAAATAAAAGCTAAAAATTTCGTAACCAATCATCAGACCCTTACTCCTCTTCCTTTGGAAGGGGCTGGGGGTAGGTCAACCCTCAAATCAACCTCATCATGCCAAAAGATAAAAACCGAAAAGAACGAGTAAACATTGTTTATTCTACAAACTCAAATTTTCAGTACGAATTTGATAACAATGCTCAGGAAATTGAGACATTGCCCGCCAAGCAACAAAACCTAAAAATAATTCTCGACAAAAAACAAAGAGGAGGAAAGCAGGTTACATTAATTAC
>MEND01000198.1 GCA_001768975.1 Bacteroidetes bacterium GWA2_31_9 | reverse complement strand
ATTAACATACAGGCTGTTAATAACGTAGACTTTAAATATGTTGAGTTTTTCCTAAAACCTATTTGGATTCAGTATATAATGCCGATGCTACACGAAAATAGTACAATGAAATTGGACTATATTGAGTGTGCAATCGGTATTAGGTAATTATAATTTGATTTTTGAAGTTTAAATTTTGATATTTCCAGACTCTAAATAGTGTCTGTCCATAAAGTCAAGAGTTTGAATCAGAACTAAGCGAAGCGGTCTCACAGCTTGTCCCGAATTTACTTCGGGAAACACCTTTAAAATAATTAATATTGTGAGTAATGTTCGAATTCGAGGTTTCGATGAACTGAAAATCAGGAGTGTACTTCATGTACATGACTGATTTGAAGGTCGAGAATAACAGGGCAAACACTCGTGGAGTGTTTGAGCCATCAGGTGTGAAGTTCGGACATTATGGACATACTCTAAAGAATTAACATTGCATCGCCATAAGTTCCAAAACGATACTTTTCTTTAATAGCAACTCTATAAGCTTCCATTAATTGATCATAACCTGCAAATGCAGAAACCATCATTAATAAAGTTGTAAGTGGAAGATGAAAATTTGTTATCATTCTGTTTGCAACACTAAAATCGTAAGGAGGAAAAATAAATTTATTTGTCCATCCATCATAAGGCTTTAAATATCCTTCAGTTGTAACAAAACTTTCAATCGTTCGCATTACAGTTGTTCCAACTGCACAAATATTATTTTTTGTGTCTTTTGCCGCATTTACAATATTTGCAGCTGCTTCTGTAATTAAGATTTGTTCTGAATCAACTTTGTGTTTAGTAAGATCTTCTACATCAACGCTTCTAAAATTTCCTAAACCAACATGAAGTGTAACATCTGCAAAATTTACTCCTTTAATTTCAAGTCTTTTTAACAATTCTCTACTAAAATGTAATCCAGCTGTTGGTGCAGCAACAGCTCCTTCGTGTTGTGCATATACTGTTTGGTAACGATGACTATCCTCTGGTTCTACTTCTCTTTTAATAAATTTTGGAAGTGGAGTTTCGCCTAATTCATATAATGTTTTCTTAAAAGAATCATATTCGCCATCATACAAAAAACGTAAAGTTCTGCCCCTTGATGTAGTATTGTCAATTACTTCTGCAACTAAATTATCGTCATCGCCAAAATATAATTTATTTCCAATTCTAATTTTTCGAGCGGGATCAACTAAAACGTCCCATAATCGTTGTTCTTTATTCAATTCTCGTAAAAGAAAAACTTCAATTTTTGCTCCTGTTTTTTCCTTATTTCCATATAAACGAGCTGGAAAAACCTTTGTATTATTAAAAATCATTACATCCTTATCACCAAAATAGTCAAGAACATCTTTAAAAACTTTATGTTCAATTTTTCCTGTTTTTTTCTCAAAAACTAATAATCTTGATTCATCTCTATTATTAGAAGGATGTAATGCGATTAATTCTTCAGGTAATTTGTACTTAAATTGTGATAATTTCATTTGATTATATTTTTAGTTATAAAGGTTGTTTGATGTTTGAAGTTTGCGAGTTGTAAATGTTAAATGGCTATATTGTTAAATTGTTAAATTGTTCTTTCTATGTGATTTCTTTCTATGTAACTATGCGTTGCATTGAGCTTAGTCGAAGTGTGTCTATGTGGTAAAAGGTGAAGTTTATAGATAAATTGTTTCATTGTTAAATTGTTATTTTGGCTACGTTGATGTGGCGACTGATTACTGTTTACCGAATACTATTTACCGATTACTTTCTTTAAATTTCTAAATTCTAAATTTCTAAATTTGAACTTGCAAAGGTAAGTTGTTATTTATTAAATTGTTCTATTATTGTCAAATTTTTTTCAAAATCATTAATTGATGTGGCTTTATTTAAATCGAATTCGCCAATTTTTGTACGAATTAATTCAATTAGATATGCTCCAGAATTCAATGCTAGTCCAATATCTCGAGCCAAAGAACGAATATAAGTTCCTTTGCTACAATTGATTTTTATTTTCAACTTTGGTGTATCAAATTCTAATACTTCAATATTATAAATTTCAATATCAGCCAGTTTTAATTCAACTTCTTCTCCTTTTCGGGCAAATTCATAAGCCCTTTTTCCACCGACTCGTTTAGCTGAATATTGTGGCGGTTTTTGTTTTTGTTTTCCTAAAAAACTTTTTAATGCCTGATTAATAGATTCTTCTGTTATATGTGAAATTTCAAATTTGAAGTCAACATCTGTTTCTAAATCAAATGATGGAGTTGTTTCACCTAATTTCAGAACTGCAATATACTCCTTTTCTTTAGCTTGAATACTATCAATAGTTTTTGTATGCTTTCCAGTACAAACAATAACTAATCCTGTAGCCATTGGGTCAAGAGTTCCGGCATGTCCAACTTTAATTTTTTTTACTTGAAGGTGTCTTTTTAAAACAGCATGTACCTTTCTGGTAATATCAGCAGAAGTCCATGCTAAAGGCTTATTAAATAAAAGGGTTGTTCCTTCAATAAAAACATTTGTCATTTATATTTTTTTTTGGACAGGATTAACATGATTTACAGGATGTTTTTTTTTGACACTGATTAATATGATTTTTTTTGCTACAAAGACTCAAAGACACTAAGATTTAACAATTTAACACTTCAACTACGCTCAGCACATCGCAGTGCATAGCAATATAATAATTTCCTCATCATAAATATTCTAACAAATCTGCGTCTAAATTATTAAAGGATATTCAAGTCAAAACCAAAAGCTAATAAAATAAGAATCGCTAATCCGACAACAATTCGGTAAATTCCAAAAACTTTGAAACCATATTTTGTCAGAAATGTAATGAAAAATTTTATAGCCAACATTGCAACTATAAAAGCCACAATATTTCCAACTAATAAAACTTTAATATTTTCGACATTAAATACTTCATACGATTTTAAAAGCTTGTAAGCAGTTGCTGCAAACATAGTTGGAACTGCCAGAAAGAAAGAAAATTCTGCGGCATTTTTTCTATTTAATTTTCCAACCATTCCTCCAATAATCGTAGCTGCAGAGCGAGAAACTCCAGGAATCATAGCAATACACTGAAAAAGTCCAATTCTTAAAGCTTTTCCAGTAGTAATTTCCTGATTTTCTGAAGGTTTATTAAACATCTTGTCAACAAACAATAAAAATATTCCTCCAACAACCAATGAAACTGCAACAACTGTCACATTTTCCAAAAGAGCATCAATATAATCGCCTAGTAAAAATCCAATAATTGCAGCCGGAATAAAGGCTATAAATAATTTATAATAGAAGTTGATTGTTTGAAAAAAACATTTCCAGTAAAGTACAACAACCGATAATATTGCACCAAACTGAATGTTTACAATAAAAGCTTTAACAAATTCTGAATTTTCAACACCAAGCAATGATTGAGTAATAATCATGTGACCTGTTGACGAAATTGGAAGAAACTCTGTTATTCCTTCAACAATAGCAATAATAATTGCATGTAACCAGCTCATTTACCTATTGTTGGCTTTTTTTAGGATTACGCATAATAGCCCACATAACGAAGATAAATCCTGCAATTACAATCATAGGTGCAACAGTAATACGCGTAACACTGAAAATTTCAGGATTAAATACATTTGGATCATCGCTACCACCACCAATCATTAATAAAAATCCAATAATAATTATAACAAAACCGATTGCTAAAAACATGTAATTTTGTTTTCCAAATGCAAAATTTGTATTTATTACTTCAGTTTTTGCTGTTGTTGTTTGTTTTTTCATGTGTTTATAATTTAGTTAGACACTGATTTACATTGATATTTATGATTTTTTTTGCCACAGATTACACTAATTTACACAAATTTGTTTCACAGATTTTTTTGAATTAGCACAGATAAAACAACCAAAGGTTGTTTTAAATCTGTGAACATAGCGAAGCGACTCACGAATGCCTTTAAAAATATGCGATTTATGAGTAAAATTTGTGCAATCTGTGGCTAATTTCTTCTCTATAATCATTTCCTTGTGTGTCCTTATTTGTGGTCGAGAATGTTTCATCTTTTAATAATATAAATTATCTGATTTAATACTTAAATATTTGCCTACTGCTATATAGGTCGAAATTAAACACATTAGAATTCCAAGAATTATTACAATTCCAAATAGGCTTCCTAGGATTTTAAAATCGTAAAGCGAAATTATGTCTTTTAATTCATTCTGAGCGAAATAAATAACTAAAATTAACATAAATATTGCTATTAATGCTCCTATAATACCTTGAATCGTACTTTTGATAAGAAATGGAAACTGAATAAATGAACGTGTTGCTCCTATTAATTTCATTGTGTTAATAATGAATCTTTTAGAATAAACCATTAATCGTATTGTGTTATTTATTAGTGCAAATGCTATAAGAAAAAGCAATAAACTAAAACCTAAAAGTATAAAACTTATTTTCTTCACATTTTCATTAACCAAATGTAAAAGAGACTTTTGATAAGAAACTTCGCTAACAAGCGAATATTGTAGAAAATCTTTTTCAATGCTTTGCAAACTATCTGAATTAGCATAATCTGCATATAATCTTACATCCAATGATGATAAAAGAGGATTAAATCCTAAAAATTCAATAAAATCTTCACCTAAAGTTGATTTAAGTTCATCAGCAGCTTTTTCTTTTGAAATATATTCTGTTGATTTTACATAACTTGTTGCATCGAAGTTTTTTTGAAGGACATTTATATCTGCTTGTTTTGCATTCTCTTTTAAAAATACAGTAAAACCAAAGTTTTCTTTAATGTGATCAGAAATTCTCTTAGCATTTAAAACCAAAAGAAAAGTTAGTCCTAATAAAAACAATACTAATGAGATACTTACAACAGTAGTCAAATAAGAAGTAAAAATTCTTCGTTTGGTTATTATTTCCTCTTTAGTAATCATATACAATTGTGCAAATATACCTTAAAATTGGTTTTATAAAAGTAAAATTTGTAAATATTAACAACGAAATATTTTTGGGTTATTGATGCTGTCGTTATGGTTAAATTGCTATTTTGTTAAATTGTTACTATTTTTGATAAAATTAAATCTTATGATAACAAAAAGTCAATTGTTAAACACACTTAATAAAATGCCTGAAAATCTTGTAATAGAAGATTTGATTGACAAATTAATATTTATGGAAAAAATCCAAAAAGGCATCGAAGACTCTAAAAATGGAAAAATTCATACTAAGGAACAGGCAAAACAAAAACTAGACAAATGGTTCAAGTAGTGTGGACAGAATCAATAAATAAGCTTAAATGAAATTTTACCTAAAAATAGCCCTAGTTTTAATTACTTTTAATACAGTATCTGCTTTTTCGCAAAGTTTTAAGGGAGGATTGCTTGCCGGAATGGTTGCAAGTCAGGTCGATGGCGACATGTTCGCTGGTTACAATAAACCTGGGACTCAGTTTGGCGGTTTTGTAAATATTCAATTCGGGACTAAAATTGGCGGACAAGCAGAATTAAAATTTATTCAAAAAGGTAGTCGAGAAATAAGTAGAAACGAAATGGGCGATTATGCTGCTTATTATAAACTCAGCTTAAATTATATTGAAATGCCTTTTTTATTTACAGTTCTAATTAAAAAAAAGATGAAATTTGAAGTTGGTAGTGGCTTTGCATATCTTGCAAAAGCACTAGAAGATACCGATGGTTATGGTTGGTACACACCTGAACCAAGCTTTAATAATATTGAAATTCCTTTTATAATTGGTTATAATTTCGCACTAGGTAAAAAACTTATTGCTAATTTCAGATATTCTTATTCAATGACACCAATTAGAAATCACCCTGGAAATCAGACTTATTGGAACGATAGAGGACAATATAACAATCTAATTAGTTTTGCATTATATTATAAATTCAAAGATGAATAAAAAAAATATAGCATTAGCAATAACTGGAGCTAGTGGAGCAATTTATGCAAAGTTATTAATGGAAAAACTAACTGAACTCGATTCTCAGGTTGGAAAACGAATTATGGTTTTATCGTCAAATGCTAAAGAAATTTGGAAATCGGAATTAAATGATGAAAGCTATTTAAATTATGGATTTTCAAATTTTACTGCCGATAATTTTAATTGTCCGATAGCATCAGGCTCTAATGATTTTGACATTATGATAATTTGCCCTTGCTCAATGGGAACTTTAGGGCGAATTGCAAATGGAATTTCAAACGATTTAATTACTCGTGCTGCTGATGTTTTTCTGAAAGAACGAAAAAAATTAATTCTAGTTGCTCGTGAAGCTCCATACAGCTTGATTCATCTTCGAAATATGACTACAATTACAGAAGCCGGAGGAATTATTTGCCCGGCTTCTCCTTCATTTTATTCTAATCCAAATAATATTAACGAATTAGCAATGACAATTGTTGATAGAGTAATTGATTTGGCTGGATTTGAAAATAAAGCTTTTAGGTGGAATTCATAGTAATTTGAATTACTTATGCTGAATTATTAGCTTTTTAACTGTGACTTTATCTTCAGTTATCAGCTTTATTAAATAAATACCATCATTTAGTCCATCAAGGTTAATTCTTACATTTTCAGATTTGCAAATTTGTTTTTTCACCTCTTCTCCACTAATATTATAGATATCAATAACAATGTTTTTTGAATTATTTAAATTTGATAATTGTAATTCTACAAAATCGTTTGCTGGATTTGGGAATAAAACTATATCACTGAATTCATAATTAATATGTTTATTCGACAATAAATAACCATCGGACTTCACTATTCCGGTTGTATCTCCATTTTTAACT
>MEND01000197.1:8258-11420 GCA_001768975.1 Bacteroidetes bacterium GWA2_31_9 | reverse complement strand
ATTTACTGAACCAAATTCTTTAGAACCACTTACGTCAATAACTAAAATAACTGTAAGCTCACGTTCTTCTTCAAATACTTTAATGTAAGGATGGTTAAATCGTGCTGTTACATTCCAATCAATACTTCTGATGTCGTCGCCGTACTGATATTCACGTACTTCGCTAAAAGCCATTCCTCTCCCTTTGAAAGCACTATGATATTCTCCAGCAAAAATATGCTTAGATAATCCTCGTGTTTTAATTTCAATTTTTCTGACTTTTTTTATTAAATCAGTGGCTTCCATTTTTTTATTTAGGATTTAGGATTTTCACATTTCTACATTTTATATTCAAAATTCTACATTTTTTTTATTTAGGATTTAACCATTTTATCACATAGACACATAAAGCACATAGAAAGAATCACATAGAACAATTTATCAATTTAACCATTTAGCAATTTCTCAATCTTCTTTTAACGAATAAACAACCGTAAAATAATAATCATTATTCTGCATTTTAATTAAATAATCTTTATCGTTTCTTTTGTCAAGCCAAGTTAGATTATCAAGATATTTGTAGTTTTTAGTTAAAGTATCTACTGTGTTTTTTGCAAAATTTACTTCCATCATAAATTTTTGATACTTACAAAAACCTTTTTCATCAATAAAAAATATCAATGTATTGTCGCCACCTTGGTCAATAAATTTTACTGATTTTGCTTCAACTGTTGTATTATCAATATGATATTTAGGTCTTAGTTTTGACATTGTTGCTTTTATATCATTTACATGTTGACCTATAAGGTTTTGAGAAAAAGAAAAATTGCTTATGATTAAAAGTAAAGCTATTGTTGTTATAGTTATATATTTCATTTAATTATTTCTTTATGAAGTTTTTATATGTTTTATGGTACTTCAACGGTATTCAAAATTTCATTGATAATGTCTTCTGAGGAAATATTTTCAGCTTCTGCTTCATAAGTTAAACCGATTCTGTGTCTTAATACATCATGGCAAACAGCTCTCACATCTTCTGGAAGCACATAGCCTCTTCGCTTAATAAAAGCATAAGCTTTTGATGCCATCGATAAATTTATACTTGCACGAGGAGAAGCTCCATAAGAAATCATGCTTTTGAACTTTGATAAACCGTATTCATCGGGGAAACGAGTTGCAAAAACAATGTCAAGAATATATTTTTCAATTTTTTCATCCATGTAAACATCCTTAACAACATCACGAGCTTTAATAATATCTTCTGGTTTTAAAACTGAATTTGCTTTCGCAATAGTTTTATTAAGATTTTGTCTTATAATAATTCTTTCCTCATCAATTTTTGGATAAGAAATTACTACTTTTAACATAAAACGGTCAACTTGTGCTTCGGGTAGTGGATAAGTTCCTTCTTGCTCAATTGGATTTTGAGTAGCAAGAACTAAAAATGGTTCTTCCAATTTATAAGAAGTGTCGCCAATTGTAACTTGACGTTCCTGCATTGCTTCTAATAATGCACTTTGAACTTTTGCTGGAGCACGATTAATTTCATCAGCTAAAATAAAATTTGCGAATATTGGTCCCTTTTTTACAACAAACTCTTCTTTTTTCTGACTATAAATTAGTGTCCCTAATAAGTCGGCTGGTAATAAATCAGGTGTAAATTGAATTCTGCTGAATTTTGCATCAATAATACTAGCAAGAGTATTAATTGCTAAAGTTTTTGCAAGACCAGGAACACCTTCAAGAAGAATATGACCACCAGACAAAAGTCCAATTAATAATCCTTCAACAAGATGTTTTTGACCTACAATAACCTTATTCATCTCCATAGTCATTATGTCGATAAATGCACTTTCTTTTTGGATTTTTTCGTTTAATTCTTTGATGTCAATTATGCTGTTCATAATTAAAAATTTTAAGCCGTTAAATTACACAATTTTTATTCCAATTCTATAAATCTATTTTCTTGGAGCAAAATTATTATTAAAAAGCTAAAATTATTTCATATTTTTGTTAAATATTGTTAAGCTTTTAGGTTTGAAACACAGATACTTCGTGCATTTAGCATATAATGGTAAGAATTTTTTTGGATGGCAAATTCAAAAGAAAAATATTACAGTTCAATCAGTTTTAAGTAATTGTTTTACTAAGTTACTAGGTGAAGAAATTATGCCAGTTGGAGCAGGTAGGACTGATACGGGGGTTCATGCATCATATTATATTGCACATATTGACACATCTGTAGCCGATTTAGACTCAAATGAAAAATTTGTAACAAAAATTAACTCTTTTTTGCCACCTGATATAGTCATTTATAATATTTATAAAGTTAAAGATGATGCTCATGCTCGATTTTCGGCTATTTCCCGGACATATAAATATTATTTTAGTAATGTGAAGAATCCATTTAGAAACGATTTTTCATATTTCTGGCATCAAGATTTAGATATTCAAAAAATGAATGAAGCAGCAAAAGTATTATTTGAGTATGTTGATTTTGAGTGCTTTAGCAAAACACATTCAGATACAAAAACTAATATTTGCAAAATTTACATTGCAGAGTGGACAAAAGATGAAAATGGGCTGATTTTTACTATTAAAGCTGATAGATTTTTACGGAATATGGTTAGAGCAATTGTAGGAACTATGTTTGATATTGGAGTTGGTAAAAAGTCAATTGAAGATTTACACAATATAATAAAATCTAAAAATCGTTCAAATTCAGGGAAATCATTTCCTGCAAAAGGGCTTTTTTTGACTGATATTGAGTATAATGATGGAATTATTCATTTAAAAGACAAAAAAAATGAAATTTAAAATTGTTGAATCATTATATGGCCTTAAAGATTGGATTGAGAGCGAAGAAATGTGCTATATGGCTCTGAACGGTGGTTTTGAGTTTGAAATTAAAAACAAACTTGCTTTTCAATTACAACAGAAGTACAATAAAAATAACTCAGTATTTTTTGTAAAAGAAGCCAAAATTGGCAAAAGTTCCAACACTTCTAAAATAGTTGATATTATTTCAATCGCACCAAATGAACAATTAAAAGAAACTGACTTTTTTTACATTGATGGTGAGAATATAAAAAACAAGGTTGACAGCTCTATTGAACTCGGACACAATTATTTGTCACAACCAACAAATTTTATGATGGACAAAACAAAAGAAGATGTTGCTAA
>MEND01000197.1:6082-8192 GCA_001768975.1 Bacteroidetes bacterium GWA2_31_9 | reverse complement strand
CTTTAGACAATCAGTTCAGTGAGTTATCATTTAAAAATAATTGGAACAATTTTGAAGTTACAATATATTTCTTTATTTTGTCGCATGTAAATAAAAAGTAGAACCATGGAATTACACGAAAAATTTAAAAAAGTTTATAACAATTATTGCAAAGAAAGAATGATTGAAATGGGTGAAGCTCCATTTGCATCAATAATAACAACATTTCCATCTTTACTTATTGCAATGGCTGATGGAAAAGCCGATAATAACGAAAAATTATCTTTAGTAAATATTTCTAAAAGCCTTGCCGAGAGCTTTAAAGATGAACAAACTAATGATGAATTAATTGAATTATTAAGTTATCAATATTATGCAGAATTCGATTATTTGCTTAAAAATACTGAGAAATGGGAAAGTGCTTTTATTGAGCTTTTATCAGATTATTTAAAAGAAAATCCTGAAAATAAAACAATAATAAATGATATGATTATTGATGTTGCAAATGCTTCAAATGATATTTGTGATGCTGAACAACAAGTTGTTAGTGAATTGGAAAATAAATTGAATTTAAAATAACCGAATATGTTAAGCACAAATTTATCACAGCAAAACCAAATATTGCCTTTATTGTTTCTTAATGCAAAACCCGAAGAGATTAATTCTGATTATCTTGATATGCTGAATTATATTTATGATGAAGAAAAACAAATTCCAATTTATGAATGTGGTGGAGGCTCTGAAAACAGACAAATTGGGACAAGATGTTTGAGATTTTCAACAACTCGTAAAAAAGGAATATCAGGAACTTTTTCTGACCCAAAAAACACAATTGACGATGCAAAGTCAACAAAATAAATGATTCTTATACTGACAAATAAAGGCGATATTCATCCAAATCCGGTAATTGAAAAATTAACAGAAAAAGGAGTTAAAGTATTCAGATTCAATACCGAATGTTTACTAAGCGACTATATTGTTTCGTGGGAATGTAAGAATAATAAAACCGATTTTATTTTAAAAAATAAGATAACTCAAGCCGAAATAAAAGGTTCAGAAATTAAATCTGTTTGGGAACGCCGACCCGAAAAGCCTAATCAATCAGATATTGAAAACGAACAAATCAAAAAAATATGCCTCGACGAAGCAAAAGGCTTTTTAATTGCCCTACAATATTATTTGAAAGATAAATTCTGGATTGGAAATGCAATTTACGATTCTGTGGCTTCTTCAAAATTACTACAATTAAAAACTGCAATTGACATAGGAATGAAAGTTCCCGATACAATTCACACAAATAATAAACAACAACTTGATGATTTTTTAAATTCACAAAATCAAGTAGTTATAAAATCTTTAGAAACCCAAAGTTTTGACATTGACGAGCAAAACCATATTGTTTTTTGGACACGTAAACACTACAAAACTGAAATATTGAATTATCCCGAAAATGCAGTAAACTCAACAGTAAATTTTATTCAGGAATATATCGAAAAAAAGTTTGAGTTACGAATTACTGTAGTTTGCGACAAAGTTTTTGCTTGTAAAATAGAATCGCAACATTTAGAAGATGATAAAGGAAAAACAGATTTCAGACAAGGTTACGAAGGCATAAAATATTCGGCTTATGAATTACCAAAAAATGTTTCAAATAGTTGTATAGAATATTTAAAACTTATGAATTTGAATTTTGGTTGTTTCGATTTTATAGTAAGCCCAAATGACGAATATATATTTTTGGAATGTAACCCAAACGGACAATGGCTTTGGATAGAGCAAGAAACAGGTTTAAAAATAGCTGATACAATTGCAAATTACTTGATTAAAGGCAATAGCTAAAATGATGGAATTGAAAAAAATATTAACAAAAACAACTTTCACAGGAAACCGTGTTAGCCTTGTGCCACACAAAGGTTCAATTAAAGATTTTTTTCAATATTTTACAGAGCAAGACATTTATTTTATGTTTGGAATAAAACCGCCTTACGATGAAAAAATAATAAGAAAAAAAGACCGTGAGCCTTGGTCGTGTTTTAGTAGAATAGTTTCAAACAAAACAAATACACTTTGTGGCTTTGTAAACTTTATAATTCACGACGATATAAAACGAGAAGTAAGTTTGCATGGAGGT
>MEND01000197.1:0-6058 GCA_001768975.1 Bacteroidetes bacterium GWA2_31_9 | reverse complement strand
CAATAAATTATTTAGAAAAAACAAATATTTTAATTCATTAATACCACATAAAATATGAAAACAATAATCATTATTGTATTAGTTATTGCTGTTCTAATAGCAATTGTTATTTTTCGATTTAAAAGAAGAAAATCAATATTCTTAACATAGAGGATAATAAAGTTATAAATGAGATTGAAAAAAAACATCAAATACAAATTCCTGAATTGCCTATAAATTTAAAACCAGTTGAGAATTCAGAAGAATTACAAGGTGAAGATATTCCTTTATCTGAAAATCAAAATAGATACTTCTCTGAGTTAGTAAATAATTATCTTACTACAGCCTCTGATGATTTAAAAGTTAAAGGTTCAGAAATGTTGTTAACTTTTTCCAGTGAAATAACTAGTCAGCTAAGCCAAGGCGTTACTAATCTAGTTCCGTTTGTATCAAAATCCATAGTCGCTAATCCATACGCTTTAGCTGCTTTAGCTGGTATTGTTGTCGTTACAGCCGCAAGTCAATATTTAATAACTATAAATTCAAAAATTGATGAAATTGATCAAGGAATCTCTGAAATCAAACAATATTTAAATCAAGAAAGATGGTCAAAAATTCTTGGCAATTATCAACATTTATTAACCTTTTCAAATAATTTAAAAGAAAATTCGTATAATTTTAATACTGAAAATTATATTAATCATATAATTAATGAAATTGGTGCGATTGAGAGAGAATGTTTACAAGTATGTGAAGCCACTTTTATGCAATTAAATAATATTTTGAAAGAGATACCAGATGAAAAAGATTTGGCTAGTGGTTCATTAAATATATTTAAATTTGATATGCTTGATGAAAATAAAATTAAAATTAAAGAAATTATTAAAAGATACGCTCAAATGCAGTCATCATATTTGTTGGCAATTCAAGTTGCGAATTTAGGAACACAAATAAATTCTTCTTTGCCTGTTAGAAAAGATTTGCTTAAAGCAAGAATAGCTGTTTATAGAAAACATTTATCAAATTGTAGAAACCATATTTTAAACTTTAAAATTTCTACAGAAAACAGTTTGTCTCAATTGAAAGCAAATAAGATAAAATCAATTATTCCTCTTGTTTCCAGAGATAATACAGAGCAAAATAAGGAAGAAATAATGATGTTTTTAAAAGAGGTAATATCTGAATTTGACACTAATGCCTCAAAATTAGATAAATATATTTTGGAAATTGAAAATTTATTACAACAACAAATAAATGATTCTAATAAACCTTTATCATTTGCTGTTATTATAAATAAAGCTGGCCGTTTAATATCCTTGAAGAAAATATTTAACATAGAAAATAATCTAATATAATGTTATGGTTGCTATAAAAATAACTCAAAAAGAATTAATTGATATTGTTAAAGCAAATCTCAATAAAATAAAATATATAGACGATATTCGTTTAGAGGAGCAAAAAATTCATATAAAACTTAATTTTGTAATTAGAAAAATTGAGTTTGCAATTAAATTTATAAACTTTGAGAATGGTTTTGTGAAATTTGAAATAGATTCATTTTTTCTAAAACTTTTGTTGAGATTATTGCCAAAAGATAAGTTAACAAATGATTATATTAAAGTAGAAATTCCAAATATAAACCTGTATATTAATGAATTATTAAAATCAAATAGAATTCTTGGTATTGAAGTTAAAAATATAGAATTTAAAGACGATATTTTTTTTATAACATTTTAAATTAATTAATAATGAGCAAAGTAAGCGAAGATTTTGTAAAAAAAGGAGCATCAAAAATTTCTATTGACGATGTTCAAAAGGTTTTAAACAAATCAGATGAAATTGAAAGCAAAGTAAATTCATCAAATGTTCTTAAACGGCTTTGGGAAGATATAAAACTTCTGTTTGCTCTAATAAAGGCTTATATTTCAAAAAAATATACAAAAGTTCCATGGTGGGTTATTAGTGCAGTTGCATTTTCTTTGTTGTACTTAATCAATCCATTTGATTTAATCCCGGATGCAATTCCTGTTATTGGACAATTAGACGATGCTGCTGTAATTGGAATTTGTATAAAAATGATAGAAAAAGAACTTCTATTGTTTAATGAATGGAAATTGGCTAACGTATAATTTTATTCCAAAGAAGAAATCCGTAATAAAAATCAGAAAAATCAAATATCTAATAAGCCAATAAATTCTTAAAATATATAATTTAAAAAACTTTATATGAAAAATAAAATTAAAGCACTCAATTATGTAACAATCTGTTTAATTATTTGTTATATTTTAAATATTGGTTGCGGTAATGAAACAAAAAAAGTTGTAGTTGTAATTTCACAAGACTTGATTAATCTCAAAGAGCAATTAACTGTGCTTAGTTCTTTAATTAAATCTAATATTAGCGATGTTTCAGAATTGAATAAAATTATAGATGCTAAAAATAAATTAGTAGAATTGAGCAATATAAAAATCGTTTTGGCACACCGCCAAGACAGTACAATGTTCGATTCGATAATGAAAAGCATTTCTGAATTACAAGTTAGTATCGAAATGAAAATTTTTACGATTAAAGAATTATTTCCAATAACAATAATTGACATTGAAGAAACCGTATTAAAAGCTGGAGATAGTAGTTTGTATTTTGTTGCTCATAAGGGCGATAGCTTGATGTTAGATTTGAATTTTGAAGAAAACATTAATTATTTTCTTTATAACGAATCTCTTAAACGAAAGGAGTTTGAAAAATATAATTTCAAGAAATTTAATAAAACTATTGTCATTGCTCATACCGATATTTACTCATTAAAAATTGCAATAAAAAAGGATACTTATTCAAATATTATTATTAAAAGAAAACCTGTTGATATAAATTCAAAGTTTATGGATACTGAAATTTTAACAGATTCAGTTCTAACAACAAAGGGAGATAAAAATGGAGTTGCAGTGGTTAATTTTATTCTTAGAAATATTTTTAACGAACCTTATAATGTTACATTAAATTCTACAACTAAAGCATTTTTTGGTGGTGAAAAAAAAGTAATATTTCCTATTTCGATACCAAAAGGTACAAAAGACTGGCTTTATAGGTTGAAAGTTAGTTATAGTTTAAAAGACACATCAAATACTGATAAATTTGTAAACGACGTTGGTGCATCTTATTCTAAAGTAAAATTATTTGGTTTAACAGTTTATGAAGCAGAGAAAAATTATTCAAGTTTATCTAGAGAGTTATTAAACAATATTTTCATACCTCCTGCAGAAGAAGCATATTGTAATATTTATTTTTTCCCTAGCAAGAAAGAAGCGGAAAACTATATTTCTTTATTACCATACAAATATGAACTTGATTTTTCTGTAAAAAATTCTCAATCTCGAAATGGATTAGTAAATCTAGTTGATAAAGAACAAGTATATATCGGTTTAGAAAATACAAATTTTAAAACTGCAATACATATTTGGTTTGAGGCAGTTGCATTAGTTAAGGAAATCAAGTATTATAAAATTATTAGAAAAGCTAAAATATGAGTCTTATTTCAACTATACGTTCAATTTTATATGGTTCTGGAAAAGTTTTAGGCGATGTAAACGCTGTTAAAAAAGGAAAAGTTGGAAAACGAATTGTTCGTAGGGTAATTGGAAAATTTTTTGGAAGCATATTTAGACTAATAAAATAGGGCAAATATTAAATTAAGAGAATTACTCTTTTAGAATTAACGGAATGTTCATATAAAAATTGTAGGAGGAAATATTTCAGCATATTGCCTTTCAAAATCAGATGCAAAAAAGATTAAAGAGATTTTGCATAATTATAATCAAACTAAAAAGGGTAAAGGAATTATCTTTTCATAGATTAAAATTATTCCTTAATTAAAAAGTTGAGCTAATTATTTTAACTTTGCAACTTGTCATAAAAATATAAAGAAAATGTTTGAAAATTTAACCGACAAACTCGACCGTTCGTTTAAGATATTAAAAGGCGAAGGCAGAATTTCTGAAATTAACATTGCCGAGTCGTTAAAAGAAGTTAGACGTGCATTATTAGATGCCGATGTTAACTTTAAAATTGCAAAAACTTTTACCGAAAATGTTAAGCAAAAGGCTTTAGGTCAAAATGTATTAACAGCTATTAAGCCTGGCGAACTTATGGTAAAATTAGTTCATGATGAGCTAGTTGAATTAATGGGAACCGAAAAGGTTGACATTAATTTAAAAGGCAGTCCAACTGTAATTTTAATGGCTGGTCTTCAAGGCTCTGGAAAAACCACTTTTTCAGGAAAATTAGCAAATTTCTTAAAAACAAAAAAAGGACGTAGTCCTTTATTGGTTGCGGCTGACGTTTATAGACCTGCTGCGATTGAACAATTAAGAGTTTTAGGTCAACAAATTGGTATTCCGGTATATTTCGATGAAAATTCTATTGATCCGGTTAAAATTGCATTAAACTCAATTAAGGATGCAAAATTACATGGAAATAATGTTGTAATTATAGATACAGCTGGTCGTTTAGCAATTGACGAAGAAATGATGGAAGAGATTGAAGCTATTAAAAAAGCTGTTGATCCACATGAAATTTTATTCGTTGTTGATGCAATGACTGGTCAAGACGCTGTTAATACTACAAAAGAATTTAACGACAGATTAAATTTTGATGGCGTTATTCTTACCAAATTAGATGGCGATACACGTGGTGGAGCAGCACTTTCGATTCGTTCGGTAGTTGATAAACCAATCAAATTTGTTGGAACTGGAGAAAAATTAGATGCACTTGATATTTTCTACCCTGCAAGGATGGCAGACCGTATTCTTGGAATGGGTGATATTGTTTCTTTGGTAGAAAAAGCTCAAGAGCAATTCGATGTTGAAGAAGCCCGAAAATTACAGAAAAAGATAGCAAAAGACCAGTTCAGCTTTAATGATTTTCTTTCGCAAATTCAGCAAATTAAAAAGATGGGAAATCTAAAAGACTTAGCATCGATGATTCCTGGAGTTGGAAAAGCACTGAAAGATGTTGATATTGATGATGATGCATTTAAAAATATTGAAGCAATTATTCATTCAATGACACCACTTGAAAGAGAAAGTCCTGGAGTTTTAAATGGAACAAGGCGAAAAAGAATTGCTGACGGAAGCGGAACATCAATTCAAGAAGTTAATCGTTTAATCAAGCAATTTGATGAAACACGTAAGCTTATGAAAATGCTTACCGGAAGCAACAAACTTGGTCGAATGATGGGCGGAATGCCTTTTAAGAAGGGTTAAAGAATGTTTGTGGTTTGTAGTTTATTGTTTATTGGACACTGCGGAGTCGAAGTGTAGTTGTTTCGAATTGAAAATATTATCAAAATTTAAAAGAAATGACAATAATTGATGGTAAAAAAATTTCTGATGAAATAAAATTAGAAATTAAAATTGAAGTTGACGAGTTAGTATCAAAAGGGCATAAAAGACCACATCTTGCAGCAATTCTTGTTGGAAGCGACGGTGGTAGCATTACCTATGTAAATCATAAAGTTAAAGCCTGCGAACAAGTTGGATTTAAATCAACTATGCTCGAATTTAAAGATGATATTTCGCAAAAAGAACTATTAGATTGTGTACATAAATTAAATAACGACTCCGATATTGACGGTTTTATTGTTCAGCTACCATTACCAAAGCATATATCTGAAAATGATATAATTGAAGCTATTAATCCTAAAAAAGATGTTGACGGTTTTCATCCCGAAAATTTTGGAAGAATGTCTATTGGTTTACCAGCTTTTGTTTCAGCCACACCATTTGGCATAGTTGAATTACTTAAAAGATATAAGATAGAAACAAAAGGAAAACATTGTGTTGTTTTAGGCAGAAGTAATATTGTAGGGCGACCTGTAAGTATTTTAATGTCGCAAAAAGGTATTGATGCAACTGTAACAGTTGCTCATAGCAGAACTGAAAATTTAGCTGAAGTTTGCAGAAGTGCAGATATTCTAATTGTAGCAATAGGTTCACGCGAATTTGTTAAAGCCGATATGGTTAAAGAAGGAGCAACAGTAATTGATGTTGGAACAAGTCGTTTAAAATCAGAAACTACAAAATCT
>MEND01000196.1 GCA_001768975.1 Bacteroidetes bacterium GWA2_31_9 | reverse complement strand
TTAGTTATAACAGGAGTAGGTTTATCAATTATTAACATGCCAATATATAATGGATTAAGTAGTTGGAATAACTGGATTTTACTATTAATTTTAAAACATATATTTGTGTTTTTGATGATTTTTATTCATTTATTTAGAAATTTAATATTGGCAAAAAAAATAAATAAGGAATCATCTGCTATTAAAAAAAGTGTATTACAAAAGCTCTCTCTTAATTTGGTGAAATTAGTTTTTATACTTGGATTGATTGTGCTACTTTTAAGTGTTGCTAGTACTTTATCACAATAGTTCGTTACTTTTCTCTCACACCACTCCGATTTATCGGAGCGGTTTCCCGATGCATCGGGATGGAGCAACTTTTCCGTAATAAGGCAAAATACCCATCAAATTCCAACTTTCATATTTAGAACTCCATTTTCAAAAAAAATACCCTAACAAAAGTTAAGGTATTTTTAAAAATTATGTAACTAAATTATAAACTGATAAAAAAAGGTAAAAGTCAGCATTTCATTTAGCCAACTTTTACCTTTATCTTTTATCTTTGGGCTTTGAGCTTCTAGAAGCGTTCTCTAGCTGAGAAAAAGAAATTACCTTCAATCATCGCATTTTCGTCAGAATCAGAGCCATGTACTGCATTGTACTGAATTGATTCTGCATACATTTTACGGATTGTTCCTTCGTCGGCTTTAGTTGGATCAGTTGCTCCAATTAATTTTCTAAAATCTTCAACAGCATTGTTTTTTTCTAAAACTGCGGCTACAATTGGACCTGAGCTCATATATTCAACTAAATCGTTAAAGAAAGGTCTTTCTTTGTGAACACCATAAAATTGTTGAGCTTGTTCTTTCGATAACTTTGTAAGTTTCATAGCTTTAACCTTAAAGCCAGTATCAGTAATTTTGTCTAAAATTTTCGACATAAAGCCTCTTTGCATTGCATCAGGCTTAATCATTGTAAAAGTTAAATTTCCATTCATATTTTTATTTCTAAATTATATTCTAATTTTACAAAAGTAAATTATTATCATTAATTATAAAATTGAATTACATTGAAAGGTATAGATATTAATATTTTCTCCGAAATTAAACAAGTTTGCGATAGCGTAAATAATATAGTAATTATTTCACACCGGAATCCTGATGGAGATGCAATAGGCTCTGCTCTTGGACTTTATCATGTTTTAAATAATATGAACAAAAATGCCACTGTTATAATCCCAAATGATTATCCTGAGTTTTTAAGATGGTTGCCTGGAAATGAATCTGTTATAAGATTTGACAATAATAAAGAATTTGCAACAGAAATAATCAAAAATGCAGAATTACTTTTCTTTCTTGATTTTAACGATTTAAGCAGAATTTCTGGTGTTGATGAAGTTGTAAGGGATTTAAAAACGCCAAAAGTGTTAATCGATCATCATCCAGATCCTTCTGATTTTACTGATTTTAAAGTTTCAACAATTGATGTAAGCTCAACTGCGGAATTAATTTTTGAGTTTGTAAGCACTTGCCAAATGACTCATCATATTGATAAAAATTCTGCTGAATGTTTATTTACGGGATTGTTAACAGATACAGTTTCATTTAGTGTAAATGCTTATCGTCCAAGTACATTCAGAACAACAGGTGCATTGCTCGAAAAAGGCATAAATTTCGACGATATTCGTAATAAAGTCTTTAATAATTATTCTGAAGAAAGAACAAGATTACTTGGTCACTGTCTTTTGAATAAAATGGTTGTAATGCCTGAATCAAAAGCGGCATATATTGTAATATCAACCAAAGATGTATATAAATTCAAGTTTGCTAAAGGCGATAGCGAAGGATTTGTAAATTATCCTCTTAGCATGAAAAATATTACTTTTTCTGCTTTATTTATCGAAAAAAAGGATCACGTTAAAATATCTTTCCGGTCAAAAGAAAAAGTTCCTGTTAATGAGTTTGCAAAACTACATTTTAATGGAGGTGGTCACCTAAACGCAGCAGGCGGTGAATATTTTTCAACTATAGATGAGACTGTAAAGAAATTTGAAGCATTATTGCCAGAATTTATGAAAAAGTATGTTTAATTGAATAAATAAAATAAAAAAAGTGTCTTATACTGAAAAAACACTAATTATATGGAATACCTATTTAATGGTGTAAAAGAATTTAATGCAAAAGATTTTCATGAACACAAAGAATTGTTTGAAAATCTCAGCAAAAAACAAACTCCACACACGTTATTTATTGGATGTTCTGATTCACGAATTGTTCCAAATTTAATTACCAAAACTTTACCAGGCGATTTATTTGTAATTAGAAATATT
The DNA here is from genome assembly GCA_001768975.1 of Bacteroidetes bacterium GWA2_31_9. Lineage (GTDB taxonomy): Bacteria > Bacteroidota > Bacteroidia > Bacteroidales > GWF2-33-38 > GWA2-31-9. Next base: position 15,507 of record MEND01000196.1, on the reverse strand, counting down.
GCAAACCTAGTCCCATTTTATAGAGAATCTGATGACTTTTTAGCAACCACATCAGCTATTGAGTTTGCAGTAAAGGCATTAAATGTTGAAAATATACTAATTTGTGGTCACTCAAATTGTGGTGGCTGTAATGCACTATTTTTTGATGAAGAACAGCTAAAAAATATTCCACATACAAGTAAATGGCTACAACTTGCAAAAAGTGTAAAAGACAAAATAAATCTTGAACCAAACATTCACAACGAGCCTGCAAAAAGAGAATGGATGACAGAGCAATTAAACATAATTGAGCAAATGAACCATCTATTTTCATACCCCTACATCAAAGAAAAATACGCAAAAAAAGAATTAAATATTCTTGGATGGTACTATATTATTGAAACTGGCGAAATTTTTAACTATAATATTGACGAACAGAGATTTATCAAAATTGAATAAAACTACAAAAAACTTTAACCTTTACCCTTCCTCTTTTAACTTTAACCTTTTAACTTTAAACTTTCCTTCAATTTTAGTTGCTATTGACTTTCATTATAATTTTCTTTGTAATAACTTAAAATAAAATTTATGCTAAAAGGAGCTTACACATTATTAATCACTCCATTCAGAGATGATTTATCGTTAGACGAAGATGGTTTAAGAATATTGGTTCGTCGTCAAGTTGAAGCTGGAATTCATGGTATTGCACCCCTTGGAGTTACCGGAGAAAACAATTTATTAACCGACGAGGAGGTTTATAAAGTTGTGAAAATTATTGTAGAAGAAGCTAAAGGTAAAGCAATTATTGCTCCCGATGCTTGTTCTGCAAGTTTGTGGAATGCAAAAGAAAGAGTTAAAAAATTTGCAGATATTGGAGCCGATTATGTTTCTGTATTTACTCCATATTTTGTACTCCCAAAACAAGAAGGCTTAATTGAATTTTACACTCAACTTGCTGATTTTTCACCACTTCCAATTGTCTTACACAATGCACCCGAACGAACTGGAGTTGATATGTTGCCAGAAACAACTAGTCAACTTGCGAAACATCCAAACATTATAGGAATAAAAGATGGAAATAAAAAAATGGATCATCTTGCCAAAATTCTTTACTTGACCAAAGATGATGAATTTTGTGTCTTCACAGGAAAAGATACAACTGCATATCCCATAATAGCTTTTGGTGGTGCAGGAACATTTACAGTTGCAGGAAATATTATTCCAAAACAAATGGCAGAAATGACAAATCATGCATTGTCTGGAAATTTTGCAGAAGCAGAAAAGAGTCACTACGAATATTATTCTCTTTTTGAAGCCCTAAGATTTGAATCAAATCCGATGGCAGCAAAAATGGCGTTAAACATTATGGGGCTTCCGGCTGGATGGCATCGTTCGCCACTTACTCCATTAAGCGAAGCAAAAACTAAAATACTAAAATCAATAATGATTGAAAAAGGATTATTATAATTTGGAAATTTATATTCTAGAGTTAATTGCGTAGCAAACAACAAACAACAAACAACAAACAAACTGCTAACTATGAACAGCATATACTTAAAAGCCCCTGCAACTAGTGCCAACGTTGGTCCTGGTTACGATATTTTTGCCCTCGCACTCGAAGAACCTTATGATGAATTTGAACTTTCGTTAAACAATTCTGATAAAATTTCGTTGGAAATTATTGGAAACACTCAGAATATTCCTATTGATATTTCAGAAAACACAGGCAGTTTAGCAATTTCCGAACTTTTCAAAAGAAAAAACATTGTTCAAGGAGTTCATATTAAAATAATTAAAACAATGCCATCCGGAGGCGGTCTTGGAACAACTGGAGCATCTGCCTCAGCCTGTATTTATGGAATAAATAAATTATTAGACTTAGGTTTAAACAACAACGAATTAATAGATTTTGCCAGATTAGGCGAAGTTGCTTCAGGAGGTTCGCCTCATGCCGATAATGTTGCAGCAGCAATGCTTGGCGGATTCGTACTCATTAAAAGTTACAATCCTGTTGACGTTTTAAAATTAGAAATTCCTAGATTTACTGCAGTACTAGCAGTTATTAAGAAAAGCCAGCGTACAACGAGAGGATTTATTACTTATGAAATTGGACAAGAAAAACTAAAAGAACAAATGGCTCGTTGTTCGAGAGTTATACATGCTATACATACAAAAGACATTGTAGAATTTGGCAATGCAATAAACGTTGATCATATTGCAGAACCAGTTCGTGGAGCAGCAATTCCATCGTATTGGGAAATAAAGCAACAAGTACTTAATGCTGGTGCTTATGGTTTTACAATTAGTGGCGGAGGTTCTTCTGTAATCGCAATTTGTAACGATAATAATGCTCAAAAAATTGAACAAATTATGAAAATCGGTTTTTCAGATAATCCTCATTTTGTTCAGACCATTGTTACACACAGTTCAAATTCAGGAATTTTAGAAATATAATATTCAATATTACATAGAAATAAATTATCTTTGCACTCTTAAAAAAAAATTAAGATGATTAAAATTACTCTACCCGATAATTCTGTAAGAGAATATCCTGCCGGAATAACTGGTTATGAAATTGCAAAAAGTATTAGCGAAGGGCTTGCAAATGTTGTTTTATCAATTACTGTTAACAACGAATTGTGGGATTTAACTCGTCCAATTAATCAGGATTCAAGCATCAAGCTTCACAAATGGGAAGAAGAAGAAGGAAAACATGCTTTCTGGCATTCATCCGCACACCTTATGGCAGAAGCACTTGAAGCTATATATCCAGGAATGAAATTTGGAATTGGACCAACAATCGAAAATGGTTTTTACTATGATGTTGATGCTGGCGAAAAAGTCGTAACAGAGGCTGATTTAGTAAAAATTGAAGCTAAAATTAAAGAACTAATTCAGCAAAAAGAAGCTTTCATTCGTTCAGAAATTTCAAAGGCTGATGCTTTAAAACTTTTTGGCGATAAAGGTGACCAATATAAAACTGAACTAATAACAGAACTTGAAGACGGTACAATTTCACTATATAAACAAGGAAATTTTACAGATTTATGTCGTGGACCACATATTCCAAATACTGGTTATATTAAGGCTATCAAATTATTAAGTATAGCTGGAGCATACTGGAGAGGAAACGAAAAAAATAAACAATTAACAAGAATTTACGGAATTTCATTTCCAAAGCAAAAATTGCTAGAAGAATATCTTGTAATGCTTGAAGAAGCTAAAAAAAGAGACCATCGTAAAGTTGGAAAAGAGTTAGAATTATTCACATTCTCTCAAAGAGTTGGACAGGGATTACCATTATGGTTGCCAAAAGGTGCTCAACTTAGAGAAAGGCTTGAACAATTTCTTAAAAAAGTTCAGAAACAATATGGTTATCTGCAAGTTATAACTCCACATATCGGGCAAAAAGAACTTTATGTTACTTCTGGACATTACGAAAAATATGGAAAAGATTCGTTTCAACCAATTCATACCCCTTGCGAAGGCGAAGAATTTTTGTTAAAACCAATGAATTGTCCTCACCACTGCGAAATTTACAAAGACAAACCACATTCATATAAAGAATTGCCATTACGACTTGCAGAATTTGGAACTGTTTATCGTTACGAGCAAAGTGGTGAATTACATGGTCTTACAAGAGTTCGTGGATTTACTCAAGATGATGCTCATATTTTTTGCACACCAGACCAACTCAAAGAAGAGTTTATTAAAGTAATTGATATAATTTTATATATTTTTAAAGTTCTTGAATTTAAGGATTATACAGCACAAATATCTCTTCGTGACCCCGATAATAGAGAAAAATATATTGGTTCTGACGAAAATTGGGAAAAAGCTGAACGTGCAATTATTGAAGCAACTCAAGAAAAAGGATTAAATACTGTGGTTGTTAAAGGCGAAGCAGCATTTTATGGTCCAAAGTTAGACTTCATGATAAAAGACGCAATAGGTCGTAAATGGCAACTTGGAACAATTCAGGTTGACTATAATTTGCCTGAAAGATTTGAACTTGAGTACATTGGAGCTGATAATCAAAAACACAGACCAGTGATGATTCATAGAGCACCTTTTGGTTCAATGGAGCGTTTTGTTGCTGTACTAATAGAACATACTGGAGGAAAATTCCCATTATGGCTTACTCCAGAGCAAGTTGTATTGCTACCAATTAGCGAAAAATATAATGATTATGCGAAAAAAGTTTTAAATTTGTTAAATAATTACGATATTCGCAGCTTCGTTGACGACAGAAACGAAAAAATAGGTAAAAAAATAAGGGACAATGAGTTAAAAAGAATCCCATTTTTACTTATCGTTGGAGAGAAAGAATTTGAATCTGAGACAATTGCTGTAAGAAAGCAAGGAGATGGAGACAAAGGTACAATGTCAATTGAAGAATTTGCAACTTATATAAATAAAGAAGTTGCAGAAGAGTTAAGTAAAATATAAAAGTTTTAATTAAATTAGTAAGGAGGACAAAGCTATAGCTGAACAGAATTTTCAACGCAGGTTTTTTAGAAAACCAGACGATGGTAGATCAAAATATAATATAAATCTACAAATTCGTGCTAAATTTGTAAGAGTAGTTGGTGAAAACGTTGAGCCAGGAATTTTACCAATTCAAGATGCTTTAAGAATGGCTGAAGACTTAGGATTAGATTTAGTTGAAATTTCTCCTACTGCCGATCCGCCTGTATGTAAGGTTGTTGATTTACAAAAGTTTCTTTACCAACAAAAGAAAAAATTAAAAGAACAAAAAGCTAAAACGGTTAAGGTTATAATTAAAGAAATTAGATTTGGTCCAAATACTGATGATCACGACTTTAATTTTAAACTTAAACATGCTATTAAGTTTATTGAAGAAGGTGCAAAAGTAAAAGCATTCGTATTTTTCAAAGGACGTTCAATCATGTATAATGAACAAGGAAAAAAATTACTTGAAAAATTTGCTGCTGAATTGGAAGATTATGCTAAAATAGAGCAATATCCAAAGCTTGAAGGAAAAAGAATGTTTATGATTTTAACACCAAAACCAAAAAAATAAGAACACTCACAAATAAATAATTGTATAATGCCAAAGATGAAGACAAATTCCGGAGCAAAGAAAAGATTTGACGTTACCGGAACAGGGAAAATTAAAAGAAAACATGCTTTCAAGAGCCACATCTTAACCAAAAAGACTATCAAAAGAAAGAGAAACCTTACTAAAACAGCTATGGTTGCTCAATCTGATGAATCAAGAATTAAGAAGCTTTTAGGAATGAAATAATTATGTTTTATTTTAATTAAAAGAAAAATTAGTAATTAACCAGAGTGAATTAGCCGAAAGATTCCAAATAATAAAGGAACGCTAACCATTCAAAAAACGAAAAATTTATGCCACGTTCAGTAAACGCAGTAGCAGCAAGAGCTAGAAGAAAAAAAGTATTAAGCGAAACCAGAGGTAACTTCTTAGGAAGAAGAAATGTTTGGACAGTAGCAAAAAACACTTATGAAAAAGGTTTGCAATATGCATACCGTGATAGAAAAACCAAAAAGAGAAATTTCAGAGCTTTATGGATTACAAGAATTAATGCTGGTGTTAGACCTTTTGGTTTATCATACTCAGCATTCATTGGAAAAATTCATACAAAAGGTATCGAATTAAACAGAAAAACTTTAGCTGACTTAGCAATGAATCATCCACAAGCTTTTGAAGCTGTTGTTAAAGCAGTAAAATAAATTTACTTTCAAAATTGAAAAAGCTATCTCAAAAGGGTAGCTTTTTTTTTTGACTGGATTTTGGAATTTATTAGACAGGATTAACAAGATTTTCAGGATTTAGGATTTCTACATTTTACATTCATAATTCTACATTTTTTTAATTTAGGATTTTGAGATTTCTTAGACAGAGTTTACCTATAAATCGGTACAAGTTATCCCTATTTTTCGGGAATTACAGGATTTAAATGATTTGGAAATTGGAACTTTATTCTGTCGCATGGAACTTGATCGCCTTGATTTTCGTTGTGATTGCGACAATATTGGTGTCGGATTCATTTTCTATAAATGTTTCGACTGGCTCAACACATCGCATTTCGCTACGTAGCTCTGTGTCGTTGTCTGCCGACTGCTTACTACTTACTGAATACTGATTACTTTCTTCTTCTATAAATCTTTCGACAAGCTCAACACATCGCATTTCGCTACGTAGCACTGTGTCGTTGCCTGCCGATTGATTACTGATTACTGAATACTGATTACTTTCTTCTTCTTGGAACTTGGGACTTTGAATTTGGGGTTAAAGCTTGAAACTTGTAGCTTTTAAAGCTCTCAGCATTTCCCTTTTCCCAGCTGGACCAGGAATTCGTTCAACATTGAAACCTGCTTTTTGAAGATTCCTTCTCACATCTCCTTTGGCACAATAAGTTACAAAAATACTATTCATATTCATACTTGAATAAAGCTTTTCAAAAATTTCGTAAGTCCATAATTCTGGTTCAACTTGAGGTGAAAAAGCATCAAAATATACTAAATCATATTTACCTGATAATTCGACAGTTCTTATATCATCATGAATTTTATTTAAACTGAAATAGTCTGAAATATTAATATTTGTGTTCCATTGTGATTCGTTAATTTTTAAATAAATATGCGAATAATTTTGACCTAAAATGTTTGCATAATTTAACTGTGCATACAACTCCCTTTTTAATGGAAAAAGCTCAATCGAATTGTAAATTATTTTTTTTGAATTATTTTCTGCAAAAATATATGAAAGTAAAGCATTTAAGCCAGTTCCAAATCCTACCTCAAAAATTGAAATCTCTTTTTTAGAAAATTGACTTAATCCAGCATTAATAAATACATGCTGAGACTCCTGAATTGCTCCATTTACAGAATGATAACTTTCATTAATAATATCATTATAAAGACTATTTGACCCATCCGCAGTGTTTATTATTTTAAGCATTACTGAATAAATTTATCCCAAAGTTCAAAAGTTTTTTGAATTTATAAGAAATTTCAAATTTCTATTCAGCAATCCACTTAATAATTTCTTCATTATTAGGAGTTGTTGAAGGAGAAAATGATTTAACTAAACTTCCATTCTCATCAATCAAGTATTTTTGAAAATTCCATTTAACATTAGAATCTATGACACCATTAAGTTCTTTCATTGTAAGCCATTTATAAAGTGGATGAATATCTTTTCCTTTAACAGAAATTTTTTCCATCATTGGAAATGAAACTCCATAATTTTTCTGGCAAAAGTCCTGTATTTCTGAATTTGTTCCTGACTCCTGATGCAGAAAATTATTAGCAGGAAAACCAATTATAACAAATTTATCTCCACCATATTTTTTGTAAACTTCTTCTAATTGAGCATATTGTGGCGTGAAACCACACTTTGATGCTGTATTAACAATCATCACCTTTTTGCCTTTCAATTGTGAAAAATCAAATTCTTCTCCATCAATCGATTTTACTTTAAAATCGTAAAAATTTCTTATATCCTGAGCATTAACTTTTACTGAAAAAAACAAACACATAATTATTAAATATTTCATTTTTTTTCTTTCAAAGATATAAATTATTTAGAATTATTCTAAATAATTTTGTTAAATTTTATAAATTAAAAAATATGGGTTTGTTAAGTAAGCATTTCTGCCTACATTTGTAAACAGTAAAATTATCCTCTGCTTACAAATGACTATCAGCAAAAAACAAAAAATAGTTTACATCGGTGCAGGAAATGTTGCTTTTCACTTTGCAAATACACTTTCTAAGCATTTTGAAATTATTCAGATTTATAGCAGAAATATTGATAATGCTAAGTTTCTTTCCTCTAAAATCAATTGCAGTTATACAAATAACATTTCAGAAATAGCTAAAAATGCCGACATTTATTTCATCTCTCTAAAAGACGATATTATAGAAGATGTTTTGAAAAAATTAAATTTCAAAATGCCACTATCTATTCATACTTCTGGCAGTACTGATATTAATATTTTAAAAAACTATTCTGAAAATTTTGGAGTTATTTATCCGTTACAAACTTTCAGTAAACAATCAGAATTAGACTTATCCGAAATACCTCTTTTTATTGAAGCAAATAATAACTTTAGCCTTCTTTCGATAAAGCAAATTGCAGAAAATATTTCACAAAAAACATATAATTGTTCGTCGGAAAATCGCCAATTACTTCATATTGCAGGGGTTTTTACAAATAATTTCACAAATCATTTATTTTCGCTGTCAAACAAAATATTGAAAAATACTGGTTACGAATTTGATGTTTTAAAGCCACTAATTTCTGAAACATTAAGTAAAGCTATTAAACTAGGTCCCGATAAATCTCAAACTGGCCCTGCAATACGTAACGATAAAAATATTATTAATAAACATCTCGAAATTCTTGAGAATTACAAAGATTGTCAAAAAATGTATAGCTTTGTTTCCGAAAGCATCATAAAAGAAAATAATGGAAAAAAGAATGACTAATTTTAAAGAAGATTTAACTAAAGTAAAAGCATTTGTTTTTGATGTTGATGGAGTTTTTTCAAATGGAATTTTCTACTTAAATCCAGATGGTGAACCGCTTAGATCAATGAATATTAAAGATGGCTTTGCTGTTCAATTAGCTGTAAAAAAAGGATTTAAAATCGGAATCATTACAGGAGGAACTTCTAAATCTATCAAAGTAAGATTCAATGGATTAGGTGTTGAAGATGTATATTTATGTTGTGCTAATAAAATGACATTTTTTGAAGATTTTATTAAAAAAAATAATCTTAATCCTGACAATATTTTGTACATGGGCGACGATTTACCAGATTATAATGTTATGAAAAAAGTTGGAGTTCCTACTTGTCCGGCTGATTCGGCTGAAGAAATTAAACAAATATCAAAATACATATCTGATGTTAAAGGCGGAAATGGTTGTGTTCGTGATGTAATTGAACAAGTTATGCGAGCTCAAGGAAAATGGATGGACAAAGAAGCATTTGAGTGGTAAATAAAGAAAGTTTGAGGTTTGAGGTTTGTTGTTTGTTGTTGCTACGCAGTTAAATCCTAAATAAATAAATGTTGCACTTTTTAAGATTAATAAGAATACAAAATCTCGTAATTGTTTTTATAACAATGCTTTTAATGAGATGGGCAGTAATTGAGCCTATTCTTATTACTAACGGATTACAACTTCAATTACCAGATTTATGGTTTTTTATGTTGGTTCTTGGTGTTGTACTTATTACAGCATCTGGTTATATTATTAACGATTATTTTGACCGAAAAACAGATCTTGTTAATCGTCCAAAAACAGTTGTAGTAGGAGTTTATATTAAACGTCGTTCTGCTATTATTCTACATGTTTTTTTTAATATTATAGCCATTCTTTTAACTACTTATGTTTCATGGAAAATTGGACACATAAAATATTCATTAGTTTTTGTTCTAACTGTCGGAATTCTTTGGTATTACAGTACAAGCTATAAGCGAATGTTTCTTGTTGGAAATATTATCGTAGCAGTGTTAACTGGATTAATTCCAGTACTTGTTTTTATGTTTGAAATGCCAACTATTTTTGAAAAATACGCTGATTTATTTGAAAGCAGTATTGTGAACTTAGGTATGATAAAAATCTGGATACTTGGGTTTTCCATTTTTGCATTTATAACAACTCTTATACGTGAAATAATTAAAGACATTGAAGACTTCGATGGCGATATTGAATACGGACGTAATACATTGCCAGTTTCACTAGGTGTAATGAATACAAAATACATTATCATAATGTTAATTTTTGCTGAACTAATTACACTTTTCACTTCGTATTATATTTTTATAAATGATGAATATTCAATTTGGTACTTTCTGATTTTCATTACTTTACCCTTTTTATATCTGATTTATATTTTGCTTAATGCCAAAGAAAAAAGTGAATATCACAAAGCAAGTATAATTACAAAAATAATTATGGTTTCAGGCTTACTTTATACATCAATAATTTATTTTACGTCTTAACATGCTTCTCGAAAAATTATCAAAATTCAATATCATTTTAGCCTCAAAATCGCCTCGCCGTCAATTTTTAATGCAAGAAGCTGGTTTTAAATTCAGCGTTGAAGTTAAAGATGAAATACAAGAAGACTTTCCTTCAAATCTGAAAAAAGAAAATATCGCTTTATATCTTGCCGAACATAAATCGAAATCTTGGGGCGAAATTCAATCTCAAAATACAATTGTAATAACTGCCGACACAATTGTATGGGTTAATAATGAAGTAATTAACAAACCCGATTCAAGAGAAGATGCTATAAAAATGATTGAAACACTTTCTGGAAATGAGCATTTTGTATATTCTGGAGTTTGTTTACGTTCACAGCTAAAACAAAAATGATTTTATGTTTGCACAAGCGTAAAATTCAAAAAATTATCCATTGAAGAAATTACATATTACGTAGATAATTTTAAGCCCTACGATAAAGCCGGAGCTTACGGAATACAAGAATGGATTGGCTACATTGGTATTAAAGAGATTAATGGCTGTTTTTATAATGTAATGGGTTTGCCTATTCAAAGACTGTATAAGGAGCTTGAAAGGTTTGTTGGATAATTAGAATGTTAAAAAAAGAAAAATACTTGAAAAAAATAAAAAATTGCGTAATTTTGTATTTAATCAGACCTGCCACGCCTCTGCTTGCAAGCGCACCCGGGCAGGTTTTAATTTTTAAAGGTTATGCAATATAATAAACCTCCATTAAGCATAGCGGCACAAATTTCTAATCTTAAAAAAAGAGGTCTAATAATAGACAATATTGAGTTTGCAGAAAATACGTTGAAATTCATAAGCTATTATCGACTAAGAGCATACACATATCCATTTCAAAATAATTCAAATTCAGAGCATAACTTTATTTACAAAATATCATTTGAAGAAATCATAAAATTGTATGAATTTGACAGAGACCTAAGATTGATAACTTTTAATGCCATTGAACGAATAGAAATCGCTTTACGTACATTAATTATTTATAATTATGCAATTTCATATGGAAGTCATTGGTTTGAAAATAAAGCTCTGTATCGAAATTTACATTTTTACAAAAACGATATGGCATTACTTTATAAAGAGATAGAACGCTCTGATGAGGTTTTTATAAAACATTATAAATTAACATATTCTAATCCTTTGCAACCTCCAGCGTGGATGAGTTTAGAAGTTGCAACATTAACAACTCTTTCAAAAATATTTCAAAACTTAGCTCGTAGCAATGAAAAAAAGAGAATTGCTAAAAGTTTGGGCTTAGATTTTATAATTTTAGAAAACTGGATGCATGTTTTAAGTGTAGTACGTAACATTTGTGCACATCACAGCCGATTATATAATAGGACTCTTTCACAATCACTAATTTTACCATCAAACACTTTTAATAATAATTGGATTTCAAATATAAATATTGACAATTCTAAAATATATGCAGTAATTTGTGCTATGATTTATTTGCTTGATAAAATTTTACCTTCAAATGATTTTCGTAAAATGTTTTCCGATTTATTTGTAAAATATGATATAATTGACCCTAAATTACTCAATTTTCCAAATAATTGGCAAAGCGAATTATTTTGGAAAATAAATTAAAATACATAATAATTATGAAATCAAAAATTCTTCTTTTCGCTTTTCTAATAAACTTAGTTATAAGCCTTCAGCTAAAAGCTGATGAAGGCATGTGGATTCCGATGTTGTTGAATAAATACAACATTGCCGATATGCAAAAAAAAGGCTTTAAACTTACTACCGAAGATATTTATAGTATTAATCAGGCAAGCATGAAAGATGCTGTTGTGCTTTTCGGAAGGGGTTGTACTGCCGAACTCATTTCATCTCAGGGCTTAATATCCACAAATCATCATTGTGGCTACGGAACAATTCAATCGCATAGCTCTGTCGAAAATGATTTGCTGACAAATGGATTTTGGGCTATGTCTAAAGAAGAAGAAATTGCAAGTTCTGGGTTAACAGTGAGTTTTCTTGTCAGTATGGATAATGTTACAGATTTAGTAAATGCAGGAATAACTCCCGATTTAGATGAAAAAAAATCACAAATAATACAAAATACCAATATTGAAACTTTAATAAAAAAAGCTACTGATAGCACTCATTATACTGCTCAAATAAAGCCATTTTACTACGGAAACGAATATTATATTTATGTTTATGAAGTATTTAAAGATGTTCGTTTAGTGGGCACTCCCCCATCAGCTATTGGAAAATTTGGTGGCGACACCGATAATTGGATGTGGCCCCGACACACTGGAGATTTCTGCTTATTCCGCATTTATGCAGATAAAGACAATAAGCCAGCAGAATACTCAAAAGATAACGTGCCTTACAAACCTAAAAAATACTTCCCTGTTTCAATTAAAGGAGTTCAAAAAGATGATTTTACAATGGTTTTTGGCTTTCCAGGAACAACTACTGAATATCTTCCATCATTTGCTGTTAATATGGTCTCAAATTCTGAAAACCCAGTCGGTATTCACTTACGTGATGTTAGGTTAAAAATAATGAAAGCCGATATGGATAAAGATGCCGAAACCAGAATAAAATACTCAAACAAATACGCAGGAGTTGCAAATTATTGGAAAAAATGGATTGGCGAAAATAACGGATTAAAACGACTTGATGCTATTTCAAAAAAACAAGAACTCGAAAAACAATTCAATATATGGGCTAATTCGAACGATGAACTAAAAAACAAATACGGAAATTTAATTTCAGATTTCGATAAACTTTATACTGAATTAACTCCTTACAACTTAATAATGAATTATTATTATGAATCTATTTTTCCAATAGAACTTATTTCATTATGTTCAAAGTTCAGTGTATTAGTAAGTGATGAAATCCAAAATGACGAAAAACTCGAAAAAGCAAAAGCAGGAATACTTTCTGCAATTTCAAGGCATTTTAAAAATTACAATCTGGAAACAGATAAAAAGATTTTTATTGCTATGTTAGATGAATATAAAAACAATGTTTCAAAAGAATACTATCCCGAAAATTTTAATTTTATTGAAAAAAAATATAAAGGCTCTACTGCCCATTATGCAGAAATGATTTATTCAAAATCTATTTTCAATAACGAAGAAAAATTAATTGAACTTGTTAAAAATTATAATCCAAAAACTAAATCTACTCTCTTAAAAGATCCTGCTTTCAACCTAACATACAATTTATTAAAAATTTATAAATCCAAAGTTGAACCTAATTTCAATAAATATAATGACCAAATTGAAGGTTTTATGAAAACTTATGTAGCTGGTTTAATGAAAATGCAAACTGATAGAGTATTTTATCCTGATGCAAATCTCACATTAAGAGTTACTTATGGCAAAGTTGACAATTACAAACCAAAAGATGGGGTTGAATATAAACACTTTACTACACTTGAAGGCATAATCGAAAAAGATAACCCTGAAATTTACGATTACGATGTTCCTGAAAAACTAAAGCAACTATATCAGGCAAAAGATTATGGTCAATATGGTGTTAACTCAACTTTGCCAGTTTGTTTCACAGCATCAAATCATACTACTGGAGGAAACTCTGGAAGTCCAGTTTTAAATGCAGATGGTCAATTAATTGGAATAAATTTCGACCGTAACTGGGAAGGAACAATGAGCGACATTATGTACGACCCCGAAATGTGTAGAAATATTGCCATAGATGCACGTTACATGCTATTTATAATCGACAAATTTGCAGGTGCCAAAAATATAATTTCAGAAATTGAGGTTGTAAAATAACGCCAACCAAAGTAGATGAATAATTGAGCGGGTTAACACAATCCTATATATTTGTAAGTTCCTACAAACCTATACCGTAACACAATCCTCTGGATGGTTATTGAGCGATAGTCGAAATATTGTAAGTTCCTACGAACAGGAATTATCGTGATACCGTAACACAATCCTCTGGATTGTAAGTTAATACGAATCAAATGTTAGTGATAATAATTTTATTCAAGAAAAATATAAACTCGTGTTTGCAATTTTCATGGATAATTTATACTTTTGTATATGATTAATCGAAAAATAGTAGCTGATTTTATAGAATTACTTGAATTTTTTCCGGCAATAGGTATTATTGGACCTCGCCAATGCGGAAAAACTACATTAGCAAAAGAATTAATTAAAAAAATACCTAAAGAATGTATTTATATTGACCTTGAATCACATGCCGATATTATTAAACTCGAAAATCCGGAACAGTTTTTTCTTAACAACATTGATAAATGTATAATTATTGATGAAATTCAACACTTCCCGCAATTATTTACATTATTACGTTCAATAATCGACAGAAAACGTGAACCAATGCGGTTTATCATACTTGGTTCGGCTTCTCCAAGTATTATGAGAGACTCTTCCGAATCGTTAGCCGGCAGAATTGCATATAAAGAACTATCAGCCTTTAATCTTTTAGAAATTTACAACAGCAATGATGACATTATAAAGCATTGGTTTCGTGGCGGATTCCCTCAAAGCTATCTTGCAAATAATGATAAAAACTCAAATTTATGGTTAAATAATTTTATAACAACTTATATCGAACGAGATTTGCCTCAACTTGGGCTCAGTCTTTCATCAATTACAATGCGAAAACTATGGATGATGCTGGCAAGTAATAGTGGAAATTTATTTAATGCCTCAACATTTTCAAATGCACTTGACATTTCGCTTCCAACCATAAAAAAATATGTTGACTTTTTAGAAAAAGCATTTTTAATTCATTGCTTACAACCATTTTATTTTAATACAAACAAAAGATTGGTAAAATCGCCAAAAATTTACATTCGCGATAGCGGTATAATGCATTATCTAAATTATATATATAATTTCAATCAATTAGAAAACAATGTTAAAATAGGAGCTTCATGGGAAGGATATGTAATTGAACAGATTTATCAGAATATTGACAGCAATCACCAGTTATATTTTTACAGAACTCATAATGGTACTGAGTGTGATTTGTTAATAGTAAGGGGGTTACAAGTAATAGCATGTATCGAAATTAAATACACAACTGCACCAAAAACAACTAAAAGTTTAGCATTAACAATTGATGATTTAAAACCATTATATAGTTTTATTATCACACCTTCGACTGACGATTTTTTAATTAAAGAAAATATCAGAGTTTGTAGTTTGATAGATTTTTTGAAAATTCATTTATCAAAAATAATAGAATCTAAAATACCGTAACACAATCCTCTGGATTGTAAGTTCCTACGAACTGGAAGTTCGTGATACCGTAACACAATCCTCTGGATTGCAAGGTTATACGAACTGGAAGTTCGAAATACCGTAACACAATCCTCTGGATTGTAAGTTCCTACGAACAGAAATTATCGTGATACCTCTGAATTGTTATTGCAATGCAATGAGCATTTAGAAGTGAGCGATAACAAAAATATTGTAAATTCTATAAAGCAATCGGAACTGAAAAATAAAAAACACTCCCCTTCCCTACTTCACTTT
>MEND01000195.1 GCA_001768975.1 Bacteroidetes bacterium GWA2_31_9 | reverse complement strand
AGTGGGTTTGAAATCTCCGTACTTTTATTCTGCGAGAGGTAAGGAGTTCTGAATTTGAGATTTATTTGATTTTTGAAAATTAACTTCGTTGAGCTCGCAAGCTAGGTTGAAATTTGGGATTTCTAAAAATACAACGTTTTCCTTAGATGCACTAACTTGAGTCTGTATATAGTGTCAATAAGAAAACACAGTGTTTCTTTAGAAAAGTTCAAGAATGAGGCTTTCGCAGTTTTGAAAATAAGGAGTTTACGAATGTAAAAGACTGTTTTCAAAACACGACATACTGCTGTTAGCAGTATGGGCGAGCTGGTGAGGTGTTTAACGAAATTATTGGAGTTTTCTAAGAGACACTATATAAATTATTGTGGCTTTACAAGCTTTATATAATCATTATTTCAATCAAACATTTTGTAAATAATATTATTTGCCTTAACTTGTGTTAAGTTTTAAAAAAATAAAAAAATGTTAAAGCAAAGCTTACAGCAAAAATTGCTGCAGAAATTGTCGCCACAACAAATTCAAGTGATAAAATTACTTGAAGTTCCGACTATTCAGTTAGAACAAAGAATTAAAAAAGAACTGGAAGAAAACCCCGCTTTAGAAGAAGGCGACGAATACGACGATGAAATAAAAGAAGATAATAACGAAATTGAAGGCGACGAAAACGAAGAGAGTGATGAGGACAATAGCCAAGATGAGTTTTCTTTAGAAGATTATATCGACGATGACGAAACACCAGCATATAAGCTTGCTACAAACAATTACTCTGCCGATGATGATCGTAAAGAAATACCTTTTTCAATTGGTTCAACATTTCATGAAAATCTCGAATCACAAATTGACTTTTTATTTTTAACCGAAGAACAAAAAACACTTGCAAAATATATAGTTGGAAATATTGACGACGATGGCTATCTAAGACGTGAAATTGAATCAATTGTTGATGATTTGGCTTTTTCACAAAACATTACAACTAACGATTTTGAAATTAGACACTTACTTGATATTATTCAACAGCTCGACCCACCGGGAGTTGGTGCAAGAGATTTAAAAGAATGTCTTGCTTTGCAAATTAAAAGAAAACCAAAAGCAGATAGAATTATCAAATTAACATGTGAAATAATTTGCGATTACTTTGATGAATTTACTAAAAAGCATTACGATAAAATAATCAAAAAACTTAATATCTCTGAAGACGATTTAAAACTCGTGATTGCAGAAATAGTTAAGCTTAATCCAAAACCCGGAAGCTCATTCAGCGATCCATTAAACAAATCTAACAATCATATTATTCCTGATTTTATTATCGAAGAAAACGATGGCGAGCTAAATATAACATTGAATTCACGAAACGTTCCTGAACTGAAAGTTAGTCGAAAATATATAGAAATGCTTACCGAATATCAAGGCAAAAAAAACGATAAAAATAAAAAAGAAGCCGTTGCATTTGTAAAACAAAAAATAGATTCAGCAAAATGGTTTATTGACGCATTGGTTCAACGCCAACACACACTTTTAGGAACTATGGAGGCTATCGTAAACTATCAGTACGATTATTTTATTGATGGCGACGAAACCAAGCTGCGACCAATGATTCTGAAAGATATTGCAGATGTTACAGGGCTTGATATTTCTACAATTTCGAGAGTTGCAAACAGCAAATATGTTCAAACTCACTTTGGAATTGTTTCTTTGAAATTTTTCTTTTCTGAAGCAATGCAAACCGACACTGGCGATGAAGTATCGTCGCGTGAAATCAAAAAAATACTACAAAATTGTATCGAAGCCGAAAACAAAAAAAATCCACTTACCGATGATAAATTAGCTAAAATATTACAAGAAAAAGGCTATCATATTGCCCGACGTACCGTTGCTAAATATCGCGAACAACTTAATATTCCGGTTGGAAGACTGAGAAAAGAATTGTAAGAACTAAAAAATACAAGAATGACTACATTAGACATTATTAAAGAAATACAAGGGCTACCTTTACAAAAAAGGATTTATATAATTGAAAAAGCAATTCAGTCAATTCGAAAACAAGAAGATAAAAATCAGTTGGAGGCAGCCTCCAAAGCATTATATCTTGATTATTTAAACGACAAAGAATTAACAGCATTTACAAACCTTGATTTTGAAAATTTTTATGAAGCAAGGTGAAGTTTGGTTAATAAATCTTGACCCAACTATTGGGTCTGAAATAAAAAAAACAAGACCAGCTATAATTGTAAACGATGATTTATTAGGGAAACTGCCTCTTAGAATTATTGTTCCTTTAACTGACTGGAAAGATAGATACGACATTGCTCCTTGGATGATTAAGATTGAAGCAAGTTCGAATAATGGACTCAACAAAACGTCTTCAGTTGATTGTTTTCAAGTTCGTTCAGTTTCTAGCGAAAGATTTGTAAAACGATTAGGACGAATTAAATTGGAATCAATGGAAGAAGTCAGAGTTGGATTATCAAAAGTATTATCCATTGATATAAAATAACTTGCAAATTCAACATTTACATATTAATAATTTACAAGAAATAAATTCCGTTGCGAAAGCATTTTTAGAAATATTTCCAAACAAAAAAGTATTTGCATTTTTCGGCGAAATGGGCTCAGGTAAAACAACTTTTATTAAAGAACTATGCGTTGAACTTGGCGTAATTGGCAATTCAAATAGCCCTACATTTGCTCTTGTAAATGAATATTCAACAAAAGACAATCAAATTATTTATCATTTTGATTTTTACCGTATTAACAAAATTTCAGAAGCTTATGACCTTGGTTATGAGGAATATTTCTATAGCGGAAATTATTGTTTCATAGAGTGGCCCGAAAAAATTGAAGAATTACTTCCCGAAAATTTTGTAAAAGTTAATATTAGGGTTAATGATGATAATTCAAGAACAATTACTTTTGGCATAAAATAAATTCTTAAATTGAAAAAACAACTACAAACTACAAACATCAAACTTCAAACCTCCTAACATGTCAATAGAAGTAAAAAATATAACCAAAATTTACGGTCAGCAAAAAGCTTTAGATGATGTTTCATTTAAAATAAATTCAGGTGAAATAGTTGGTTTTTTGGGTCCAAACGGTGCTGGAAAATCAACAATGATGAAAATCATTACAGGCTTTATTCCACCTAGCTCAGGCGACGTATTTGTTAACGAAATGGATGCCATTGAGCAATCTCTCGAAATCAGAAAAATTATTGGATATTTACCTGAAAATAATCCTCTGTACCACGATATGTATGTAAAAGAGTATCTTGAGTTTGTAGCAGGAATATATAAACTTGGAAAAGCCTCAAAAAACAGAATTGACGAAATAGTTGAACTTACAGGTTTAACAATTGAGCAAAAGAAAAAAATCGGGGCTTTATCAAAAGGATACAAGCAAAGAGTTGGTCTTGCTCAGGCACTTATACACAATCCTGAGGTTTTAATTTTAGACGAACCAACATCAGGACTTGATCCAAATCAAATTATTGAAATTCGAAACCTGATTATGAAAATTGGAAAGCAAAAAACAATAATGCTTTCGACTCATATAATGCAGGAAGTAGAAGCCATTTGCGACAGAACCATTATAATAAATAACGGAAAAATTGTTGCTGACGATGAAACCGGAAATTACCAAAAACAATATGCCGATAAATATCAAACTATAATTGTTGAATTTAGCACTAAAGTTGAAATGTCTGCTATTGAAAAAATTTCTGGAGTTGTTAAAGTTAAACAACTTAATCAAAATAATTGGCTTATTCAGAGCAAGCCCGATATTGATATTCGTCCCGAGATTTTCAATTTTGCAGTAAAAAATAATCTCACCGTACTTGCAATGCAAAAGAAAGAGAAAAAACTTGAAGATGTATTTCATGAGCTTACTTTGAAGAATTAAAAATCAGAATGTTATCATTTTCCGAAAAATACATGCATCGTTGCCTTGAATTAGCATCTCTGGGGATTGGTAATACTGCACCAAACCCAATGGTTGGTTCTGTAATTGTTTATGATGATAAGATTATCGGCGAAGGTTTTCATCAGCAATACGGAAAACCACATGCAGAAGTCAATGCAATTAATTCAGTAAAAGACAAAGAATTATTAAAACGTTCGACGATTTATGTAAATCTTGAACCCTGTTCGCATTTTGGAAAAACTCCGCCATGTGCCGATTTTATTATCGAAAATAAAATTCCAAATGTTGTAATTGGAACTCCCGATGTTAATGAAGTTGTTTGTCAAAATGGTATCAAAAAACTTTTCGATGTCGGTTGCAATGTCAAAGTTGGAGTTTTAGAAAAAGAATGTAGAGAGTTAAACAAAAGATTTTTTACATTTCACGAAAAAAAACGACCTTTTATTTTGTTAAAATGGGCTCAAACCAGCGATGGATTTATAGATAGAATAAGGACTTCGAGCGATAAATCGCCTGCAAATATTTCAGATAAATTTCACCGAATTTTAACTCATAAATGGCGTTCCGAAGAACAAGCAATAATGGTTGGCACTCAAACTGCACTATTAGATAATCCGAAATTAAATACACGCCAATGGACAGGCAATAACCCTACAAGAATTGTAATTGACCGCACATTGCGACTTCCAAAAAACTTGAATTTGTTTGATGGTTCTATACCAACACTAATTTTCACAGAAATTAAAAACGCTGAAAGCACAACTAACAAAGAGTTTATAAATATTGATTTTGATGAAAATTGGTTAGAGCAAATGCTGACTATTTTGCATAAAAGAAAAATACAATCGATTATGGTTGAGGGCGGTTCGATGCTACTAAATACATTTATTCAAAAAAACTTGTGGGACGAAGCCGGAGTTTTTACTTCAAAAATTAAATTCCATAATGGAATTAAAGCACCAACATTAATCGGTAATTATATCAAACGAGAAATAATTGATGGAAATATTCATGAAGTTATTGTTCCATGCTAAAAATTCGTGAAAATTTCATACATTCAATCAATAAATTAGCTGGAAATATTCCTAGCAAAAGTCTCATAAATATCACAGGACAAAAAGTTATTTTCCCCTTTTACCATTGCATTTCCGACGAAGCTCCAATTCATATAAAGCATTTATACAAAGTAAAAAACGTTAAGCAATTTGAAGATGATTTGGAATTTCTTTTGAAAAACTACAAACCATTAGACTTTTCTGAATTAAACAATTTTGCAGATAATAAAAAAACAATTTCAAAACCTTCATTTTTATTGACTTTTGACGATGGATTAAGTGAGTTTCACAATGTAATTGCACCAATATTACTTCGTAAAGGAATTCCTGCAATTTGCTTTTTAAATTCAGATTTTATCGACAATAATGCTTTGTTTTACAGATATAAAGCAAGCCTGTTAATTGAGCATTTCAATTATTCAAAATTTGAAAATAAAAATGAACAAATCCAAAAATTAAAATCAAAATACAATCTGGCTCATAATTCATTAAAAGAAATTTTACTTTCAATAAATTTTGAAAACAAAGAATTTTTAACCGAATTGGCTGATATATCAAATTTCAATTTTTCAGATTATTTGAACTCTAAAAAACCATATCTCACATCAAATCAAATTATTTCATTGAAAGAGAAAGGTTTTCGCTTTGGTTCTCACAGCTCAAACCATCCCGAATACAGATTTATATCTAATGACGAACAAATTAAACAAACCATTGATAGCACAAATCAAGTTTGCCATAATTATAATTTAGATTATAAATATTTCTCATTTCCTTTTACCGATTATGGAGTTTCAAAGCAATTTTTCGATGAAATTTACAACAAAAACATTGTCGATTTATCGTTTGGATGTGCCGGAATAAAAGCCGATTCAGCAGAAAAAAATATTCAAAGAATATCGTTAGAAATGAATAATTTATCGGCAAAACAAATTATTAATTCTGAGCTTATTTATTACATTTTTAGAGCTATTTTTGGAAAAAATAAAATCAAAAGAACTTGATTGAACTGAAATTATATAATATCTCTGAACTTGAAAAACTCATTAATTCGGAGCAGTTTTACAATTTTAAAAACATTCCTATTTCGTTACATCGGGCAAAGTCGCATTTTCAAAACCCCCGAGCCGACAAGAACGATACTATAATGATTATTGCATTCAAAAACAATGAAATAGTCGGTTACATGGGCATACTTCCCGATTTTTTATTTAGTACTGAAAAAGTAAAATTTGGTTGGTTTAGTTGCTTCTGGGTCGATGAAAATCTAAGAGGAGAGGGGATAGGAACACAATTAGTAGAAAAAGTCTTATCAGAATGGGGCGGAAAAATATTGATTACCGAGTTTGCTCCACTTTCAAAAAAGCTATATTTAAAAACAAAATCATTTGAACAATCGACTTTTTTAAACGGAATAAGGCTTTACAATCGTTTTGATTTACAGTATATTCTTCCACCTAAAAGAAATTTATTTAAACAAATTAAAGGGCTTTTAAAAATTACTGACATTATTCTAAATTCATTATTTGATATTCGATTTTTATTTTACAATCAAAAACTAACTACTTTAAAAATTAAAAAAGTTACAACATTTGATTCAGAAACAAAGGATTTTATTAATTCAAACAATACAACTCAACTTTTTAAAAGAAATGCTTTTGATTTTGAGTGGATTATAAACAATCCTTGGATTATTAATTCACCTAAAATTGATTTGCTTAACAAGAAATATTACTTTTCATCGGTTGCAAAATCATTTGAATATTTTTGTTATAACATTTTAAATGCTAATAATGAAATAGTTGCATTTTTAATTTTCTCGAAAAGAGAAAATACATTAAAATTGCCATATTGCATTTACAAATCAGAATATTTGCAAGACATAATTCTCGTTATTTTGCAACAGATAATTGAATTAAAAATTTCTACTTTTACAACTTATAATAATGAAATTTCTGCTCAACTTTTGAAACAAAAGACAAATAGTTTGTTTAAGAAAAAAATGACTCGTGAATATTTGATTTCTAATAATTTGAAAGACTATTTAAATAGTAATTTCATTATTCAAGATGGCGATGGCGATTGTGTTTTTACTTAAAAATATTACTTGTAATTAATCAAAATATTATGCCCCAGATTCACAGATTAAAATTTACATT
This sequence comes from Bacteroidetes bacterium GWA2_31_9, assembly GCA_001768975.1. Lineage (GTDB taxonomy): Bacteria > Bacteroidota > Bacteroidia > Bacteroidales > GWF2-33-38 > GWA2-31-9. The sequence goes on along the minus strand of MEND01000195.1, from coordinate 10,580 downwards.
AAATTTTCACCGAGAAAACAACCTTCGGTTGTTTAAAATCTTTGAATCTGTGGCATTTAATGTACATATAATTGCATCTTAATTAATCGAAAATGTTTTTTTATTTATCTAAAATATTACTCTTTTTAATTACTCCAATTACTTGGATTTTAGGCACTTTGATTTATTCAATTTTCACTAAAAACCCTAAACGCAAAAAGCTTGGTTTTATATCAACCTTAATTATTTTCTTAATTTTTACAAACTCATTTATTGTAGATGAAGTATTCAGAGTTTGGGAAATAAAAATTCTCAAAACAGATTCAATAAAAGAAGCTTATGATTATGGAATAGTTTTAGGCGGAGTTTGTTGGTACGACAGCCAAAACGACAGAATCGGCGTTTTAAGAAGTTTTGATCGTATTTACCAGGCTATTGAGTTATATAAAACCAGGAAAATAAAAAAAATATTTCTTTCAGGTGGTTCAGGAAGCGTTATAGATGCAGATTTTAAAGAATCTTTAATTGTAAAATCTCACTTAATTAAAATAGGAATTCCTGCCGAAGATATTGAATACGAAGATGTTTCAAGAAACACTCACGAAAATGCAATAGAAACAAAAAAACTTATACCAGATTCATGCAATTGTTTGCTAATAACTTCTGCATTTCACATGCGACGAGCAAAAGGCTGTTTTGAAAAAATAGGATTTAAAGTTAGTCCTTATGTAGTTGACAGATATTCAGGCAAAAGAAAATATGTACTCGACCATTTAATTGTTCCAAATGTAGAAGCATTAAGCAACTGGACTCTTATTTTGCATGAGATTTTGGGTTATGTTGTGTATTATGTGATGGGGTATTTGTAACGGTTTGGCGGTATGTTTTTGTAGCCGATTGCGAAGCACTGTCCAGTCAAATTACACGAAAGTTTACTAGTTGCAGAAACGCTGAAACTCGCATTGTCTCACAATAAAATATACCGCCTATTAGCAGTATTTATATTTTACAAATTGCGATATTTTTTTCGAATAAATAAATAACCTTCTAATAGCCCATCTGAAATAATTTTAGAATCACTAGTATTCCATTCGGAATCACAAAAGAGTGAATAAATCTTGGTTTGATCCCAAAACATTCCTTTAAGATCATTTGGGAAATTAAATATAAAATCAGATTGACGAAATTCATCTTTCCTATTTTGTAAACTATCAATACTATCAAGGCAATGTATTAAATTTTCAATTATATTAGAAGACTTCTCACAACCCCATGAATCATTGTTATATGGCATAACAGAATTTGTAGCAATCACATTTGAATTAGGGTTATGATATTTCTTCTGTATTTTCTGAAACCCTTTTCCTCTATCAGCAAATATCTCAAGGCAATCGAGTTCATCCCACTTGCTATCACAGAAAAATGCATAAAGTTTTAATGTTTTTGAAATAAGAGTACCTATTGGGTCTTTAATGTCTTTTACAAACTCACTCTCATTTAAGACATTTTCATTAATTGTATGTTTATCCGTTATTTTTAAACAATCTACGGTGCCTAATATCACACTTTCAATTGTTTCAATTCCTATTTCTAAATTATTTGAAACATGAGTGTTTTTTGCGACTAATTTTTTATTCATATTACTGTCTGTTTAAGTGTTTAATTACTGCAAACATCTTTATACCCTCAAATTGCGAGTATATTTACAATATGCTAAAGTTTTAGAATCTCTGAAAATAACTTTCATTTTCTCTTCCTAAAAACAAACTCCACAGTTGCTCCCTTCCCTGCAAGGCTTACAAAAATATCTGTAATCATAAAAACCGGTATTGTGGCAATAAAAAATAACTTTTGAAGCAAAATATTTAATTTTGAATATTCTTTTGCGTATTGGTTATTTCCTTTGAGTCGTTCAAATAATACTTCACGTTTTGTAATCATTTTATTCAAAAGGCTTTGTACCATTCCGTATGGATTTTGTTCAAACGACATAAATTTTTTGCTAACCAGCTCAAAACCATAAGAATTCAATAGCTTTTCAAAATCGTTTGGGGCAAAGAAAAACAAATGTCGGGGAGGGTCAAGATGTAACCATTTCCCTTTAAACCACCTAGCTTGTAAGCTGTCGATATTAGGAAACGACATTATTACAACGCCTTCGGGCTTTATAATTTTTGAAATAATTTCGAGAATTGCTTTAGGCTCTGTTAAATGTTCAAAAACGTGAAAAAGGGTAATTGCCGAAAATGTTTTAGGTTCAAAATCTGAATGTTCCAACATCCCGATTTTCAAATTAATTTCTTTAATTTTTGAAGTTCGTTCGGCAGAATTTCCGGGTAGTTCTGTTCCAAAAAGTTTGTAATTTCCAATTTTATTCAAATACATTAGAAATCGTCCGTTTCCGCAACCAATATCTAAAATCGCATCATCTTCTTTTAAGTATTTTGCTAATTTACGTGCCCTTCCGCTTCTGAAATAATCCAACACCTGTTCAATTACAGGGAACGAAAATTTTTTCTCGTTACTTCCATAATATGATGAGTCGTAAGCCATTTCCAATTGCTGTTGTGTTGGAATTGGAGAAAGAAAAAATGCATTACAGCTTTCGCACTTATTAATATTGAAATTGTGTCCGAAAATGTCGGACACTGGATATAGAATTTTACTTTTTGTAGTTTTGCAGAATCCGCAAGGATTAACCGAATCAGTCATTTTTTTTCAAATTGTACATTTCGTATTTTGCAATTCCGATTTTTTGGAATAAATGTTTAAAAGAGGTACTTAAAACACCAAGTCCATAAATTGTACTATTTTTCAAATTTATTGACGAAGCTTCGGCAAAATATTTTGTAGGACAAGTAACCTCAGCAATTTCGTAACCAGCAAAAATTATTTGTGATAACATTTGATTGTCGAACACAAAATTATCGGAATTCGCATGGTAATTTATTTTTTCTAAAACTTCTTTCGAGAATGCTCTGTAACCAGTGTGATATTCTGAAAGTTTAGCACTAATCATTATGTTTTGGAAGAAAGTCAAAAAACGATTAAATAAAAACTTGTATATTGGCATTCCTCCTTTGATTGCACCTTTTCCAAGAATTCTTGATGCTAAAACAACGTGATACAAATCGTAAGCAATTAAATATGTAATTGATGGAATTAATCGTGGTGTGTATTGATAATCAGGATGTAGCATTATAACAATATCGGCATTTAAACTTAATGCTTTGTCGTAACAGGTTTTTTGATTGCCACCATAGCCTTTATTAACTTCGTGTTTAATTATATGCTTAATGCCTAACTCTTTTGCAACTTCAATTGTTCTATCCTTACTACAATCATCAACAATAATTACATCATCAACAATATCGAAAGGAATTTCATTATAAGTTTCGCGAAGTGTTTTTTCGGCATTATATGCCGGCATTACAACTATTACCTTTTTATTGTTTATCATTAACTAGCTACACATTAAAATAATCAATTAAAGGTAAAATAAAATTTGAAATTTTTGTACTTTTATTTTTTATAAAATCTAATAATTTTTATTATGAGACTAATATTCTTTGCTTTAGTTGTTCTATTTTTTTCATCTTGTAACGATTATTTTTCATCATTTCCTGCCGGAAAAGAAAATAAATCGTATTTAAAAAATGAATTAATTGGAAATTGGGAATTTCTGGAATTGTCGAATGATACAAATTCATCAACTGAAAAGCACACATTAATTATTTCAACTAATGACAATAAAAATTATGATTTAAAAATGATTCCTGTTGATTTTCCAGATTCAGTTGAACAGGCAAAAGCATTCTTAACTATGATTAAACCCAATGAATATGCGAATGTTCGATTTTTCGATAAAGGTAAGATTGAAGATGGTTTTCTTATTTTAAAGTTCAATGTTGTTTCGGATTCGCTTATTTTTTCGACAATTCATAAAGATTCTGTACAATTTCAAATTAATAGTATTGCTGATTTAGCTAAATTTCTTAAAACATACTCTTCAAACAGTATTTGGAATAGCACTTACAAATACATTCGAAAAAAAATTGAGTAACATTTATTAAACATTATTAATAATTTTTATATATTTGTGTCAGTAAGGATTTTATCTGAATTATAAAGAAGTTTAATGAGTTTCAGCTTAGATACTTGGTATGATAATTTAAGTAAAAGTGATGTTTTATTTACTTATAAAGGAGCTATTACTTCTGAATTAATTACAGATAGTTTAGAAATTATTGAAAATAAACTTCAAGAAAGCAATTTCAATCCAAAGCATACAAAAAAGCTATATAATGTATTAGTTGAATCGTTACAAAATTTATATCATCATTCTGATTTATATAAATTTAATGGAACTCCTAGTAAATATGTTGTATTTACTATATTAAAACAAGGAGATAGTTTCAAGGTAATCACTGGAAATTTTATTAAAAAAGATAAAATACATTTTATAAAAGACCGAATAGAGCAATTAAATTCTTTATCGAACGAAGAAATAAAAGCTCTTTATAAAATGGTATTAAATAATGACGAATTTTCTGAAAAAGGTGGCGGTGGATTAGGAATGATAGATATAGTAAAAAGAACTGATAGTAAACTTGAATATTGCTTTGAAAAGTTTGCCGAAGATATTTATTTTTATATTTTTGGATTTAATGTATAAATGTTGTAAATTAGTATAAATTATTAAAACTTAAATAGTATGGAGTCAATTACAATAGAAGGAACACCAAAAACCCCAAGTGTAAATTTTGATTATAATTCGGGGAAAGTTGAAATTAAAGGAAGATCAATTCCTGAAAATTCAATTGAATTTTACAAGCCATTAGTTGACTGGTTAGAAAAATATTCAAGTGCTCCAAAAAGCTTAACTGAAGTTAATGTTCAGTTAGAATATTTCAATACAAGTTCTTCAAAATGTATTCTTGATGTTTTTAAAAAATTAGAAACTATTCATAAATCTGGTAATGAAGTTTTAATTAATTGGTTTTACGAAGAAGATGATGAGGATATGTTGGAAGCTGGTGAAGACTATCAGTCTATTATCCGTATCCCCTTCAAGATGATTGAGATAGAAGAATAATATTCTTTATAACAATAAAATATCAAGCTAAGTTGTGAAAACAGCTTAGCTTTTGTTGTTTCCTTTTTGTCTAATTTTTAGAAAATTTGCTTGAAATTCTTGCAAATAAATCCATTAGTCTTTTCAAACCTTTGTAATATAGGGTTATATATAAAAATACGGTCATAAACCACATTACCATAACGTTAACCCAGAAAGTATCAATACTAGAACCGAAAAGTTTCTTTTTTGGTGAGTAAAAATGTGACTTTATGAAATCGCCTGAAGGTTCTTGGTAAATAGGGTCAATTTTTTGATATAAATGATTTTCAAATTCAACTACACGATCAAGTGAATTAGAGTTAGTTACAAACTCAGATAAGTTTTCGTTATAATGATTTTTCTTTAGCATTATTATTTTTTTCTTTTCATTATCAGTCTTTTGCATTCCTGATAATAATGCATCTTTTTCGGAGTTCGCTTTATTATATTTTTTAATAAAATACTTGTTTAATTGATCCAGATATTGCTCAGTCAAAGTAATTATACTAAGATTAAGTTTCTCATAATAAAGACTGTTTAACGCTTTAAACGAAACTTTTTTATTAACACTTAACTCCTTTGAAATTTCATTTCTAAGTAATTCTAAGTACGATACAATTTGTTCCCTTTTATCAGGTTTGTCCAAATCTCTTTTGCAAGAAGTTACTTTGTTTCTTAAAATCGGTAACCAATAATCTTTCTTATAATTTGCTTCACTCATTACTTTATCGTAAGGGTAAAACAATTTTTCATAATCGTTATTTACAAACTGATAAACAGCAAGTGCTTCATAAGCCCATCTAGCAGTAATAATTTCGCCATAAATAGGAATTTCACTAGGAGAAGAAATATCTGGGTTTAACTTATCATATTTAACAATTATACCTGACAATATCATCTGAGGAATAACAAGAAATGGAATTAATATATAAATAGTTACTGCTGTTTTAAAACTATCTGAAATATTTAATCCTAGCATGTTTGAAAAACTAAATGCACTAAAAAGGACAAGCCAATATTGAAAATACATTCCTGAAATATTCATTATAAAGTTTCCTATCATAACAAAAGTGAATGCCTGAAAAGCTGATAATGTTAATAATATAAGCACTTTAGACATTAAGTAGCTTGACCTACTTAGGTTTAAAAAGGATTCTCTTTTTAGAATTTTTCTATCTTTTATTATTTCTTCCGCACTTACTGTTAGACCAATAAAAATTGCTACAATAACAGACATAAATATATAAACCGGAAGATTACTATTATCGCTAATTGTATAACCATACTCATTAGTAACATCAACACTATAATATCTAATTATAAAAGAAAGTAGAAATGCTAACAATGGTGTTTCTAATAAATTAATCACCATATATTGAGTATTTGCAATTTTCGATAATACATCTCGAATTACAAAAACTCTGAATTGCTTAATCCAATTAGGCACTTTGAAACTTATCTCTGGAACTTCCTTTGGTATTTCAAAAACACTAGCTGCTTCTTTTTTAGAAAACTCGGTATAGTATGATGCCCATTCTTTTGGTGAAATTTTTCGAGTATGAGTAGCATTTCCGTATTCATCTAAAACTGGTGCTTCAACAATATTAAAAACTTGTTCTGGATTTACATTTCCACAAATTCTACATTCACTATCGTTCCAGTCGGCTTGATGAATTCTTGATTTAAAATAGATAATTGAGTCAACAGGATTGCCACAATAAATCATAAAACCACCTGTATCCAGAATAATTAGTTTATCAAACATTTTGAAAATATCTGATGATGGCTGGTGTATTACTACAAAAACAAGCTTTCCTTTTAAAGCTAATTCTTTTAGTAAATCCATAATGTTTTCGGAATCTCTTGATGATAGTCCAGAGGTCGGTTCATCAAGAAAAAGAATCGATGGTTCTCTAATAAGTTCTAATGCAATATTTAATCGTTTTCTTTGTCCACCACTTATCTTTTTGTTTAAAGGATTTCCAACAACCATGTCCCTAATTTCATACAGACCAAGGCTTTCGAGTACTCGCAAAACCTTCTTTACAATTTGAGGTTCAGATAAGTTATCAAAACACAGTTTTGCATTATAAAATAAATTCTGAAATACAGACAATTCCTCAATAAGTAAATCATCTTGAGACACATAACCAATTAATCCATCAACCTTTTCCTTTTCGGTGTGCATATTGACACCATTAATATTTACATATCCTGAAGTTGGTTTATATGCACTGTTGAGAACATTGAGTAATGTTGATTTGCCAGCACCGCTTGCTCCCATAATTCCGACTAATTTGCCAGATTCTTCGGTAAAATTTATATTATGAAGACCGTATTTGCCACCTTTAAATTTATAATCTACATACTTTACTTCAAAAACAGTTTTAACTTTTAATTTATCAATATTAAAAGCACTAATAATATCGCTATAATAAATAGGTTTTATTTTCAGATTCCTAATTGATGAACCTGTTGTTAAAATGAAAATTTTTGCTTGCTTTACCAATTGACCATTTAGGTATAACTCACTTGCACCATTAAAGCGAAGCAAATAGATTTCACCTACAGCCAACTGCATTATTTTTATTTGACCTTGTAGTGCATGAGATTGAATATGCTTTATTTGATCATTAACAACATTTTCTTTATCATCAATTAATAAAAGTCGATTTGTATTTGGAATTTCTTGAAATTCATTTAATACAAATGATTTGACTCTTGAATATTCTTCTAAATCAATATGAAATGCGTCAGCTACAGTTTCAACAAATTCCAACTCCTGCTCTGAAATTTCCTGAAAGTCGGATTTAATAAATTCTAGTAAACGAACAATTACTACCAGCTTTTGTTTCTGAGTAAGTTCTTCGTTAATTGCAGTACATATTTTAAGAACTTTTACTGAACTTAGAGAAATGTTTTTTTTCTTCTTGGTAGTTCCCTCGGTTTGTTTTTTTTGATAAACATCATAATATTCATCAAATACTTTTAGGTATTCTTTAACTAATTCTTGATTAAGTAATTGTTTAAGAAATGACTCTACTACACTTCTCCTGTCAGTTGCATTACTTTCGGGAGGTGCAATTATTGCAAATAACTGCATTAATGCTTTTAGAATCCTTTCACTCATCTCAAATTAATCAAATCATTAAACAAAAAAGGCATTAATAATGATAATGCCTTAATTATTATATTGCTTATATAAATTAACAATAGTTATTAAATTTATTGTTTAAACCCTATTAATAATAATGCAAACCCTGAATCTAAATTTTTTGCATCTAGTTCAGCTTCAATTATACAATCAATAGTTGAATTAAATTTAAAATCCCAAAATGAAGTGTTTTGGTAATCTCTATTTGAAAATAACAAATTTCTTTCAATATCATAAACTGAAAATACTAGATTCCCTTCATTTAAACCACTTGCACCAACAACTCTATAAGTACTGCCACCGTAAAAAGTAGCATGAAATTCAGCTATTTCGTCACCATTTAATAGTGCTTTGTATTGCTGACCATCAGAAATAAAGGGAGAGCCAAGGTGTTTTGTACAAATTTTAACTAATGTATCAGATTGAGCAACTACATCAATTGACGATAGTATTACTACAACTCCTATTATTAATATTATAATTTTTTTCATTTTAAAATATATTAAAAATTATTCAATTATTTTATTTCTAATAATTGATATTTTTTCAGCTATTGTTGAAAGTTGTTCTTGAGAAATAATAATTTTCGAAGAACTATTAATAATTGTAAGTTTTTCGCTTGGTATTACAGTTGGTTCCTTATATTTATATTCATAATTTACACCATCAAATTCATAAGCTAAATCAATTAACCCATCAAGTAATTCAGCAAATTTTTCTGATTGATTATAATATGGTGATAATATTTTAATTAAGTTATCTAATGGATGTTTCTGCTCTCCAAGTCGATCAATTACCTGTTGTGGAGCACTCTTATTAACAGCTATTTGAGTTAAAATATGTAAACTTTCAATCCACCCACCAGCTAAAATTAATACTCCCATCTCATTTCTATTATTTTCTTTTAAATAAGAATCAGCTTTTCTATAAGTATTTGACATAATAAAAAGAAGAGAATCTTTATTACCCATATTATTTTCAATCCTACTTATTGTAGCTTTATCGAAAGCACTTGATATTCCTAATTCTTGAGACATTGATTTCATTACTGAAAAGTAATTAATTGCCTCTGGTGTTTGCTCATAAATATTCAAATATCCTAAGTCAGCACCATAAATTCCAAAATTTAATGACTTCTGAAAATTATCAGTATAATTGACTGCCTTACCTGTATTATTTAAAAACTCCTTATTATAATCAATCTTTAAATCTTTAATTAATATTGCAAGTTGATACGGTGATGGAATACTAAACAATGTATTGTTAAATTTTAAAACAGTACTCATTGTTGTGTCGATTTCTACATCTAACTTATCTTCAACATTTTCGTTTGTATTTGTTGTGCTTTTACAACCTGAAAAGAATACAAGAAAATATAAAGCTGAAAAGATTATTAATAAATGTTTTGAGTTCATCATTGATATATTCATCTCAATTTATTTTAATTATGCAAGTAATAAAAAAAATATGAAAACACAAAGATTTTTTTCATTCTTTAATATTGGATTTATATTATTGATTTTCATATTATTTCTTTCGATTTAATAATTTGGATAAAATCTTTTTTTATAATCCAATAATTAAAAAAAAAGCCCGAATAAATCGGGCTTTTTAATCTCTAAATATATTTTTTACTTAACTAAGTAAATTCTCTTAGTAGTTGTATTATTATTAGAAACTATTCTAACAATATAAGTTCCTTCTGATAAATTACTAATATCAATTTTAGCTAGAGTTTTGTTGTTTGAAATAGAAACAACAGATTCGCCTAAAATATTATAAACAGTAATTTTTGAGTTTTCAGCATTAGCAATATTAATTACACTATTTGTTGGATTTGGATATATTGAAATTTCAGAAGTATTTAGTTTTGCTATATTAACACACATAGGTTCTATTAAAGTTGTAGTACAACCTTTAGCATCAGTAACAGTAACTATATATGTACCGGGTACTAAATTTTCAATATCCTGTGTTCCAGAACCATTACTCCATGAATAAGTATAAGGAACTGTTCCACCTGTAACTGTTAAATCAATAGAATTACAATTAACTACAATAGCACTAGCTCCAAGAACAACTGGTTCAGAAACTACAAATGTTTTAACTACAACATCAGAAAAAGCATCAGTAACAGTTACTGTATAACTTCCAGCAGCAAGACCACTTATTGTTTCTGTAATAGCACCACTATTCCACTCATAAGTATAAGGAGGTACTCCACCTGCACCAATAACAGTAAGCGAACCATCGCTACCACCATTACATGAAGGCATTGTGTTTGTTGTTACATAAGCTTGCAATGGTACACTTGAAGGAGGTACAACATTA
>MEND01000194.1 GCA_001768975.1 Bacteroidetes bacterium GWA2_31_9 | reverse complement strand
AATTAATCATCCAGTTCCATTTAATCCTGTTAATTTAGGAACAAAAGTAAATTCTGAGCTTGACGAATATTTGCCTTCATTAACAATTGATGAAGATATGTTGGTTTTAACCGTTCAGATTCCAAAAGAAAATCCTATGGGCGAGAATAAATTTCAAGAAGATTTTTATGTTTCAAAAAAAGTGAATAATGTTTGGGAGCAAAAGCAACAACTTGCAGGTAAGGTAAATACCGAAAATAACGAAGGAGCTCAATCAATATCTTCTGATGGAAAATTTTTGTATTTTTCGGCTTGTAATCGTAAAGATGGTTTCGGCGAATGTGATATTTATTATTCCGAAAAAACTGAAACAGGATGGTCAACTGCAAAAAATATTGGACAAAATATTAATTCAGGATATTGGGAAGCACAACCCTCTATTTCGCCAGATGGAAATGATTTGTATTTTGCCAGTAATCGTCCGGGTGGTGAGGGAGTTACAGATATTTGGGTTTCAAAAAAAGATAGCTTGGGAAATTGGAATTTTCCGGTTAATCTTGGAAAAAATATTAATACTGATTTAGTTGAGCAATTTCCATTTATTCATACTGATAATCAAACCTTGTATTTTGGTTCAGAAGGTCATACTGGTATGGGTGGAGCTGATTTGTTTTATTCACGTCGTGATTCAAACTGGCAATGGGCAAAGCCTGTAAATTTGGGTTATCCGATAAATACCGAAGGAAACGAACTTAGTATGATTGTGAATTCAAAAGGCGAAGTGGCTTATTTTGCATCCGATAGAGAAGGCGGACTTGGCAAACAAGATATTTATATGTTTGACCTGTATGGCGATGCACGACCAGTGCCAGTAACCTACTTAAAGGGCAGAGTTTTCGATGCTGAAACAAAAGAGCCATTGAGTGCCGATTTTGAATTAATTGAATTAGAAAATGATAAACTTGTAATGTCTTCGATTTCAGATTCTAAAAACGGGGAATTTATTGTTTGTATTCCTGTAAATAAAAATTATGCACTTAATATTTCTAAAAATGGATATATGTTTTATTCCGATAATTTTTCGTTATCGAACATTAATAAACCCGGAAAACCATATTTAAAAGATATTCCATTACGTAAAGTAAAAGAAGGTGAAACAGTTGTACTTAAAAATATATTTTTTAAAACTAACTCTTATGAGCTTTTATCAGAATCAATTTCAGAACTTAATAAACTTATAAATTTTATGAATTATTATCCCGAAATGAAAATTGAACTTTCGGGACATACCGATAATACTGGGAAAATTGAGTTAAACACAAAACTTTCAGAAAATCGTGCAAAATCGGTTTATGATTATTTGCTCAAAAAGAATATTTCGGCTCAAAGGCTTGAATTTAAGGGATATGCCGATACAAAACCAATTGCTTCAAATACAACAACCGAAGGAAAATCACAAAATCGAAGAACTGAGTTTAAGATTATTTCGTTGAAGTAATATCAAAAATCACCACATAGGCACAGTAGTTACATAGAAAATCATATAGTAAAAAAAGATTTCTATTGTGAAACCTATGTTTCTATGATTCTATGTGGTTAGTAATCATTTTGGCAATGTGTTAAAGAAAATAATTTGGTCAATATCTTTTGAGTTTGTTTCTTAACTTCTTACATTCGCAATACATAATTTAATGGTCATGAGCATGTCGAAATGACTTTAGAATTGAGTATAATTGGATTAACATAATTGATTATGAACAATTACAGTAAAACATTATTAATAATTCTTTCAATATTCCTTGTTGGATTTATAGTTTGGTATTTTAATAATATTGTTGCATATATTTTAATATCAGTTGTTTTATCATTACTCGGGCAGCCAATTGTTCATGGTCTCAGTAGTTTGAAAATTGGAAAATTCAGAATTCCAATTGCAGTTTCGGCTTCAATTTCATTAATTACTTTGTGGTCAATACTGTTTTTAATTATTTGGCTAATAATTCCAGTTATTGCATCTGAGGCAAAGCAAATTTCGGAAATAGATACTGAGCTAATTTCCAGTGCTTTCAATGAGCCTTTACAGATTTTAGAAAGCAAAATTTCAAACTTCATATCTACCGATGAAAATTTTTCGCTTCAACAATATCTAACAGAAAAAATGGTATCGTTGTTAAGTGTCTCGCAAGTGTCTAATATTTTGAATATTATCACGAATATGTTTGGAAATATTTTTATAGCTTTTTTTGCAATTTCGTTTGTTACTTTTTTCTTTTTAAAAGATAGTGGATTGTTTTTGAAATCAATTTTGGTATTAACTCCAAGTAGCAAAGAGAGAGCTGTAAAGAGAGTTCTTTTAATAATAAGAAGAATGCTTTTAAGATATTTTTTAGGTTTATGTGTTGACGTTACAATTGTTTTTACACTTGTAACTGTTGGAATGTTAATAGTAGGTTTGTCACTGGAGCAAGCTTTAGTTATTGGAATTTTTGCTGGATTACTTAATATGATTCCTTATGTTGGACCTATAATTGCAATAATTTTTGGACTTTCATTTGTTACAGCAACTCATTTAAATATTGATATTTACACTGAATTATTTCCAGTTCTGGGTTATATGTTTTTGGTTTTTGTTGTAGTTCAGATTATTGATGCAATGTTTGTTCAGCCATTTATTTATTCAAATAGTGTTAAAGCACATCCTCTTGAGATTTTCCTTGTAATTTTAACAGCTGGAAGCATTGCTGGAATCACTGGAATGTTACTTGCAATTCCTTCATATACAATTATTCGTGTAATAGCAATGGAATTTTTTTATAACTTTAAGGTCGTTCAGAAATTGACTGAGGGGATTTCGGAGATTTAATTTTTTTTGCCACAAAGGCACAAAGGCACAAAGGCACAAAGGTTTACTCACTAATTAATTTATATTTCATAATAATCATAACAAATCAGCGTCAATTGAAATTAACTAATCTTTTCCCTCCCATTAACCAATGCCAAAATATAAAGCCCCAAAAATGTAATTAAGCCATTTACAATTAATAGTTCAAAGCCAAATTTGTAGCCGTTAAACCATTCAACCGAATAAATATTAAGAATATAACTAAGGATAGGAGAGAGTATAGCTATTATTGGAACATATTTATCAATAACCTTGTATTTTGTAATAATTCCAAAGCCAAACAACCCCAAAAGTGGACCATAAGTGTATGAAGCAACTTTCAATATTGTGCTTATTAAGCTTGCAGTTTGAACTTCGTTTACTATAATTATTATAATTAAAAACAGTAGTGAAAAACCAATATGAACGTAGTTTTTAAGCTTTTTTCTTTGTTTTTCGGGCTTGTTATTAAAGTCTAAAAAATCTATACAAAATCCAGTGCTTAAAGCAGCTAAAGCGCTATCAGAACTTGCATACGAAGAGGCTGTTATTCCCAATAGAAAAAATATTCCGGCAACAGTACCAAAGTGACTAAAAGCTAAAGTTGGAAAAACTCTGTCGGTTAAAATTTTGCCATCTTCTCCGGTTGGTAAAGCAATATTATTTGTTTGAGCGTAAACGTATAATGCTCCACCAAGTAAAAGGAATAAAAAAGTTACAACAACCATAATTGCAGTAAATGAATACATATTACGTTGAGCTTCTTTTATGTTTTTGCATGTAAGATTTTTTTGCATTAAATCCTGGTCAAGACCAGTCATAGCAATTGCAATAAACATTCCTCCAAAAAATTGTTTTGGGAAATAAAGCGTTGATTTGTAATCGTCCATGAAGAAAATTTTCCCAAAACTAAAACTTCCATTATTTGCTTCATTTACTTTCTTAATTAGTCCAAATAACGAAACATCAAGGCTTTGAGCAATAATTACAGTACAAATTATAACTGCCGAAACCAGAAAAAAAGTTTGAAATGTATCGGTATAAACAATTGTTTTTATTCCGCCTTTAAAAGTGTAAACCCAAATAAGTAAGATTGTTGCAACAGCAGTTAACCAATAAGGAAAACCCAAATCTTCGAATAAAAAAAGTTGAAGAACAATTGTTGCTAAAAATAAACGTAGCGATGAGCCTAAAGTGCGTGATAAAATAAAAAACGAAGCACCAGTTTTATAACTAACTTTCCCAAAACGTGAATTCAGATATTCATATATTGAGATTAAATTCAGTTTATAATAAATTGGCATTAAAACTTTTGCAATTACCAAATATCCTAGCACATAGCCTAATACAACCTGAAAATATGCCATTCCTTCATTAACTACAGCACCAGGAACAGAAATAAAAGTAACTCCGCTAAGCGAAGCTCCTATCATTCCAAAAGCTACTAAGTACCAAGGACTTTGCTTATTTCCTGTAAAAAAAGTAGTTGTATCAGCATTCTTTGAAGTAATATATGATATAAAAATCAAAATGCCGAAGTAAACCGAAATAACGCTAAAAACTAATAATGGACTCATGCTAAAAAGGTTTGAGGTTTGTTGTTCTATTGTTCTATTGTTCTATTGTTCTATTGTTCTATTGTTCTATTGTTCAAAATCAATTTGCAATTATATAATTATTTAATAATGAATCTAAAGCAATTTAATTTATTAATTAATAAAATGCTGTTCATAAAATTATAAAGCATAAATAAATCAATATTTTGAGTTTAGTTAATGTATAAAGTATTAAGTTATATAGGTATAGGGGTAATAGATGATTTTATATTGTTAATTTATACCTAATATTCCTTTATATCTATATTTACATATACCCAAATAATTTCTATTTTTGTAAAAAGAAGATTAATGGAAGAGAATAGCAATACATCCTTAATTTTAGATAATGCAGTAAATGAATTATCTAAATTGCCTGGTATTGGACGCAAAACTGCAACCAGATTAATTCTGCATTTGATAAAACAACCACAAAATGAAATTTCAGCTTTAGGAAATGCAGTTATTCGTCTTTCGAATGAGATAAAGTATTGCAAATCATGCCATAATATTACAGATAACGATTATTGTAATATTTGCTCAAATCAATCACGCGATAAATCAGTAGTTTGCATTGTAGAAAGCATTAAGGATGTTATCGCAATTGAAAATACTCGTCAGTTCAAAGGAATTTATCATGTTTTGGGTGGATTAATTTCCCCAATGGATGGAGTCGGTCCAAACGATTTATTTATTGAAACAATAGAGAAAAAAGTAGAGTCGGGACAAGTAAACGAAATCATTTTTGCATTAAGTACAACAATGGAAGGCGATACAACAAATTAT
>MEND01000193.1:6397-19072 GCA_001768975.1 Bacteroidetes bacterium GWA2_31_9 | reverse complement strand
CAATCTGCTAAGGCTTTAAAGTTGGATTCAAAAACTATTGAACATTTGATTTATCAGTCAATTAAAATAAAGACAAATATTGTTGGCATTGATGAGTTTGAAGCGGGTGAGCGTAAGAAGTTGAATTTTGGACACACTTTTGGTCATGCAATTGAAAAGAATTATAAATTTTCTCACGGACAAGCAGTTAGTCTTGGAATTGCGATTGCGTCGAAGCTTTCATACAAAAAGGGCTATATCTCATTAGAAAATTACAAATCAATAATTGAGCTTTTAAAACTCTTTAAGTTGCCAGTAGATTATAAATTTGATTATAATTTATTGTTGGAATCTATAATAAACGATAAAAAAAGGGAGCAGGAATCAATTAGTTTTATATTATTGCAAAAAATTGGAGAGGCAAAAATTGAAAAAATTACACTAAAAGAATTAAAATCGTTAATAATTGAATAGAAAATGAAAAATATTATTTATAAAGCATTGTTAATATGTCTATTATTTATAAGCGTTGTTGCATGTAAAAACGAAGCAAAATATGAAACTACCGAAAATGGTGTACAGTATAGATTTTTTGTACATAACGAAAATGCCAGAAAACCTGTCGTAGGTGAAATTATCGATATAAATATGAGGTATTATACTGAAGATGATTCTCTTTTATTTGATACTAAAGAAGTTCCTGGAATTTTCAGAATGCAAATTAAAGATCCAATGCAATTTGCTGGAACTATTGATGAAGGTTTAGTGTTTATGAACGAAGGCGATAGTGCTGAATTTCTAGTCGATGCAAGTTTTTTTTACTTAAAATCGAAAAAAATAGATGTTCCTAGCTTTATTAAATCGGGAAGTAAATTAAAATTTTATATAAAAATAAATAAAATATTAACTATCAAAGAGTTTGAGGATGAACGTAGCATTTTAAGAGTAAATGAAGAAAGTGAGGAGATGACTCTTTTAAAAGATTATCTTCAAAAGGCAAATATTACTATGAATCCATCACCAACAGGTCTTTATTATATTGAAGAAAAAGCTGGAAATGGAAGAAAACCAAAACCTGGAAATCCTGTAGTTGTTAATTATGTGGGAAAATTTATTGATGGGCAAATTTTCGATTCATCATACGATCATAGCGAACCATTCAAATTTATTTTTGGCACAGGTCAGGTTATTTCAGGCTTAGACGAAGGATTGGCTAACATGACAGTAGGAGCAAGGGCTACATTGATTATTCCGTCAATTATCGGTTATGGTGAAAAAGGAAAAGGAGAGAAAATTCCACCATTTTCGACATTAGTTTTTGAAGTAGAGCTTCTGAATGTTTTAGACTAGTTTTTATGATATATAACCAATTCATCAATTGGCTTTTCTAAAATTAAATCAACCTTATAATTTAAATGAGATGCAACTTTTATTAAAATATCTTTAAAATAAAAAGCAATTGAACCAGTAAAACGAATGCTTACAGTTTCGTTTTTATCATACTTTCCAATTTGCTTAATTAAAAAGCTTAAAAACGAATTATAAACTAAGCTGTAAATAAAATCATCTTCAATATTTTCAAGTAAAAATTTCGTAAAACCTGCTAAATATCTGTTTGGAAATGGTTTTTTGTAAACATTTTCAAGTATTTCTGATTTTGATAGCTTGTATTGTTTTTCTAGCTTTTCTGAAATACTTTTAGGCATTTCCTGATTTAAATACGATTTCAATAAATTTAAACCTAAATTAGTGCCACTTCCTTCATCTCCAAGAATATATCCGAATGAACCAAAAGTCTTTGAAATTTCTTTTCCATTATAAAATCCAGCATTTGAACCTGTTCCAAGAATTACTGCAATTCCAATATCATTTTTAAATAATGCTCTCGCAGCCCCCAGCAAATCAGACTCCACTGAAATTTCAGCATTTTTAATTATTGAATGAATCCCAGACTTTATTACTTCACATTTTTCAGCATTAGAACAACCAGCACCATAAAAAAATACTTTATCAATTTGATTAATATAATCAATTGAAATATTTGATTTAATAGTTTCTGAAACTTTTTTAGAATCTGTAAAATACGGATTTAATCCAATAGTATTAAAGTTCGTAAGTTGCTTATTATTACCAATTAAAACCCAGTCGGTTTTAGACGAACCACTATCAACAATCAAATACATAGTCGATTTATAGTTTAAATATTACAGTAAATTATTTTTCTAAAGCCCAAAGTTAAAAATTCAAAGCTCCAAATCCCAAATTATAGCAGTTACTCTTGAAATTTGAAGCTTGGAGTTTCAAAATATAAAACTACAACAGTTTTTATGAGGTTATGCTTTATTTTTGGAATTACCTTCTTTGATTCCTGCAAATACCATCACTAACACAATAGATATTATAAAAACCCATGCCCATATAGGAAAAATTGGAGTATCACCTTGTCCATAGCTATGCATTCCTTTCGATAAGTAATAATTTACTCCAATAAATGTCATCAAAACACTTCCAAAGCCAATAATTGAACTGACATTAAAAATATATAAGCTTTTCATTTTTGGAATAAATCTTAAATGCAAAATAATTGTATATGTAGTTACTATAATTAATGCCCAAGTTTCTTTAGCATCCCAGCCCCAATAACGTCCCCACGATTCGTTTGCCCAAACACCACCAAGAAAAGTTCCAATAGTTGCCAAGCCAATTCCAAGAATCAAATTCATTTCATTAATATAAGTTAATTCCTTGATAACTAAATTAAGGCGTGTAGCATTTCGTATATTTTTAAATATATAAAGCATCATATTAATTAATCCTAAAATTAATCCTGAGCCAAGGAAGCTATAACTAATTGTTAAAGTAGCAACGTGAATAATTAACCAATATGATTTTAAAACAGGCTGTAAATTAGTTAATTGAGGATCGTAACTGCTATGTCCAGCTGTCATTAACATGAAAAATGCTAAAAGAGCTGTTGAAGCAATAGTGATTTTTGAGCTTTTAATAAAATAAAATCCTCCTAAAATTGCACCCCAAGCAACTAATAATAATGCTTCGTATCCATTACTCCAAGGAGCATGACCTGATAAGTACCATCTTAAAATCATTCCATAAGTATGATATAAAAATGCAAGCCCTAATAGAACTATGAAAAATGTAAGCATGCGTTTTACTAGCTTACTTGATTTTTCTCTTAAATTATCGACAAAAGCTAGAATTAATAGAATAAAACTTAGTATTCCATATATATTTCGTAGTAAAACAAATATGTTTGATTTATTATAAACTATTTCAAAATCTATTTGTGAATCAGTTGGTAATTGATTTGCAATTGAGCTACTTCGTTGAATACTTTCAATATATCCAATTATTTTATCAGCTTTAGAATAATTTCCATTTTTAGATGCAATCGTTAACTCTGAAAAATATGCACTTAGCATATTTCTAAAACTAAGTGGTTTTAGCTTTAAATCATCGTTAATAACTTTGTAACTTACTGGTAATGGATAGTATGCCATTGAGTCAGTCCAGCAACCCCAATTACTACTATTTCCACTTTGAGAAGGGAAAATTTTAATAAATGAAGCATCATAAACCATCATACAAATATTTATTCTTTCGTCAACTTTGATAATTTCTTTATCGAAAGTATTTTGTTCTGATTGTTTTTTTCTGAAAGCACTTTCTGCGTATTCAGTAAGTTTGTATCTCTGCATTCCATCAAAGAAATCGTAGTATGAAGCATATTTTTCTTTAACGCCTAAAATATCTCTGACAGACTGCTCTTTTACGTAGATTATTTTTTGATTTTTCCAGTATTCAGCATCTATAACCATGTCAATAAATGCTTGCATATTATTGATAGTGCCTTTTCCTTCAAGCTCAAACTTGTCTTTTCGAGAAATTTTGTGCATTATATCAATTGCAAGAGTATGAAGTGGCTCAATTCGTCCATCATAGGTTTGAACAAGTAAATGCCCTGCTTTTTCGGCATGTTCGGCTGAAATAACAGGTGAATTACCTGATTGTGAAAAAGAAAATGTTGAGAATAATAAAATTATAATTGATGTAATTCCAGCTTTTCTAAGCTTTTGAATGTCTGCAATTTGTTTACTTAGAAAAACAAATCTTGATGTTTTATTAAATAATGTTAGAATAAATCCAATACAAAGAATTATGTAAGCAATATATGTAATCCAAGTTCCTAAGAAATCGTGATTTACAGAAAGAACTGTACCTTTTTCATCTCTATCATAAGAAGATTGAAAAAATCTGTAACCATCATGATCTAACACATTATTCATAAAAATTCGATGTTCTTCATTAAGATTATTCCTAGAATCTTTTAAAGTAACTTCACTTGCATAAGAAGAGGGACTCATTGAGCCAGGATATCTTTCTAAAATAAAATCTCTAAGGTATATTGAAAATGGTAATTCCAATTCAGTTTCACCAAATGACAAGCTTAAATTTAAACCGTCAATATCAATATTTTGATATTGTGCTAAATATCCTGCTCCACCAAAAACTGTAGCATTATAATTTTTACCATTATGCTCAACATCAACTACCATTGCATCCATTCCTTTTTCGCCAGGTTTTCCTGCAACAACTTCTTTAGTAGCACTTTTATAAAACTTTGAAAATAAAAACATCATCTTAGTAGTTGCATATACTTTTTGATCAGTAAATTCATATAAAGAGTCACTATATAGTGTATCTGTTTCAGTGGAAGACATATTTGACCTAATTATATTTTCAGGAGTTTTAATCATTAACTTCCCATTTTCGTCGTAAATTTTTAAATAATTGGGTTCTGCATCAGTATTATAGGCAATAAGAATGTTTTCAATTTCTTTTTTATCTCCTGAGTTTATATAAATCTTTTTGCCTGAGCCTGCTAGAGTTATTTCTAAAATATTTTTTCCTCCTTCAGAATTTTCTTTAAAAACTTCAACTGCATTCTTTAGAAATTCCTTCATTTTAACTCTGATAGTTTCATTGCTTTTAGTTTCAAATTTAACATCAAAAGATTCTTGTGAATAATCGCTGATAAAAATTGGAAAACTCCAAACCTTGTCAACTTCCTTAATTGAAAAATGTGGATCAGATGTATAAATGACATTTGAAACTTCACCTTCTCGTATATGCATACTGCCTTCAAATCCAGTATATCTAGTAACTCCTGCTCCAATTATCATTAATATAAATGAAATATGCATTAATAAAACTGCTGATTTTTTTAATGTAAATAATTTATATTTCAATATGTTTCCAATTAAGTTGAAAACTAACAATACTAAAACTAATTCAAACCATTTAGCATTGTATATTAGTAATTTAGCTGTAAGTGTGTCGTATCTGTCTTCAACAAAGGTTGCTATTGCCATTGCAAATGTCAAAATAACAAGCAAAATGAAAGTAATTTTTGAAGATGAAATAATTTTAAAAATATTGTTCATAATTATCTAATTCTGTTAAATTTATATTAAAAACATAAAAAAAGAATCCAAAATTAGAAAAATTAATCAATTGAATATTTAAGTATTTATTAATATTGATAACTTTAAATCGCAATGTTTTTATGCGTTTTGTAATGAGCTCATTAGCAATGTTAAAAATTGTCAAAATGTTTTACAATATGCAATATGGAATATATTCATTATTGAAAATTAAAATTAATAAGTACTTTTGGCGAGAATTTTAACTAAAAATATTAAAAAAAATGAAGATTTTAATAACTGCAATCGCACTACTATTTGTAATAGTTTCTTGTAATAACAAAACTGCCGAAAAAGCTAATGAAACCGATAATAATAAAATTATTGTGAAAGAAGTTTTGCAAACAGGTGAATATACCTATGTTAATGGTACAGTTGGAGATAAAGATCAGTGGTTTGCTATTCCTACTATGGACGCTAAAGTAGGAGATACTTATTATTATGAAGGAGGACTAGTAATGAATAATTTCGAAAGTAAGGATTTAAAAAGAACTTTTGACAATATTCTTTTTCTTGAAGGTTTAAGTACAAATCCTATTGATAAAAATGCTGAACAAAAGGAGGTTTCTCAAACTGCACATGCAGCTGCAAAAAATCTTGAAAAAGTTGTTGGAACATTGACCCCTGTTGAAGGAGCTATTACTATTGGAGAGCTTTTTACTAACAAGAAAAATTATGCTGATAAATCAGTAAAAGTTAATGGTGTAGTTGTAAAATTCAGCGAAGGTATTATGAATAAAAACTGGATTCATTTACAAGATGGAACCGACGGTGACGGTAAATATGATTTAACAATTACTACTTTAGAAATAGTTGCTGTTGGAGATACATTATCTTTAGAAGGAAAAATTACTTTAGATAAGGATTTAGGAATGGGTTATTTTTATGAAGTTATTATGGAAGATGCTGTTGCTAAATAATTAAATCAATAAAATTATATGACAAAGGTTCAGATTTTCTGAACCTTTTTTGTTTTCATAAAATAAAATCTTCCAAATAACGTTTATTGCAAGTTAAAATAATATTCAATAATGATTTTAAGTAAGGAAATTCATAATAAAATATATTTGATAGGACTTTTCTTACTAGCTGCAAGTATGCCTCTATCAGTATTTATGATGAGTGTTTCGCAAATAATTTTATTGTTAAACTGGATACTTGAGTTAAACTTTAAAGAAAAATTTAAAATATTATTTTCTCGAAAAAGTCTTCTGATTTTTTCATCAATTTTTCTTGTTCATATTGTATGGTTAATAAATACCACCGATTTTCAATATGCATATAACGATTTGAGAGTTAAGCTTCCTATTTTAGTTTTGCCAATAATAATTGGAACTAGTAATACCTTAAATTATAAACAAATAAAAAATATTTTTCTAGCTTTTTCAGCTGCTATTTTACTAGGAACTTTAATAAGTATTTACAAATATATGGGTTTTGGAGATTCTGCAATTTCTGATGTACGTCAGATGTCATCTTTTATATCTCACATTCGGTTTTCGTTAATGATTAATCTTGCAATTTTTGCACTGCTATATTACTCATTTAAAGAAGATAAACTAATTTTTCGAATTATTTTAATTCTCGTTTCAATTTGGTTTTTAGCTTTCCTATTCATATTACAGTCTTTTACAGGTTTAATAATATTTTTAGTAATAGGATTTATTTATGCTATTTATACATTTTTAAAATCTAAAAATATGGTTTTAAAAGTTTCTTTTATTACAGCTTTATTATTAATCGTAATTTATTCAGCATATTATGTAATGAGTATTGTTTCTGATTTTTATGATGTAGAAGAATTGAAATTTTCGCAGCTTGATATCAAAACACCAAATGGAAATTATTATAATCATGATACATTGAATCTTTCTATTGAAAATGGCAATTATATTTATGTTTATGTTTGTCATAAAGAATTAGAAGATGAGTGGGCAAAAAGAATAAATGTTGGTATTGACCGGCTCGATGCTAAAGGTCAAATAATTAGATATACTTTAATCAGATATTTAAGTTCATTGGGTTTAAGAAAGGATGCAGAAGGAGTGAGGCAACTTAAAAATATAGATGTAAACGCTGTATTAAATGGTGTTACAAATTTTAAATTTCCAAAAGTAAGTATTGAAAAAAAGATTTATGAATTTGTATGGGAGTTTGATAATATTTTAAAAGATCAAAACCCGAACGGAAAATCAACAGCACAGCGAATCGAATATATTAAAGCTGGTTATGATTTAGTAAAACGTAATTTATATTTTGGTGTTGGCACTGGCGATGTTCAGACAGATTTCAATTCTTATTATGAGAAGTCAAATTCAAAACTAAATCAGGATAAATGGTTAAGAGCTCATAATCAGTTGCTCACTTTTATTATAACTTTTGGAATTATTGGTTTTTTAATAATAATTTTTGGATTTATTTATCCAATAATAAATGAAAAATCATATAAGATATTGCTATTCAATATTTTTCTTATAATTTCTTTATTATCTTTTCTTAACGAAGATACATTAGAAACCCAAGCAGGAATTACCTTTTTTGTGTTTTTTTATACAATTTTTGTTTTTGGTTTTCAAAATCCTAAACAGCTTGATTCTATTTAAAATTGTAATGCTTTCTGATTGGTTCAGAAATTTTCCATTTGCATTTTAATCCTTCCTTGAAAGTTACAAAATCACCTTTTTGAATTGTAAAATTTCCTTCTGCAGTTTCAACTACAACTTTTCCTTCAAGAATCTGACATTCTTCTTCAGAATCGTAATACCAGTCAAATTCTGAAATTTCTTTTTCCCAAATTGGCCATTTGCTAATGCCTCTAGCTGTTTGTTGCTCTTTTGTGAGTTTTTCTATTATTACTTTTGACATATATGAAGAAGGTTTGAGGTTTCAAGTTTGAAGTTGAGTTATTTCAAATTAGTTATAAATGAAGCAATTTCTTTTTCAAATCTCTTCATTTTGAAATGAATGAATATGAAATACAAAATTATTGGAATAATAATTCCAAACAATAATACAATAAAAATGAGTAGAAAACTTCCAAATCTTGAAGGAATATTTCCAATTACATAAATGTTTTTTTTATCAACAATAATATTTGCACCAATTACATTATTTTTATTTGCAACTAAATAATTTTTACTCCTTTCAAAAAAGCTATAATTAGAAAAGTTTTCTATCAAATTTTGTTTTAAAGTAGCAAAATTTGGAGTTGTATCATTTATTGGTATTTTCATAGATTAAGAGATTTTTTGAATCATAAAAATACAAGGTCTTTTACTTAAATCAATCTTGAATTTTTTCCATTCGCTTATAGTTTTTGTATAAATTTCTTCATTTTCCTGAGTAATATCAACTGCAACAGTAAATAAAGTATTTCCAGCACAAACACTTAATATGTCGTTAAATAAGTGAATATTTCGATATGGAGCTTCAATAAATATTTGGGTTTGATTATTTGAAAAGGATAGTTTTTCTAAAAAAGCTATTTTTTTCTGTCTTTCAGAAGGTTTTACAGGCAAATATCCATTAAAAGCAAAGTTTTGACCATTGAGTCCCGAAGCCATTAATGCCAAAAATATCGACGAAGGTCCTGATAATGGGACAACTTTAATTCCTTTTTCGTGAGCAAGTTTTACAATAATATTTCCAGGATCGGCAATACAAGGTGTTCCTGCTTCAGAAAGAAGTCCAACATCAATTTTTTCAAAAGCCGGAGCTAAAAACTTTTTAGCTTCTTCATTTTTTGTATGCTGATTAAGTTCATAGAAAACAGATTGGTCGATAATTTCTTTAAGACCACATTTTGCTAAAAAACGTCGTGCAGTTCTTACATCTTCAACAATAAAATTTCTGATTTTACTAATTACATTGATGTTATAAGCAGGAATAACTCTTTCTATTTCAGAATCGCCAATTGTAGTAGGAATTAAATAAAGCTTGCCTGACATGGATAAATTGATTTATGGCAAATTTAGGAATTTTATGATATTGATTTACTTATTTCTACTATATTTTGTCAATTCTTCGATTAACTTATAAACTTGAGTACATGGGTTATGTGTAGCAAATTTATTCTCCGTAAAACATTTTTCAAGAGATTTTGCCCATTCAATATAAAATAAAACATTATCCAAGCACTCCAGCCTAATGCTTCATTAGCAACTAATTTCGTTTTAGCCTTAATGTAGCATTGTTGCAATTATAAATTAGCAGTAGCAAGACAGCCATTTTCAGCGATGCAAATATTGAAAACGGAATTTTAGCACTCAAAGACTTGCCAATGCACGAAGGCTATATTGCTGCTTGTCAGGTTGCTTATGAGCGATTAACATTAGGAAAAGCATTTGAGCAAAACATTGATGGCGACAAAAAAAGTTTCACTTTACGATATATTGATTGGGAAAATATCGAGAATAATGTTTTTCATGTAACCGAAGAATACAGCGTAATGCGAACCGGAAGCAAAGAGCATTACCGTCCCGATATTGTACTTTTTGTATGAACATGGTCTAAATAACCTATTGAATTAATTTCAGAGTATTCTGTAACAAGTACTTTTTCAGATAATAAGTATGGTTTTATTGCTATTGAACATTGAGTGAACGTTATATAAATTAGGTTATTGAAAATAATTTAACCACTTTTTCTTCTTAATCTTTGATTTTCTTGCTTTATTGAGTTCTTCTACTTGTTTTAAAGCCATTTCATAAGTAACCGGAGGTTGATTCTTTAATTCCTTTTATTGTAAAATTGCGAGTTCTTTGAAAGTCATAATTTTATTTTTTTGGTAAAATGCGATATGAAAGAGTAGTGAAGATACGGAGTTGAAAATTAAACCCCTATTTCAAAATATTCATTTACTTTTTGTTTGAATTTAGATTTTGAAATTTCATTATACAAAGGCAAACCAACTAATTTATAATCTTTATTTTCAGATTTCAGAATTTCGCCTTTAGAATATTTTTCTGAAATTTCATTTAAGAAATTTTCTTTCCACCCTTCTTTTCCATCTTTAAAATTACCGTCTTTATCTTTAAATTGACCGCCCTTTGGTTCAATAAATATTTGGTAATACAAATCATTTTTACTCGCTTTATCTTTCAAAAACATTAAAAAATCGGGCATAAAGCCTTGACCTGTTTTGAAATCATAAATTTTATAAATTTCCTCGTTTCTCAGAATGTAAACTTTGTCATATTTCTTTTTGAAATTTCCTACAATTTCGCCTTTTAAATAATTTATTAAACTTATTTCTTCACTTGTGCCATAAAAATTATCCAAAACATACCAATTTTCGTCTTTTAATTCTTTTGTAAGTGCTGTATTTTTAGGTTCTTCAACTACTGAAATTGTTTTTGGCTCGTTTAAATAAGTTGCATAGTATTTTTTAAAAGAAACTGCTTTAAACTCTGTTCCGATGTATGGATTTGAGTATTCTTTAATTTTTGTTTCAATTAAATTGAAAAATTTAACTAAAATATTTAATTGAATATGCTGTTCTAATTCGCTTGGGCTTTCAATATTTTTTGAAACAACTATTTTTATTGGTAAATCTCCAATAAAATCATTTTTGAAAATTTCCTCAATACTTTCAATTTGTAATTCTTCAGTTAATTTATTGAAGCGAAACAATGAATTATCTCTTTTTGAATGAATGTTTATTGCTTTACGAATTATATGTTTTTCAAAATCATTAATAACAAATGGTTTCGTTTGCCACTCTTCGGCTTTTGTCGAAAAACGTGTTTCATCTTCATTTTTTTCAAAAATTACTTTCGTTTCTTTAATTGTCAAATTCTCAACTTTAAAAACAAAATCAAAATCAGTTTTAATTTCAGCTAATGTATTTTTCCTTTTTTGTGGATTGTCTAATCTTTCATTGTAAAATATGTCTAATTTTGAAAATACACTTTCTTCATTATTCGGACTGTATTCATCTTTAAAATCAAATTTGATTTGAATTTTCTCTTTTTCGGGCAATAAATCTTGGCGTTTTAATTCTTGTTTTAATTCACTGATGTATTTTTCATCGTTATCGCTGTGAAAATAAAATTCTTCTAAAACTCTTAATTCGTGTTTTAAATCTTTATCGAATTTTCGTTTGTTTTTAATTGTATCGTTGTATTTGAAAGGATAATAACGAACTCCACGACCAATTAATTGAACTTCTGAAACTGTTGATGTTCCTGCTTTTGAATTTCCTTTTGTGTCTTTTCCTGCATCACGACCTTGATACATTCGCACAATATCGAAAAGATTTAAAACGTCCCAACCTTCGGTTAAGCGTTTAACTGTAAAAATTGCAGTAATATGATTTGCTTTATCTTCTAAACTATTCAATAAACGATTGGTTTCATCGTCAGTTTTTTCTGATTGTGTTTTGTTGGTTTTTGAATTTGTAATTATGCAATTATCTTTTTTGAAAGCATCTTGCAAATATTCAATAATATATTTAAAACTAATCTGCTTCTCGTTTATATACCTTTTAACATCAACAATTCTACTTTTTCCTTTAATATAAATTTCGCTTGAGTTTGAAACTGTTTTTTCGTCAATTTTTTTTATAAAATTAAAATCGTCAATTGTTAAATTTTGAATTAAATTTTGAAAAAAATCGAAATCTTTTTGCGAATTTTCGTCTTTTGTTTGGTCAATAAATTTACTTCTAAACAGAATTACAGGTTTTAATTCAATATTATTCTGCATTGCGATTTGCCAACGATACCAATTAAATAATAATGCTTGAAGAACTCTTATTTTCTTATCAAATGACGATGTAACAAGGTTTATTTCCTTTGTAAATCCATCTTTCAAAAAATCTTTCAAATCGTATTTGCATACAATTTTATCATAATATTTATTTACAACTTCTGTATTGTTTGGAACGGTTGCCGTAAATTCTAACAAAACGTTTTTGTTTTCTTCATTTTCAGATTTTCCGTCTTTTTTCAAAATTCTATTAATAGCTGTATTTTCCCAACTTCTTTCAACATCTTCGGCACTTGCCCCTTCTTTTAATTCGGTAATTAAATCGAGTTTCTTTTGTTGCGATTGTTTTGTTGAAGCGTTTAAATTGTGTGCTTCGTCAGCTAATAATACTAAATTTCGTTTCTGTAAATCTTCTAAATAAACAGCGTTTTCACGTATTTGATAAACTGCATTATGTAGTTTGTGAATTGAAGTGAAAATAATTTCA
>MEND01000193.1:3832-6383 GCA_001768975.1 Bacteroidetes bacterium GWA2_31_9 | reverse complement strand
GTTTGAAAAAGTATCTACGTTTTTAATATTTACCGTTTTTTCATCAATTATAATTGTTTGATTATAAATGTATTTGTTGTGATTTTTCTCTATTAAATTGTTTTCGGTTTTGCCTACAATATTATTTTGATTTACAAAAAATATGAAATTCCTGTAACCTTGTTTGTAATAATACAGAATTAGCGAAGCAATAATTACAGTTTTCCCGCTACCTGTAGCCATATTAAATAGCAAATGAGTTGGATTTGTTTCTTGTTCTGCTTCTTTTATTTTTTGAAATGTTATAAAATTCTCAATTGCATTTTTATTACAATCAAATAATGGAAATTTTATATTTTCGGTGATAAAAGAATATTCTTCCGATTTAATTTTATGAATATCTAAATCGTATGCTCTTGCTTTTAATGTTTCGTGTAAATATTTTTCAGCCATAATTACTTAATCTTTAATTTGATAGAAATCTTTAGTTAGTTTTATATCGTTTTCTGAAAGTTTATAACGGCTATCTTCCATTTCGCTAACATTTACATACATTTGGTTTAAATCGAGCATTTTGCAAAACATTTCTTTTTGTTTTTCAAATGGTAGTTTAATGAAATTTTCTTCTTTAGAAATTTTTTCTTTAAAATCTTTAATTTTCACATTGTAATGCAAAAAGAAATTGTTGTATAATTCATCAAATAAAGCAGTTAACTCATTAAAATTACTGCAATTCAAAATTAATTCTTTGGCTTGTTCGTTATTTTTTGCTAATTCTAAATATATGAATGAACCGCCACCTTTCCAATTAACATCCTCACTAATTCCTCCATTTTCTCCTTCTATAACTTTTTTAAGTCTTTTCAAAGTAACATTTTCAATATAATTCATTTGTTCTGATGTAATAAATTGTCTTTTCATTTTATGAGCTACTGATGCTGTTGTCCCACTACCTGCAAAAAAATCTAAAACTATATCACCTTCAATTGAACCAATATTTATTATTCTTTCAATTAATTTTTCTGGTTTTGGTGTATCAAATTCATTTACCGAACCAAAAAGTTTTAATATTTCAGCTGTTGCCGAATTATTTTGTGGTAAATCATCCCAAAATGTTCCTATAGATACACCCTCATCTTTTAGGTCAGTGTAAAATCTCTTTAATTTTGGCTTTCCTTTTCCATCTTTGCCAAAATATATTTCATCATTTTCTAATAATCGGTTGATAGTTTTTTGGTTATATCTCCAATTCCCATTTGATGACGGATAATGTTCTTCTCCTGTATTTGGATTAATAATAGCAAAATGTAGACTGTCTACACCTCTTCCACCTTTAACATTTGCCATTAGATTATCAGCAGACCAATTTCCTTTAGGATGATTGTCTGGGTTTGAATAACGACCTTTTTGTTCTTCTGTTCTCGGCTTTTTATATAATTTGTACTTTTCGGTTTTTGAATAAAGTAATATATTTTCGTGAGTTGCTCCAATTACTTTATCATTTGGTGCTCCACCTCTTTTTTTCCAAATAATATTTGCAATAAAATTTTCTATTCTAAAAATCTCATCACAACATATTTTTAAGTAATCTTTATATTTATCATCCATTTGTATAAAAATTATTCCATCAGACGATAATAATTCTCTTGCTATTTCCAATCTGTTTTTCATAAATGTCAGCCAAGAAGAAACTGAAAAGTTATCATTATATTGAAATCCATCTTTTCCTGTATTATATGGTGGGTCAATATAAATTAACTTAATTTTTCCTTGAAATTCTGCTTTTAAACTGTGCAGAGCTAAAAGATTATTTCCTTTAATTATGAGATTATTTTTAATTATTCCGTTTTCATCACGTTCAAATTTATCAATTTTATCTTTTTCGTTTGCAGAATATTTTTTAATGTTTGTAAATGCTTTTGGTTCAAAAAGGCGGTCAATTTCATCACGAGCTAAAACTTCGTTGTAAAAAATCTCTTTTCTTTTTGCTTGATTTTCTTCGTAATTGCTTGTTTTTTCGCTAAATTCAAAATAAACATCCAAACCATCTTCGGTGCTTTGTCCACCTTCTAAAACACAATCTTTAAAAGGGAAATTTAAAGCAACATCTTCATTTTCTTTCAAAAATTTACTTCCAACAGCTAAACCAATTTTGTTTTCGTATTGAGTGTATGAATTATCAATTTTATTTTCGTCTAAAAAGAATTTAAACTCGTTTGTTTTGAAAACATAAACATCTTTCACTTTCAAAAAGAAATGTTCTTTCGCTTTTTCATTGTTCAAAAGCAATTCAATTAGTTTTTCGTCGTGTTTGTTTGCTAAATCTCGAATAGAGTTTCCTTTTAGTTCATTGTTTTCATCAACCAATCGAGTATCGGTTTTGAGTAAATTTTCAAGTGTGGTTTTGAAATTGTTTTCCGTCATTATTTTTTTGTTTCCACAAAAACGTCAGCGTGGACTAATTGCATTTACTTGCTTCTGCGGGAGTCCAAGCCCGTACTCACAAAGTAAAGCAACGCCCACGCCTTTGACGTAGGCGTTTTCGCTTTATCCCCCTGTGAGTATCGAAATT
>MEND01000193.1:1174-3809 GCA_001768975.1 Bacteroidetes bacterium GWA2_31_9 | reverse complement strand
TTTAGCTAAAACGCTATATTTTAATATGTTTTATCTATACAATTTTTCTATCGCTAATGTTTTTGTTTTAGGTTAATACTATGTTATTTGCAAATATATGTTATTTTAATCTTTGAATTGTTTTGTTTTGAAACAAAGTCTTAATTTGAGTAATTGCTATTTTATTAAGTTGTTTTAATCGTTCACTTTGAGTTATTCCATTATGTATAAGTACAGCATTAATACTTTCCATATTTGAAAGCACAACCAGATGTTCAATAGTGGCATAATCACGAATATTTCCTTGTTTTTCGGGATTTTCGGTACGCCATTGTTGAGCAGTTTTTCCAAAAAGTGCCATATTCAGCATATCAGCTTCATTGGCATAAATATAGTTTATTTGTTTTGCAGTTAATTCAGTTGGAATAAGGTTTTCTTTAATTGCATCGGTATGTATGTGATAATTTATTTTTGCTAATGTTCGTTGTAAGTTCCATTCAAGTTTTAATCTGTGGTTTTCATCTTCTTTAAGTCGTTGAAATTCTTTGATTAAATAAACTTTAAATTCGGCACTAATCCACATTCCAAATTCAAAAGCTATATCTTTGTGAGCATAAGTCCCTCCATATCTTCCTGCTGTTGCCTTTAACCCAATAGCGTTTGTTTTTTCAACCCACTCTTTTACGCTTAATTTGTAATTGTTCAAACCTGCCTGACTTTTAATTATGGCAAATTCGCCATAATTAAAATCGGGGTTATAAACGCTTTCCCAGATACCCAAAAACTCAACAGTATTTCTGTTTCTTAACCAATCAGAAATAAAAAAATCACCATCTTTGGCTTGTAACATATCTGTTATTGAAATAAAATCACTATTATTTTCTGTAATAATTGTTATTTCAGTTCCTTTTACTAAAATAGTTTTGTGTTTTGCCATAATGTTTTATCTATACAATTTTTCTATCGCTAATATTTTGGTTTTTGGTTAATACTATGTTATTGCAAATATATGTTATTTGTTCTTTAATTTTCTTTCTTTTTCAATTGTAGTGATTTGATGGCTTTATCAAAATCTGATTCAATTTTTTGTGTTTTATTAAATTTTTCATATTCTTTAAAAGCCTTATCTTCTGCCTGTTTAGTCGATATTTTTCCTTTACCTTCAAGCACTTTGTATTCGTTAAATTCCAAAAATTTATTTACGCTCAAAGCAAATTGCTCCATTGTAAAAGTGTTGTGGTTTTCAATAATTCTTTCAATATAATCGAAAAAACTAGCAATAGTTCTTTCCAAACTTTTAATATCTTGTTCAGTAAGGTAGTTTTTGGCTATGGTAGTGTCCGATTTTAAAATTCTGCCATTTGGAGAGTTTTTCCAAGTACTCAAACCCATAAATTCCTTTTCAGCATCGGCTGTATTGTAAATAGTTTCAGCGGCAGTCTTACCGTTTATTGCATAATGAAATTTATTCTGTACCGTAGCATAAAAATTGGTGGTAATTTGAGAATTTGGATTATAATCTAAGCTACATTCGGCAAATATATCAGTAATTTGCTGATATATGCGACGTTCGCTGGCTCGAATTGAACGTACACGTTCAAGTAATTCTTTAAAATAATCTTTGCCAAAATATCGTCCGTTTTTCAAGCGGTCGTCATCAACAATAAAACCTTTAATGATGTACTCTTTCAATAAATTGGTTGCCCATATCCGAAATCTTGTGGCTTGTGAAGAGTTTACCCTGTATCCTACAGAAATAATTGCATCAAGATTAAAATATTTTGTTTGATAATTTTTATTATCAGATGCAGTTGTTTCCAAAATGGAAACAACTGAATTTTCGATTAATTCTCCACATTCAAATATATTTTTAAGGTGCTTACTTATGGCAGGGACATTAACACCAAATAATTGTGCTATTGCTTTTTGAGTAAGCCAAACGGTTTCGTTATTCAAAATTACCTCAATCTTTACGTTTCCATTTGGTGAAGTATAAAGCAAAAAATCGGTTAATTCATCTTTAATATTTAACTTATTCATAATTGTCTGCAAAATGTTTTTATCAGTAAAAATTCGTAGAATTTAATCCTATATCTATACAATTTTTCTATCGCTAATATTTTTGTTTTAGGTTAAAACTATGTTATTTGCAAATATATGCTAATTTTTATTTGTTAATTTCAAATTAAATTGTTTAGTTGCTTTTCAATCAATTGTTGAAGTTCTTCTTTATTTGGCAAATAAAGTTGGTATTTGTTTATAAAAAGTTGAGATGATAAGTTGTGCATAGCATATTGTACAAGCAAATCATCTTTTTCTTTTGCTAACACAATTCCAATTGGAGGATTATCGCCTTCGGTATTTTCTTCATTCTCGAAATATCCCAAATACATATTCATTTGTCCAACATCTTCGTAACCTGCTTCTTCTTTTTTTAGGTCAATTAAAACAAAGCATTTCAATATACGATGATAAAAAACCAAATCAACATAATGATTTCTATTTCCAACAGGAATACGATATTGTCTGCCAATAAATGCAAATCCTTTACCAAGTTCGAGTAAAAATTGTTGCAAATGGTCAATAATTCTTGTTTCTAAATCGCTTTCCGACAAATGGTACGGTTCTGGTATTTTAAGAAATTCGAGTACACAAG
>MEND01000193.1:288-1150 GCA_001768975.1 Bacteroidetes bacterium GWA2_31_9 | reverse complement strand
ATTTTTCGATAATTGCTTATTTTTCGTAAAATGAACGTTCTAATGGATTATCTATTTTCAATAATTCAACCAAATGCGACCAAGTCAATTGGTGCGGAAGTTCCGCACTAATTGGATAAGTTGCATATAATTGCCTCATCCTTTTTAAATTACTCAAACTAAAACCCTTTCCAATTGAACGAGTTAAATCTTTTGAAAGGTTTGGCAATAATGCTTTTCCATACTCTGCTTTAATTTTTCCACCTTGCTCAAATTCAACAATATGCTGTCCAATTTTCCAATATGTTTCAACCATATTGGCATTAACAGCTATTATTGTTTTCTGATGTCCATAGCTATATGTTTCAGAAATTTGATTTAATAATTTATTGTAATTATTGGAGAGTATATCCAATTTCTTTTCCATTATTAAGATTTATTCGCTGTGAATTTTCTATTTTACAAATATATGTTATTTTATATTTTTCTGCGATGGTTTTATTATTAAAATGCAGTCAGAAAATGAATTTAATTATTCTCTATTTATATTGTGTTTTGTATGCAAATTGTATGCAAATAAAAAACGGCTACATTTTTTTATTCATGTAACCGTTTGATTTTTAGTGTGGGAACTGCTGGATTCGAACCAGCGACCCTCCCGACTTATTAGTCGGGATGCTCTGAACCACATGTCGCAAATATTTACTAAACTAAAAAAAGGTCGCAAAAAGCGACCTTTGTGGGAACTGCTGGATTCGAACTAGCGACCCTCCCGACTTATTAGTCGGGATGCTCTGAACCACATGTCGCAAATATTTACTAAACTAAAAAAGGTCGCAAAAAGCGACCTTTGTGGGAACTGCTGGATTCTAACCAGCGACCC
>MEND01000193.1:0-232 GCA_001768975.1 Bacteroidetes bacterium GWA2_31_9 | reverse complement strand
AAAAAAGGTCGCAAAAAGCGACCTTTGTGGGAACTGCTGGATTCGAACCAGCGACCCTCTGCTTGTAAGGCAGATGCTCTGAACCAGCTGAGCTAAGCTCCCTTTTTTTTGCTTAGTTGCTTTTCCAGCGACTCTCCCGACTGTTAGTCGGGATGCTCTGAACCAGCTGAGCTAAGCTCCCTTTTTTTTGCTTAGTTGCTTTTCCAGCGACTCTCCCGACTGTTAGTCGGGA
>MEND01000192.1:4955-8858 GCA_001768975.1 Bacteroidetes bacterium GWA2_31_9 | reverse complement strand
TTGTTGTATATCTTTAACATTCAGCATTATAGTATAAATTTAATTATTAGATTAACGCCAATGCGATGAATCGGAACAGGTCTTGCGGTTAATTTTAGAATGCATATTCAAAATTTACGAAAACATTATTGACCCTTTCCTTTTTACTATCATCAAAAATATAACCCTGATAGTTTAAAGCAATATTTACATGTTTCATCGGATTAAATTGGATTCCTCCAATAATTGTGCTTCCGTCTTTACTATAATTCCACGGATTGTTTTGTTCTGACATGGTATTTGAAAATAACTTATCGTATCTCCCAAAAATTTCAAACTTTTTAGAAATTGAATATGTGGCAAAAGCCGAAATACCTTGCAAATCGTTTGAAGCTTTAAAACAATTATTTAAAATCATATTATATTCTACACCAATTCTTGCTTTTTCTTCAAACTTATAACCAACAAATCCTGTAATCATACTTTGTGTTTCGCTTTTTTGATAAATATCGTAGTAAGCTTTTACAATTACGTTTTTAATTGATTCAATTGTAAAACCAGCACCTGCACGCAAAGTATTATCAGAAGCCATATTTTTGTAACCTTCTCCATTTCTAACTGTTGCATCAAATTTAATTTTTGGAGTAATTTTATATTTTACAGTTGCTCCTAAATCTGCTGAATGGGATAATCCATTTTGATCTAAAAATGATTTATAAATATACCTATAGCCCCAAAATTTTTCTTGCTGATAAAAATGTTCTAAACCTATAAGACCGAATGTCAAATTGAGCTTGTTTTTTTGGTAAACTAATGCAGCATATTTAAAATAAACTATTTGCTCTAGGCTAGTTGTTTTTCCAGCATCAAGACAAACATTTGCTGAAAGAAATTCACTCATCTGATATTTATAACCAAAATATGCTCTCGTAAGTTCAAATTTATAAATTGGTTCTGGATTTTGAATCGAAATATTAAAGTTTGAATAAATCTTAGCATAAGCTGTTCCACTAGGAATAAACTTTTTTTCTTCTACTTGATTTTGAGCTTTTACAGAATATGTAAAGATTAAACACAAAACTATTAATACGTTTTTTTTCATCACTAATTTTTATGTTAATTTGATGTGACGAATGTATTAATCGTATGTTTCTTTAATATTAAGTCTATATTAAGTTAATGTTAATAATAAAATGTGAACTACAAGACTTGGTAATTGGACATAGCCAAAACTCCAATTTTTATTCAAAAAGATGGTAACTTCTCAATAACAACTTGGAAAAAGTCATTTTGAACAATAGAATAATAGAACAACGAATGAAGAATAACGAAGTAAAACCCACGATATGAAAGTGTTTTCTTTTATTCACCCCGTTGGATAATATCTTTTATTGCACATCCATTGTTCAACATAAGCTATCCAATGAGGTAAAAAATTCGTTTTTCAAATGTTCAAATGTTCTATTGTTCAAAAAATAAAACTAACTATTGAGAACTTACAAAAGATGTTCTTATGAGGAAAAAATTATTTCCAATCGCCACTTTCATTGATTAATGCAATTAGTTCATTTAAAGCCTTATCCTCTTCAATTCCTTTTCTGACCAATGTTTTACCTTTATACAAACTTATCTTTCCATTTCCCATTCCTACATAACCATAATCGGCATCAGCCATTTCGCCAATTCCATTAACTATGCAGCCAATTACGGCAATTTTAATCCCTTTCAAATGGTTTGTATATTCTTTTATTACATCTGAAACTTTTTGAATATCGAATTGTGTGCGTCCACAAGTAGGACAAATAATATATTCGGTTGTCGAAAAGCGTTGACGTGATGCCTGAAGAATATTTAATGCCGTTTTGTGAGTTAGTTCAATATCATCGTCAGAATCAATCCAAATACCGTTTATTAATCCATCAGCCAATAAAAACCCTGCTTTTATTGAGGTTTCAACCAATGCTTGGTCTTTATCTTTAAACCCTGTAGAAATTTTTAAAATTACTGGCAAATTAACCTTTTCAGCAATTAACTTATTAATAAACAACCTACTTTTATGAATATTCTTTCCTGAAATTATTAAGATTAAATTGTTTGCCGATTTAAGCTTTTCCCAGCAATCGTACTCTATTACTTTGTCTGTATCAATAAATTGAAAGAAATTATTTTCTGATTCAATTATGTAATTATCTGTTAGAAATTCTGAATTTTTACGAAACAAATATTCTGGTGAATTTTCAGTTTTATTCCATATTTCAGAATCTTTATTAAAGGAATAATTTTTTTCAATAAAATTTATATTATTTACTTCATTCAAAACAACAGATGGTTGCTTCTGAGAACCTGAATGTAAAACAGTTGAAGTATTTCGTTTTATAAATTCATAAGGAGAATAATTAGGGAAAGTATTTTCAGTATTTTGCTTTTCATTTGCAATTTCTGAAATGTATTTTATAATCTTTTTTGCAACCGGAATTTCATTTTCGGGAGGTTCCGAAAGCGAAACTCTAATTGTATCGCCAATTCCATCGGCAAGCAATGTTCCAATTCCAAAAGCTGATTTTATTCTGCCTTCGTCGTAATTTCCAGCTTCGGTAACTCCTAAATGAAGCGGATATATTCTGTTGTTTTGAATCATTTGTTGAGCCAACAGCCTGTATGCCTCAATCATTACTAAAGTATTGCTCGACTTTAAAGAGATAACAATATTTTTAAAGTTTTCGTCCTCAAACATTTTTAAAAATTCCAGCGTTGAATAAACCATGCCTTTAGGTGTATCACCATATCTGCCTACAACTCTGTGCGATAAAGAACCATGATTTGTTCCAATTCTTATTGCAGTTCCATATTGTTTACAAACCTTAATAAGCGGAAGTAATTTTTCTTGAATTTTCTCTAA
Source organism: Bacteroidetes bacterium GWA2_31_9 (assembly GCA_001768975.1). Taxonomy (GTDB): domain Bacteria; phylum Bacteroidota; class Bacteroidia; order Bacteroidales; family GWF2-33-38; genus GWA2-31-9. Next base: position 5,980 of record MEND01000192.1, on the reverse strand, counting down.
TTCTTCGACGTAATCTTTATCGCTATAAATCTTTTTTACTTCAAGGTTTCGGTCGTGAAAATTTCCAGGGTTAATTCTTATTTTTTCTACCGTTCTTGCTGCTATTTCTGCGGCTTTTGGGTTATAATGAATATCGGCAATAAGTGGAGTTGAAAATCCTTTTTCTTTTAGTTTTTTCTTAATAAATGCCAGATTTTCTGCCTCTTTGGTTGACGAGGCTGTAAGTCGAACATAATCTGAACCAGCCAAAGCCAGTCGAATTGTTTGCTCAACCGAAGCATCAGTGTCAAGTGTATTTGTATTAGTCATCGACTGAATGCGAATTGGATTATTTCCTCCTAATGCAATTCCGCCAATATTTACCTCTAAAGAATTAAGCCTTTTGTAATTGCTGAAGTTTTCGCAATATTTTAGATTGTGATTCAATTGAACATAAATTTAATATACAAAGAAAACCAATTTGAGAGAGATTACACAATTCTTTTATAAATGTTTTGTTTTCAATTTTTAAATCCTCTATTGGAGCTAACTATTTATAAATTAATTTTATATCCATATTATTAGCTACAGAGTAGCGTCCTGTTTGTTAATTGTAGCATTCAAATTCACCCCGTTGGATTATGTTTTAATATTGACACTACACCATCTAATTGGCATATCCCATGGGGTAAATATTGATAGTTATTTTCGACATCAAAAAACGTTTGCTAGGTTAATATTATGGTTATAAAAACATTACGCTACGATGTAGCTTTAATACATTGTCTGAACCTCTGATTTACCAAGATGATTTGTTTGATCTGCATGATTTATTCCATACGACCGTAATATTACACACGAAATAATCATAGTTTTCATAATAATCACCCTAAAAACTTGTGCTGAATTTATTTCAGTATCAGCGGTAAAGACTACTTCACAATCACCAACTTACCACCATCTGTCAACTCTCCATTATTAACTATTTTATAATAATAAATTCCTTGCTTTAAAGCTGAAATGTCTATTAACTGTTTTTCTGTTTT
>MEND01000192.1:1030-4947 GCA_001768975.1 Bacteroidetes bacterium GWA2_31_9 | reverse complement strand
TTCCAATTACTGATAACTGATTACCGCTTACCGTTAACTTCTCACTGGCAGGATTAGGTAAAATATCGAATGTAGAATTTTCAATGTAGAATGTAGAATTAATACCTACATCCAACAATACCGTAATTGTATAATAAGCTGTATCGCTGCAATAATCGTTGTTTGTGATTAACTGTACTGTTTTAATTCCTGTGCTTGTGTAGCTGTGCTGTGGAAACTGCTCTGTGCTTGTGATTGTATCGCCAAAGTTCCATTGCCAGCCTGTGCCAAAGTTGCTTATTGTGCCGAATTGCAAGGTTGCTCCTTGTGTAATGTAAACAGTATCGGAATCGGTTGTAATTTGTGAGCTTATTGTACCACAGTTAAACGACCAGCAACCCTCGTAAGTGCTTGTGTTTATTGTGCAGGTATTTCCTAAACTATCTGTTTTGAGCAGCCACAAATCGTTTTTGGCTGGTAGTGAATTATTTATTATGTAGCCTGTAGCTATAAAACCGCCATCTGTGGTGAGGTTCAGGTCTTCTAAGTATGTATCAGAAATATCGGCATAAGGTCCATTAAAACCATAATAACCATATTTTTTTGTCCAGATTGTATCACCTAATTGATTTAACTTAAATAACCTTACATGTGGCATTGCAGGATCATAATTTACATCTTGAATGCTACCTCCTACAATATAAGTACTATCAGGGAGTTGTCGGATTACTTTAAATACATCTGGACTGGTTGTCAATCCATATTTTTTTTCCCATATTTTTGTTCCACTGCTATTGGTTTTGACAATGTAGCCATCTACATCGCCATTTGCATAAGTAGTGTAGCCAACTATAGCATATCCGCCATCAAGTGTGCTTATTGCATAGCCTTTGCGCTCGCTGTAGTTTGTACCGTAATACTTTTTCCATTGCTGGTTGCCAAGGCTGTCGGTTTTGAGCAAAAACATATCAAAACTGTTTGTCGTAGTGTTTTCATAATCGCCACCTATTATAAAGCCTCCATCTGCGGTTAAGTCAATTGACTTCAGGTAATCGTTTTTGTCTGCTGCTCCATATTCCTGCTGCCACTGTATATTGCCGAGGTTGTCGGTTTTTACAAGGAATACATTGGTGTTGGTATTTGTTGAATTGTATAAATAACCGCCCATTATAAAAGCATTATCGTTGATTTGTTTCAACATAATAATTTGGTCGTTGTGCCCCACATCAACAAGTTTAAACCATACTATTTCGCCTGATGGATTAAGTTTCAGTAAATATGAATCCCTTGAACTTTCTGTTGTATCATAAAACCAACCTCCAATTAAATAATTATTATCATTTAATTGGAAAACTGTATTTCCTTCATCTCCTCCCATTAAACTAAAGTCATAAAACTTTGACCATAAAGTATCTCCTTTTTCATCTGTTTTAATAATATATGTCCCATCAAAATTGTATAATGAATTACCAACAGTAATATATCCATTATCTGATGTTTGTATTACACTTTGCCCAAAGTCATAAAAATTATTATAATTATATAGCCTGTGAAAAACATATTGTGATTTAGCATTGTAGGAAACAATGCTAAATATTGCAATACATATAATTTGTATTATTTTCAATTTCATAAAATTTAAATTAATAGCAGTTGTACATATTTGTACAACTGCTATCAAAAATACATTATTATTTAATAATTACCAATTTACCTTCTTTTAAATTTTCTGTACTTGTTGCTATGCGATAGGTATATGCCCCGCTTTCTAATTTCAAATTGTTTACCGAAAGTTTATTTTTACCTGATGTCAGCTTATATTCGGAAACTATCCTGCCTGTTTTATCGTAAATTAATAAAATGCCATCGGTTTCTAATTCGTAATCCAAATACATTTTACCATCGTTGGGGTTTGGATAAATGTTAAACATTCCGGAATTAAAATTTTGAGAATCAATGCCCGAAATATTATCGTTAAAGCTCATGCTACGTGCCTGATTGCCGAATTTAAGTATCGGGTACTCGAACTCTTCACCATAAACTGCTTCTAAAATAATAAGAGCTTCGGTACCTGTTGGTGTTTCAACACTTGCCATATCACGCAAGGCTTGTTCTTGCTGTGTATTGATATCGAAAATAGTTTTTTCGTTTTGTGCTAAATCAATCCTGATGTTTAAGAGTTTTACAAAGTTTTCGGCTTCTTCAACTTGCGAACTTTGTGCTATTTCTACGGCATCTTCAGCAATTTGCAGTGCTGTTGAATAGTCGGACTTCGACATATAGATATTGGCAAGTGTTTTTTTATCTTCATAAAAATCAGACGATTCTAATAGATTTACAACAGAAGTTTCGTCGTTGTTTTCGATATAATAATTTATTTTGTAATCGTTTATTTGTTTTAATCGAGCTTCAATTAAATCTATTTTGCTTTCGAGTTTTGCACGTTTCGAGACTCCAATTGTCTGAACTACTGATTTACAAAGATGATTTGCATGATTTATACCATAAAACCATACCATTATACACAAAATAATCATAGTTTTCACAAAAATCATTCAAAAATCAGCGGTAAAGACTACCTCACAATCACTAACTTACCACCATCGGTCAACTCTCCATTATTAAATATTTTATAATAATAAATTCCTTGCTTTAAAGCTGAAATGTCTATTAACTGTTTTTCTGTTTTTAGCTCTCTGTTTAATACTTCTTTGCCAAACAAATCATACACAACAAACTCATTACCACTTACCGAAAACTGATTACCGCTTACCGTTAACTTCTCACTCGCAGGATTTGGAAAAATATCGAATATAGAATGTTCAATGTTGAATGTAGAATTAATACCAACATCCAACAAAACGGTAATTGTATAAAACGCTGTATCGCTGCAATAATCGTTGTTTGTGATTAATTGTACTGTTTTAATTCCTGTGGTAGTGTAGCTATGCTGTGGATATTGCTCTGTGCTTGTGGTGGTATCGCCAAAATTCCATTGCCAACTTGTGCCGAAGTTACTTATTGTGCCAAACTGCACAGTTGCACCTTGTGTTATGTAAACTGTATCGGAATCGGTTGTAATTTGTGAGCTTATTGTACCACAGTTAAACGACCAGCAACCCTCATAAGTGCTTGTGTTTATTGTGCAGGTGTTTCCTAAACTATCGGTTTTTAAGAGCCATAAATCGTTTTTGGCAGGTAATGAGTTGTTTATTATATAACCAGTGGCTATAAAACCGCCATCGTTAGTTAGGTTTAGGTCTTCTACATAGGTGTGTTTTGAACCTCCGTAGTAGTTATAGCTTTTTGTCCAAAGACTGTCGCCTTGTTGGTTAATCTTTAACAACCAGCCCCTTCGACCATTTGGAGAAGCAGATAAATCGGGTTTACCACCTGCAACTATGTATGTGCCATCTGACAATTGGCGAACAATTTTAAAATATTCATTAACTCCTGTTGACCCAAATGTTTTGCTCCATTGTGTATTTCCCATGCTATCGGTCTTCACAATATATCCGTCAAAATAATTATCCGTCATTTTTTTATCACCTACAATTATAAAACCCTTATCAATTGTTGTTACAGCATATCCCCTATATTCATCAGCAGTTGAACCAAACGATTTTTTCCATTCTTGGTTTCCCAAACTATCGGTTTTAAGCAGAAACATATCCCAACTGTTGGTTGAGGTGTTTTCATAATCACCTCCGATAATAAAACCCCCATCAGAGGTTAAGTCTATTGATTTCAAGTTATCATTTTTGGTTGCTGCTCCGTATTCCCTTTGCCATTGTATATTGCCGAGGCTGTCGGTTTTTATTAGAAAAACTTGGGTGTATGTTAAAGTTGTATCAAAATTATAGCCTCCGATAATAAAGCCTCCATCGGGGGTTTGTTTGTGCATTATATGTCTGTCGTTGTATCCTTCATCTATTGTT
>MEND01000192.1:0-1013 GCA_001768975.1 Bacteroidetes bacterium GWA2_31_9 | reverse complement strand
TACTTTTAGCATCTTCACCACCTAATGTAAAAAAATCATTCATTATAGTCCAAATTGTATCTCCTTTGTTATCTGTTTTTATTACAAATAATCCATCATAGTTCTCTATTGAATAACCACATGTTAAATATCCATTATCTAAAGTTTGAATAACTGACAAGCCATAATCATTATAATAATTATTATAATTATATATTCGATGAAAAATATATTGCGATTTTAGCTGATTAAAAGCAAAACTTAATATTATTAAAAGCGAAATATGTAAATATTTTAAATTCATTTCATAAGTATTTAAAATAGCAGTTGTAAAATATTACAACTGCTATCAAAGTTAGATTATTATTTAATAATTACCAATTTCCCTTCTTTAATAAATTCTAAACCTGATTTAATTCGATAGATATAAATACCGCTTTCTAATTTTAAATTATTTAAAGTTAGCTTATTTTTACCACTTGATAAATTATATTCTGAAATTTTCCTTCCTATTTTATCGTATATTATTAAGTTCCCTTCTGTTTCTAATTCATAGTCTAAATACATTTTACCATCGTTGGGGTTTGGATAAATTTCAAACATTTCAGAATTAAAGTTTTGATTATCAATTCCCGAAACATTGTTGTTGAACTTCATACTGCGGGCTTCGTTGCCGAATTTAAGTATTGGGTATGCAAACTCTTCACCATAAACAGTTTCAAGTATAATAAGGGCATCTGTTCCTGTTTCCGTTTCGAGACTTGCCATATTACGAATTATTTGCTCCTGCTGTGCATCAATATCAAAAATAGTTTTTTCGTTTTGTGCTAAATCTATCCTGATGTTCAGAAGTTTCACATAATTTTCGGCTTCTTCAAGCTCATTACCCTCTGCAATATTTACAGCATCTTGTGCAACTATAAGTGCAACATTATAATCGCCCTGCGACAAATAAAGTTCAGTTAATGTTTTTTTATCGTAATATACTCATTATAAATAGGAACCCGAAAAATCAGGTTTAATTATTTGAAAAT
>MEND01000191.1:8388-21468 GCA_001768975.1 Bacteroidetes bacterium GWA2_31_9 | reverse complement strand
CATTTGGGCTTACATTTACAGAGCCTGTACATGTGTTATTACAAAGAATATCGGTTGTTGTAACTGAAGGAACCGACATGTCAGATAGTTTCAATGTAATACTATCAGTAAATGAATTTCCACAAATATCTTGAAAATTAACCCAATAAATATTATTTCCATTTGAAGGATTTACAACTATACTTGAAGTAGTTTCAGATGTATTCCATAAATATTGTAATGTTGTAATTTGCGAAGCAGTATTAAGTGTAATATTGATTCCAGTACCATCACAATATTTAGTTGTAGTTGTTTCAATATATGATGAAGTTGACAAAATAACAGGATTTTCTAAGAAAATTGAAGTAGGAGCTTTCTGTGTACATCCTAAAGAATCAGTTACTGTTACTTTATAAATTCCTGAACATAAATTTATAGCAGACCCATTAATTGATGTTCCATTTGGATACCATTCGTATGTAAAAGGTGGGTTGCCACTAATTGTTGTAACATTTATAGAGCCATTGCAAACGTTATTGCATTGAGGTTGAACAACATCAATATTAATGCCTGAAAAAGTTCCTACAATAATTGGGATACTGTCATAAATTGAATTTCCACAAACATCTGAAATAGTAACATTATACCACGTTTTGCCAGGTATAGGATCTACATATATTGTATCAGAAACTTCACCAGTACTCCAATAATAAGTTGGATTTGATAAAGAAACGTTAGCATAAATTAATATAGAATCGGGTGCGGCTTGGGAACAAAATTGATTTGTAACATTTTGAATCCCTCCTTTGATTCCTTCAAGGTCATATATATTGATTGTATCTGTAATTGCATTCATATTGCATGGACAACCAGAAAGTAATGTAAGTATTATTGTTTCATCGCCATCCTGTATTCCGTCATAAAAAGCGTCATAATAAATTGTATCATATATTTCTCCAATAGGAATCCAGAATGAAGTTGGAAAAATGCTTATGTCAACTCCTTGAGTAGCAGTTCCTGAATACGATAGTAATACTTCAACAGAATCTGTTAAATCAGTTGAGTCAATTCTTGAAAAAACATAATAATTTGTACAACCTTCGTAAAGACTATTGTCATCGCCTACTTGGCTATAATTATTCATCGCTATCTGACCTCCAGAAGTGAAACTGCCGGCTTCGATAAAAACCCCAGAATCATAACTCCCATCATTAACATCGGCAATAACTAATTTAATATGATAAGTTTGGCAAGATTGCACAATTGCTTTAGCGGTTAATGGAACAGTTCTTCCATCATATTGTATCGCTTGTCCAGAACCTCCAGTATTGTCATAATAATATTGCGAATTAGCTAATTGTGCCGATGTGCAATTAGAAGACGAACCACTTGATCCAACTGAGCCATTATTAACGTTATTAATACTTACAGCTAGATTTGTACCTGGGACTTGAGCAATATTTATAGCATTATTTGAATAAGTCCCATTTATACCTGGTCCAGAAAGGAAGAAACCGAAAACATCGTTAAAATTAGAGCAGACATATTCATTATACTCTTCTGAAGCAAATATATATCTAAACTCAATTGTGTCGGAAGATGGAATAAAATCAAACTCTAGTTTTGCCCCATCTTCAACAGTTCTAGGAGGATATGGGTTGCCAATATTGATTATTGAATATAAATCTGAGTCTGTAATATTTGCAATATCATTTCCTGAAGAACCAGAACTATTAGGTCCACTGGCTGTAGTAATATTTCCAGTCGCTAAAATAATTCCACTTGAAAATGGAAAATTTGAACCATTTGCATCAAAAAAGCCTCTTGCATCAGAAGCACCTGTATATGTAATATTTGAAGCTTGTACACAACCATTTATTAAAACATCCTGTATTAACTGCGTTGGAGTATAATTGGCTGAGTTTGTAGTTATGGCAGGACTCATAATATTTTTTTTATTCAAATCAGGTAGGTTAATAATATTTGAATTGTCGTTTATTGGCAAAACTCTTCGTTGTGAATATAAATTCCCAAAAATTAAAATTATTGCTAAAAATAAAATTTCTCTCATACTCGTTAAAAATTAATTATTTAAAACAAATTTAGAATATTTTAGGAATAAAAAAAATACTTTAACTTTTTGTTATGAATTTTGTATGGCAACAATTAAAATTGATTTTTTAAGTTTGTTTGAAATACAATAAAAATCAAATAGTTTTGTAAAAAATAATTCATTGCAAAAAGTAATATTATCAGTAATAAACGACTTGTCAACCGATAATAGAGTTCATAAGGTTGCAACTACATTGATTAATAACAATTATGAAGTTACTTTGGTAGGTCGTAAATTGCCGAATAGTTTTGATTTAGATAGAAATTATAAAACTCATAGATTTTCATTATTATTTACCAAAGGGCCATTCTTTTATATTGAGTACAATATTAGACTTTTCTTTTATTTACTTTTTAAAAAAGCGGACATATTAGTTTCCAACGATTTAGATACATTGTTGGCAAATTATATGGTTTCAGTAATTCGTAGTAAAAAAATTATTTACGATTCGCATGAGTATTTTACTGAAGTTCCTGAACTACAAAATCGTAAAATCGTAAAAAAAATATGGTTGTTGTTAGAGCAATTTATTGTTCCAAAACTTAAAAGAACTTACACCGTTTCAGAATCAATAGCAGATATTCTAAACAAAAAATATAATGCAGATTTTAAAGTAATTAAGAATTTTCCAAATTATATTGAAAATAGAAAACAGTTAAACATTTTTGAGTCTGATAAAAAAATCATAATTTATCAAGGAGCTTTAAATATTGATAGAGGTATTGAGCTTGTTATTAAATCGATGAAGTTTATTGATAATGCCATTTTTGTTATAATTGGAGATGGTGACATTACTCAATATTTAAAGAACTTAGCAAATAGTGAGGGAGTTATTGAAAAGGTTTCGTTTATTGGAAAAGTGCCTTTTGAAAAGCTTTCAAGCTACACACAATCAGCCGATTTAGGTATTTCGTTAGAAGATGATTCAAATATGAATTATTATTATTCGTTACCAAATAAGCTTTTCGATTATATTCAAGCTGGACTTCCGGTTTTAGTTTCAAATTTACCAGAAATGAAGAAAATTGTTCAGGATTATAACATTGGGCAAGTTCTTATGTCTCGTGAAATAGAAAATGTTGCAAGTATCATTACAATCATGCTTAATGATGCTCAAAAACAAAATGAATGGAAGCAAAATCTTCAAAAAGCTGCAAAAGAATTATGCTGGGAAAAACAAGAAGAATCGCTACTTAGTATTTACAAATAATTAATTTTTAGGGAAATAAAGCGGATTTCTTTCGTTAAATCTTCTAATATATAAAAACATTAATTGACGTTTTTTTCTTTTTTTTAATAAATTATATTCGTCGAAAAGCTCAGTATCACGCATTAAAATCGCACTAACATTTTGAACATTGTACTCAATTATTTGTCCTGATGAAAAATCAAGCAAAAATTGCCTTGTTTCTTTCGAGGAGTAGCTTGGTTGAGGAAATGAAGAAAAGTATGGGTCGTACATAAATGGATCTTGAAATCGGTCTCTATACAATGTAACATTTGCAATAAAGTGCGAAATAGACCCAATGTAAGGAATTCTGAATAATTCATTGTTCCATTGAATATATAATGTACCATTTTTGCTAAAACCCCAAACATTTTCAGAAGAAATCTCTACTGTTTTTCCATTATCTGTATAAGTTATTTTTTTTTGATTAAATAGTTTCGTATAATAATCTATATCATCACTTTCGGTAATAAATTGAATATTAGTTTTAGGAATAGGAGAGTTGCTCTTTACATATTCAAAAGTCAAAAAAATCCCGTCTTTAAATCGATAATCAGTTGAATATTTTATCAAATTAACAGAGTCAACTTGTGAAAATAAATTCGAAACTGCAAAAAAGAAAATATAAAGTAGCTTTTGCTTCATTTGATTAACTGGAAAATAAATTTTGGCGTAAAGTTACATTTTTTCTTGAAAAGATAAATAGGTCATTTCTAAAGAGATATTAAATTTTATTAAAATATATTTAAATTTTAATCATGCAAAACGAAACCTTTACCATGTTTTTGCGTATATTTGTCAATTATTAAGTATCGTTCGTCAAAAAACAAAAAACTAAGATGTTAACCGAAAAACAAGAAAAGAATTACACACTTATTTGTGCAGATGAGTATCGCTCTGAAAATTACAACTTTAAGATTAAAGCTTTTAAAGAAGGTTTTTTATTTTTAGATTTTAAAGGAGCAGCTTCAATAGATGATATTAAGCTTGGGTTTGAATTAAGAAAAAAAATTACAGAAAAGGCTGGATTCAACAAAAGAGAATATTTCGAGGTTTGGGATTTTGTTTATCTTCCAAAAGCAAGTAGAGATAGCAGATTGTTGATTTCAGAATACTTATCAGAGGAAAACAATACAATATTATCAATTGTTTATACTAATTGTTCACTTCAGCAACAAATAACTCTTCGATCAGGTTTTAGTTTTATCGAAAACAAGCAAATAATAAATATTTTAAAGAAAACTAATCAAGAGGGAATTAACTTTGGATTATCACTTATTAATGCCGACATTGAAACTAGAGCAAAAATTATTTGTGAAGAAATTAATAATGGTTCACTTTCGAGAAACTATACTATTAACAATTTTAATGAACTTTGGAGGCAAAATAAGGAAACGATAGAAGTTTATAATCAAGAATATTCAATAATTAAGAATCCTGACTGGATTTGCTTTTCATTTGAAGACAATTTTACATGTAGTATTGATGTTATTGATAATAACATTTTTAACATTTCGTGTAAGGGTAATCTGTCAAAAGGTAGTTTAGATTCTATATTTAAGCTCAAGAATCATATAACTAGACTATTAGGTCTAAATAAGGCTTCTATTTATCAAATTTTTAACTTTACAAAGGTTAGTACAAAATCATTAATTAAGGAGGTTGATTATTTGAATGATTTATTAAATATTTCTTTGGAATTGAATAATACAAATATTTTTGTTAGTAATAAATTTCCTGAAATTATTTTAAAACTTAAAAATCGAAGAAGTGTTAATTCGTGGGTAATTAGAAATAAATTTGAAAAAGCACTTCATTTTGCATTCATGGTTAAAGATAGAATGAATTATTCAAATAATGCGAAATTAGTAATACCTTCTAAAAGTAAAGATAAGGAAATCTTAATAAATCTTCTGCAAGACAAAGTTCATAGAATGACAACTCAGTCACAACTAGAGACAGAAGAAATTTTAAAAATGTTAAGTCAGGTTGCTTGGGATAAATACTCTCAACCAATTCAACTCGATAAAATGAATAGTGATAAGATTGAAAATATATATTATGCAATAAAATTAATCTTTGATGATAATCAAGACTTATTAAAGCAATATAAAGAAAACAACTTAAAACTTCAGGAAATGAATTCGCAACTTCGTAAAGAAGTGTCAATAAATGAGGCAAATAGTGAAGCTTTTGGTCAAAATAGAGAAAAGTATAAAAAAATATTCCAAAATTTAGTTGATATATATTTTGAAATTGATTCAGCTGGTAATCTTTTAGAAATAAGCCACTCTATTAGTGATATATTTAATATTAAACGAGAAGATGTAATTGGAACTTCTGCACAAGATTATGTTTGTGATAAATCAGAGTTAGAGAAAGCTTATAAATATTTACATCTTAAAGGAAGAATAGTTAATTTGCTTGTAAATTTAAAAGACAACAAAGGTAATATTGCGACTTTTTCAGTTCATGCTAAACTTTCAGGGACAAATAGTGATATAGTAATAGGAAGTTTAAGAGAGGTTTCAATAATAGAAAGTGTAAATAATAAATCAATTATTTCAGGAATCAATACAAGGTTTATAAATAACTAAGCAACTATTTTTGGGAGAATACGCTTTCTAAAATTAATATTATAGAAAAAAGCAAGCTTTATCGCTTGCTTTTTTTATTTTTTTAATCAAAGCAACCATTAAATTCGGGCATTTTGCTTATGCCAAAGATTAAGAAATCAGTAATAATAAGATAGTTAAATTAGGGTAAAAAAAAAGCACCCTGAAAAACCATTAAAACAGGGTGCTAAACATATTTCTACTGACTAGCATCAGATCGAAATAATGATACAAAGGTGTAATTATTTTTTGAATTTACGAAACCTTTCGTCAACTTCTTTCCAATTAATTATGTTAAAAAATGCTATAATGTAGTCATTTCTTTTGTTCTGATAGTTTAAGTAATAAGCATGTTCCCAGACATCAATACATAGTAGCGGATAACCTTTAACGGCTGTAACATTCATTAGTGGATTATCTTGATTTGGAGTTGAAATAATTTGTAATTTTCCAGAATCATTAACAATTAACCATGCCCAACCGCTTCCAAAACGTTTCATTGCTACATCTGAAAACTCTTCTTTAAATTTTTCAAAAGTACCAAATGTGGTATTGATTTCGTTCAATAGTTCGTCAGAAATTTTTGTTTTATAGGGACTTAAAAGTTTCCAAAATAAACTATGGTTATAATGACCACCACCATTATTTCTGATAGTTGGAGAATATTCAGATACATGTTCTAAAATTTCACCTAATGAATTATTTTCTGCATCAATCCCTTTTAAAGCATTATTTAGATTATTTACATAAGCTGCATGGTGCTTTGTATGATGTATTTCCATTGTAAGACGATCAATAAATGGCTCTAGTGCATCGTAGCTATATTCTAGATTTGGTAAGGTAAATGGATAATTTCCAGTTAATTCAGTGCTTTCTGAGTGTTTTGTTTTTGTTAAAGTTTCCATATTAAAATTTATTATGTTTATTTAGACTAATTCTAAACAAAGATATGTTATTAATTCTTTTATGTCAAGTTTTTATTAAAAAAAAATTATCTTAGCATGTTAATAAATTAAAAAAATTGAGCCAGTATAAAATATTAATCGTTGACGATGAGCCTGATATTCTTGAATTTTTAAGCTATAATCTTAAGAAAGAAAATTTTTTGGTCGAAGTTTGTAGTAATGGAAAAGATGCTTTAGTATTAGCAGATAAAATTGTTCCAAATTTGATTCTTTTGGATGTAATGATGCCTGAAATTGATGGCATTGAAACTTGTATTGAGCTTAGAAAGAATAAGTTGCTTGACAATACTATAATTTCATTTCTTACTGCACGAGGAGAGGATTATTCGCAAATTGCAGGATTCGATGCCGGTGCTGATGATTATATTACAAAACCAATTAAGCCAAAATTACTTGTTAGTAGAATTAAAGCTTTATTGAAAAGAGTTGATTTAAAGAATGATGACACAGATGAATCTGCTTCTGAAATTGTAGGCTCAAGTATCATAATTGATAAAGAAAAATATTTGGTATATAAAAATAATGCTGAAATTGTCCTTCCAAGAAAAGAGTTTGAACTTTTAATTTTATTAAACTCAATTCCAGGTAGAGTATTTACCCGAGAAGAAATTCTTGAAAAAATTTGGGGTGATAATGTAATTGTAGGAGATAGAACTATTGATGTTCATATCAGAAAATTAAGAGAGAAAATAGGAGATAATTACATCAAAACTATTAAGGGCGTAGGTTACAAATTTTTAGACTTATAGTAGCCAAAAGAAAATTATAGACGAGAATAAACCTGTCAGAAATCCAATGTAAACTTGTAAATTTGTGTGTGCTTTTAAATAAAGCCTTGCCGAGGCTGTAAGTCCACTAATTAAAAATACTAGAATTAGAAAATTAGAAATATCTAAACCATATTTTATTCCAGTATATAGAACAAAGCCAGTAAAACTACCAAGACCAATTAAGTGAGTACTTATTTTCCATTTAAAAGTGATTAAAAGTGTGACAAAAACAATTATTGATGAATATAGAAAAAACTTATTCATAAATGTTGGAATTGGTAATCGGCTAATTGTGAAATATGTAAAGTAAAATGCAAGAGAAGTAATAAGTAAAGGGATAATCCTCTCTTTGCGAACATTCAATGTAATATTTTTAATAATCTTTTTATAAAGAAAAAATGGCATAAATGTGAGTGGCAACACAAAAGTTCCGATAAATGTAATCAAGTAAACAATTAGTTTTGCCTCGTTTGGAATAAATGAAAAGTAAGAGCCTGAATTCAATAGAAATAACATCCCATAAGTAGGACCAAGTAACGGATGAAAAAGTAAGGAAATAATATTTGCTATATTTTTTATCATTATAACAAACGTACTTGATTTTTAGCAAAAATCAAACGAATTATTAAAATTTGCTTAAAATGAAAAAAACAGCTGAACTCTGAGGCTCTCGAAATGTCCAACTGTTTTTATAACATTTATTAGTTTATTCAAGAACTACAGCTAATAATTAATTTTTAATGAAGCAAATACATTTCGTCCTGGAGCATTAATACCACTTGCAAAAGATCGATATTGAGTATCGAAAATATTATCAATTCCTGCTTGTAAAGTAATATATTTTTGAAGTTTGTAAGATGCTCTAAAGTTAACTGTAAACCAAGCTGGCATTCCATCGGGTGTAGCGTATTGCTCGTTATCTTCGCCACCTAAGCTGTAATCTTTAAGTTTTTTCCAGCCATTATAGTTAATAAAAAAATCGGAGCTGAAATTTTTGTTTTTATAGGTTAGTTTTGTACGTGCTAAAAATGGAGGAATATGATCTAATGGTACATCAGTTGAATCAGTTTTAACTCTGCCATAAGTATAACTCGCCATTAATGAGAAAATAAAATGCTCTCCAGCCTGAGATTTTAAGTTAGATGAAACACCATATAAAAAGGCTTCTTTTTTATTTTGATTTGCATAAACCTGACTTAAAGTTCCATCATACATAATTGAATCTTTGCCCTCAAATTGAAATTTATCAGAAACAATTGCATCAAAAAATTGTGTGTAATAAATATTATTCTCCCACAACGTTTTACCTTCAAATATTTTTGTAAAACCCAATTCATAATTTATTGTTTTTTCAGGTTTTAGATTAGAGTTTGGCACTATAACAGAACCTGGTGAGGATTCAAAAATTTTGCTCATATCGTCAACATTTGGAACTCTGAAACCTGTCGAAATCAAAAGAGATAATTTCCACTCGTCTGTTGGACAGTTTATTAAACCAATGCTACCGGAGTAAACAGGTGTACTTTGATTTATACTATTATATGGTAGATGAAAAAAAGAAGTATCAATCAAGGTCGATTTTAAAGAAGAAAACCCAGCTCTAATTCCGTCATTTAGTGTTAATTGCTCATTAATTTGCCATGTATGAGAAATATAAGCTCCCATGTTTAACATTGAATTGTCGCCATCAGGATATCTTGTATCAAGAGGAGAGCTTTCTCCTGTTACAATATTTTCGCTGTTTGCAGTTGATTTCAAAGTATTATATTGGGCATCTAAACCAAATCTAATGTTGTGGTTTTTAATTAGCTTCTGAAAATCAAGGTCAGCACCTAAAATATTTACATTTTCGATTCGATGTGCCAAATTATCTTTTCCAAAATTTCGGTTATGACGACTTTCTTCAACGCTTTGATAATTAATACCAAAGTGAATATCTTGAAATAAAGATTCTTGATTTTTAAGGTTTAAATCATAAGCTGTTAAAAGGCGGATTTGAGGTCCATAATACCATTCAGCAGATTTTAATCCTGTTCCTTTTGGGTCGGTAAGTCTATCATATCGAGGCACATCAGATGAGTTTGAAAATTGAATATTCAAGCCATGCGAAAGATGTTCATTTTGTTGATATAAGAATTTTTGCAAAATATCATATTGTGTGTAGCCACTTTGCTTTTGCAAATAACGGTCGCTATTTTTTACTAATGAATCTTTTCCATTAAATCGTTCAGCGTAATAAGGTCTTTCGCCGTAACCAGTTGTATAAAAAGGATTTTGATTTGTTCCGCTTTTTAAATCGCCAAAACTTGAATAAGTGAAAGAAGTTAATGACCCAAAATTTTTAGTTCCGAAGTTAAAGTCGATATGTTCAGCCATTTCGTTATTTACGATTCCGTATCGTGATGAAGCATTGACTTTAATATTAGTTTTTTGGTCGCCCGAAGCTAAAAGTGGTTTTTTGGTATAAAGATGTATAACTCCACCTAAAGCATCACTTCCATAAACTGTAGAAGAAGGACCAAAAAGGATTTCTGTGCGGTCGAGTATTGCATTGTCAAGAGTTACAATGTTTTGCAAATGTCCGGCTCTGTATATTAAGTTATTCATTTTTACACCGTCAATAACAATTAAAATTCGACTAGCTTCAAAGCCACGAATTACAGGACTCCCCCCTCCCATCTGGCTTTTTTGAACAAAAACGCTTCCTGTATTTGCAATAAGGTCGGCAGTTGATTGTGATTGATTGCTTTCAATTTCTTTTGCCGATATAACTTGAATTTGTTGCGATACTGTTTTTTTTGTTTCTACTGCTTTATTTGCTGAAATTACAGCTTCTTTAATTGTAATTACAGTTGTATCAGTATGTAATGTTTGTGCTAAAGTTAATTTATATAGCAGTAAGAATGCTATAATATATATATGTTTCATATATTTTAATTTTTAAATTATTTAATACAATTAATTTCAATAGTTTGCTATTTTTTTGCTCTTGCATTTTTATAAAAGGGCTAAAGCCCTGAATTTGCATATATTAATTAAGCCCACGACCTGAAGGACGTGGCAATTGAAATGGCTTATTATCAATTTTTTGCAAAAGAATACCGAGCTTTTGAATTTATTATCAATATAAAACTGATAATCTTAGTAATAAAATGTTGAATTGAAAAATAATTTAACCTTTTGGTGGATGGTGCGAATTATATAATGATTGAAATTCGTAAAGGTTTTTAATGTCGAAATATGTTAAAATATTTTGATTACAATAAAAATATAATGTATTTTTAGACTGAATATAAGTTAATTGTAAAAACGAAAGTAGGTTTTGAATTTTTGCTTTTAACGGAAGCTGTGTACCAGTATAATTATTTATGGAGTTAAAGTTTTTTACTAACATTTGCTCCTTAGTATCGTTTATTGCATAAATAATTAATTCGTTTCCAGATACTTCTGTTTTAACAATATCGTAAAGTTTATCGAAGTAAAAAAATTCTTTATTATTGTCGTACCATTTAAAATTTTCAGGCTGATTAGTGTAAATATCTGATTTAAAGCGAAAAACTTCTGGCTCTAATTTTAATAAATCTTGTTTTAAAATGCTCTTAATTTCTTTTTTTATTGATTTTTGAATTGTTTTAAAAACGAAGAAATAGCCAAAACTTAGGTATAGAATATTTAATATTAAGAATAATATAGAAGCTTTTTTAAACATTTTAAGATTTGAAATGCAAATCTATTAAATAAATGCGTCTCAACGATTAATTTTGGTCAAATCGTCGGGTGTGTCAATTGCAATTGTTTCAAATTCAGTTTTTTGTGTAAAAATTTTGTAGCCGTTTTCGAGCCAACGAAGTTGTTCTAACGATTCGGCAGTTTCTAACATTCCTATTGGTAGTTTTGTAATTTCGTTTAAAACCTCTGATTTATAGCCATATATGCCAATATGTTTATAATATATGGTTTTTGAAAAATTATCTTTATTGCGTAAAAATGGAATTGCGAAACGACTGAAATAAATTGCTTCATTTTGCTTATTTATTATGGCTTTTACAACATTCGGATTGTGAATGTCTTCTTCGCTTGAGATTTGTTTAATTAATGTTGCTATTTGAACATTTTTATTGTTAAACGAATTTGCAAGTAATTGGATTTGTTCGGGTTGTATAAAGGGTTCATCGCCCTGAATACAAAGAACTATGTCGAATTTATTATTTGTTGATTTCTGAATATTTTCAAGAGCTTCGGCACATCTGTCGGTTCCGCTTTGGTGATTTTCAGATGTTATTACAACATTTCCGTTGAACTTTTTTACTGCATTTTCTATTCTGGAATCATCTGTAGCAACATAAACATAATCAAGCACTTTTGAAGCTTGCTCGTAAACATGCTGAATCATTGGTTTTCCTTTGATTTCAACTAAAGGTTTTCCGGGAAATCTTGTTGAGGCGTAACGGGCGGGGATAATTCCGATTGTTTTCATTTTTTTGGACACAGATTTTCGCTGATTGTTATGATTATTCTCTTATTTTTCAATCTCTTTTTCCTGATTATGCTTTAACGATTTTGCATTTTGTGAAGAGATTACTTTTTTGCCTGTTGTATTTTCTAATTGTGTTCGGGCAGCTTTTGCTACATTACCACCTTTTTTGGCTACTTTTTTATTTTCTAAAAATGTTTTTGGCTTTTTATCTTTTGAAATTTCTGATGTAGATGCTTCAGCTAACATATTTAGAACCAATTCTATATTGGTCATATTATCACGAAGGCTTTCTTTTTTCAGATTTTTATATGATTTGTATTGCTTTGTAGAAAACCCACTCCATGCTTTTGTAATTTCATCAGTAAGAATTGCAAATTCCAGACCTTTTTGAACTCCTCTGTTTTCCCATTCATCGGTAAGTTCTTTGCGAATTTCGATGCTCTTAAGTCGCTGATTAATCCATTCTTTGGAATAACCTTTTTTCAGGTAAGTTTCCATTAAACGGTCAAATCCTATTTCGGGGTCTTCAATTTCATCAATTCGTTCACGACCAACTTTTGCTAACCAAAGCTTAAATGGTTCGGCTTTTGGTGAAGGAACACTTTGAATTAGACGAAAAAGTTGCTCGGTATCAGCAACATCAGTTTTATAAAATTTTCCATCTGAGGATTCCAATTTCAGTTGGTTACAATTTGTAACCAACTCACTACCTTCTTTAACTAATCTGTGTTTTAGTACTTTCCAGTAATTATTTGGATTTGGACTATCGGTTAAAATACCTACTACATCAACAATTGAGAAATACCATTTCTCTTTTTCATTGTCCCAAATGGTACGAACTTGCTTTTGTTCAAATAATTTTATGGCGTTTTCTTTGGTCATTTTTTATTCCTTAATTATCTTTTCATAATAAATATTGGTTGTATCATCATA
>MEND01000191.1:0-8373 GCA_001768975.1 Bacteroidetes bacterium GWA2_31_9 | reverse complement strand
TCCATTAGGTTGGTTTTCAATATCTATTACGATTCCTTTTTCTGAAAATTGATCATTAAAAATTTGTTGACCATAACCATTATATATAGAAATAGTATATTTTGAGTCAATTGTGGGAATTACTTTTATTTTTCCCTTTCCAGGATTCGGATAAACCTTAACGTTATCTTTTGAAATTTTATTAATATTTGATAAACTTCTATTGTTAAGGATTACGAGAACTGGCAGCTTATGTAAGTATGCATGGTAGGTATTACAATCCTCACTCCATGCGCTTTTTAACCAAAGTAATTCATCTTGTGTCGAATTCGATAAGTATCTTCCAAAACAAAACTTATCGTTGTTTGAAATATCCCTATTATATATTTGATAACTCCCAGCATTACCCCAGCTAGTGTTCCATGAACCATTATAATCAAGAGTTTTTTCATATTTATTCTCAGGTGATATGCAAAAAAGCTCTGTTTTATTATCAATATTAACACTATAATATCGACTTAAATAGCTAAAATTCCAGGAACCTATTGTTCCGTTTCCAGCATTTCCCCATAATGAAACCCAATCATTGTTCCCATAAGTATCATTAAACTCAAATAATTTCGCATAACCCGTAACCTCGTTAATTAAGAGCAAATCTCCTTTTCCATTGCCATTAAAATCACCAACATTATAGTTATCAGTACTACTCATGTTCCACGTATTGCCTGTTGTTGACACAATTGTGCTTCCGCCACCATTTCCATACAAAGTAGTCCAAGAGCCACTGTCATAAGTCACTATCTTACAAGACATAGAATTTGCAGAAAAGCAAATAAGATCATCACGCCCATCATTATTCATATCATATATATAATATTTGTCATTAGTATATGTATTCCATCCATTCTCACCTATCCAACTATTTCCACCATTACCCCACATTGAATACCAATTGGGGCTTTGATTGTTATAATATAGGAGTCTCACATATAAATTATTACTTGCAATACACAAAAGTTCATCTCCGGCAACTCCATCAAAATTTCCCGATAAATATTTATCACCTGTACCCATTTGCCATGTCTGAATCAAACCAGAAGCACCATTCCCCCATAATTTTGTCCAGACACTACTCTGATCATCATATTTATGTAATTTAGCATAAATATTATCACCTGATATATTTAGTAATTCATCAACAGCATCAGCATCAAAATCCCCTGCAACATTAATGTCATCTTCTCTTAAATCCCATTCCCCCAACATACCTGTATTTGAATTATGCCATACTTGGTCCCATTTATCATAATCACCTTCAATAGGAGCATTTATTGGTTTGTATACTCTTACCCAATCAACATACATTTTTTTTAATGGTGAATTTAAATCACCAAGCCCACTCGATGGAATAAATCTTAATTGAAGAGATAAAACAAGTCGCATGAAGTCATGAGGAATTTCAGTAGTCAAGGTTGAGCCAACCTGAACATTATTAATGTACCATTTCACTTCATGCTCATTCCATTCCATTGCATAAATGAAAAAATTATTATATGGTTCTTCTGTTGATTTATCTATCTCATAACTGCGATTTGCAATTGCACCATCTTCATCACAATCAATTATTTGATTTGTTCCCGTCGCAACATAATCTCCTGTGCCAGAGTATTCTAATACATCAAGTTCAGGAGGCCATGTAGCATCAAAACCTGATGTTGATTTCACTGAAAGCCAGAATGCAGGAAAAAAGCCTTGCTTGTATGGTACTTTAATCTTTGCTTCAAAATATCCATATTTAAACATTGTGGTTTTTGTATTAATTTCCGCTGCAGAATACTGCTTTATATATTCCACACCATCTTCTTCATATCTACAATCTGTATATGGACAGATATCCTTTGTTGCATTTAATATTAGTACAGAATCCCCATCTTCTACTCCAAAATCTATATTTGCAGGATTCCACCACTCCCAACATCTTCCTGTCCATTGGCTTGCCTTCCATTTATCAGGATCTAAAGAACCTGTGTTAAACTCATCAGAAAATATACATTCCCAATCAGGATGTGTATACAGAAAGTTGCTTTCCTGCGAATAACCTCTTATACTAATGATAATAATAACAAAACTTAAGATAAATGTTTTCATAAATTATAATTTTAAGTAAAATTACAAAAATAATTATTTACAATAAAATACAAAATATCCTCTCATGTTTTACAAAGCATAAATTAAGACACAGATATGTCAAAATAAATAACGCAATGCAATATACTAATTATCAGCCGCATGTTATAAAAAAATATTCATAAAAGATTTTATGTTAACAATAAAAACATTGAACAATTCATACAATTTACCGCCTTTAATTATGTCGTTAAGATACAAACATTATCTTCCAGTCAACGATTTAGGAATTCTTCCTGTTTTAATACATTCTGAACGTAATCTGCGACCAACTATTCTTTCAACCATTTTTCCGGTTTCTAAAACTTTGTCAATATCAATTCCGGTTTCAATTCCCATTTCGTCGAACATTACTACTAAATCTTCGGTTGGTACAAGCCCTGTTAAAGAAGGGTCGGCATAATAGTATTCTCCTGTACCTGAAACAGGAACCCCATCTACAAAATTTGCAGGTTGTCCGCCAATTCCGCCCATTGAGGTTTCGTAGTTTGTCATTCCGGCATTAAGAGCAGCAAGCACATTTGCTAATCCCCAACCACGAGTAGTATGGAAATGAACAATATGTTTATCTGGTTTTTGGAATTTATCCATTAACATTGAAAAATATTTGTAAACTCTATCTGGTGAGGCACTTCCATCGTGGTCGGCATGCTCTACATCTGATGCTCCAATATCTAACCAGCGTTTTGAAAATTCAACAGCTTTTGCCATTTCGGTAGGTCCTTCAATAGGGCAACCCCAAATTGTACTAACAGTTCCATTTACTTTTATTCCGGCATCACGAGCATCTTTAATACACTTTTCCGACATTTTCCAATATTCGTCGAGTGAAAGTCCACTGTTTTTTTTGTGATGCGATTCACTTGTTGAAACCATTAATAAAATTCTATCTGGTCCGTAACCTCCTTTTCGAGCTTCAATTGCACGTTCTACGGCTTTTTCGCGAATAGTTACACATGTAAGACTAACATTATCAATCAAATGCTTGATTTTTTTACTTGAACGAATGCCTTTCATAACTTGGTCGGCATCTTTAAACTGAGGCATTCCGGCAGGATTTCCAAAGTTTGTTACTTCTATATGTTTGAAGCCAGATAATATTAATTGCTCTGCAAGCCAAATCTTTGCTTCAGCAGGAATATATTTTTCTTCGTGTTGAAAACCGTCACGTACTGTGATGTCGCCTAATGTTACTTTTTTTGGATAGTTCATATTTTAATAGATTTTGGACACGAATTTCACTAATTATCACTAATGTTTTTCGGTTGTTTATAATTTTATATTTATCTTATTTTGAATAGGTTAAGGTTTTTTTTGCCACAGATTGCACTAATTATCACAGATTTTATTCACAGATTTTTTCTTAAAATTGACATAGATAAAACAACCTTTGGTTGTTTCTAATCTGTGAACATAGCGAAGCGACTCACGAATGCCTTTAAAAATATGCGATTTATGAGTAAAATTTGTGAAATCTGTGGCTAGTATCTTCATTATAATTACTCCTTTATGTGTTTATTATAAATTATGGCTTTTTAGTGTAAATTCGTGTCAGTTTTTTATTTTTTAAATTTTCATTTCTGGAATTTCACCTTCAATAATTAAATTTCCTTCTGTTAAACTTTTAATTTCTTCAACCGAAACTCCGGGAGCTCTTTCAACTAGCTTAAAGCCATTAGGAGTTACATCTAAAACTGCTAAATCGGTAACAATTTTTTTAACGCAACTAACTCCAGTTAAGGGCAATGTGCATTTTTTCAAAAGTTTTGACTGTCCTTTGTTTGAATGTTGCATTGCTACAATAATATTTTTTGCCGAAGCAACCAAATCCATTGCCCCTCCCATTCCTTTTACCATTTTTCCGGGTACTTTCCAGCTTGAAATATCGCCAGTTTCTGATACTTCAAATGCTCCAAGAATTGTAATATCAACATGTCCGCCACGAATCATTGCAAAGCTGGTTGCAGAATCGAAAAATGATGCACCTGGATTATAAGTTACAGTTTGTTTACCTGCGTTAATTAAGTCGGCATCAACTGTTTCCATTGTTGGAAATTGTCCCATTCCAAGCAGTCCGTTTTCTGATTGAAGAATTACTTCAATTCCTTCGGGAACGTAGTTTGCAACAAGTGTTGGAATTCCAATTCCAAGATTTACGTAATAGCCGTCTTTTAATTCCTGAGCTATTCGTTTTGCTATTTGATTTTTATCTAGTGCCATTTTTTTAGATTTTTTAATTTTACACTTTATTTACTAACTGTCAACTGCTCAATTCTTTTTTCATAATTAACTCCCTGAAAAATACGTTGAACAAATATTCCGGGAGTATGAATTTGATTTGGGTCGAGCTGTCCAGCAGGAACAAGTTCCTCAACTTCGGCAATCGTGATTTTTCCTGCCATTGCCATCATATTGTTGAAGTTAGCGGCTGTATGTTTGTAAATTAAGTTTCCGTGTGTATCGCCTTTCCATGCTTTTACAACTGCAAAATCGGCATGTAGAGCTAATTCCATAAGGTGCATTTTTCCATTAAATTCACGAGCTTCTTTCCCAATTCCTACCTCAGTTCCATATCCGGCTGGGACAAAAAAGGCAGGAATTCCGGCTCCAGTAGCTCTAATTCTTTCGGCAAGTGTTCCTTGTGGGTTTAATTCAACTTCTAATTCGCCCGACAACATTTGTCGTTCAAATTCGGCATTTTCGCCAACATAAGAAGCTATCATTTTGCGTATTTGTCTTGTTTTTAATAATATCCCAAGACCAAAATCGTCAACTCCGCAATTATTCGAGATTGCAACAAGATTTTTTACCATCTTTTCTTTTAATGCAGTTATGCAATTTTCGGGAATTCCACAAAGTCCAAAACCACCAAACATAATGGTTGAATTGTCTTGTATGTCTTTTATTGCTTCCTGTGCGTTTTTTACTACTTTATTCATATTGAAGAATGTTTGTTGTTTGTAGTTTGTTGTTATTTTTGTAAATATAATGATTCTAGTTTAGATGTCAAATTTTCATATTTTGACTGAATTTCAGGGCGTTCGTTGTTAATTTTTAAAAACTCAGAATACATAAATCCTACTTGTTTTGTTTCCATATTTCTATCCATCCAAGGATATAGGATATTATCCTCTTTTTGAATATGTTCGGTTAATAAATTACAATAATTTAAAAGATTTTCTTTTGCTAATTCTGTATTTTCTGTATCAACTGCTTTAAGCATTTCCGATACATATTTGCGAGATAGAATATGGTCGCCAATCATAACTTCAATAATATCGAAAGTGGTATGAAAACCAACAAAAAGAATATCTTCCTCTTTTGAATGATGATATTTATCGGCATAATTGCGAATAAAATCAGTTATATCAATAACAAGTTGTTTATGCTCTTTTAGTTTCAAATCAAGTGTTTCGGTAATTCTTGGAATTAAGGCAAGCACTCTTTTGATTAAAACATGCTCATCGACAAGCAGTTTAATAGGAGGAGAAATTGAAACCGATTTAGAAATAACTTTATCTTTTCCAATTCGTGGAATATCAAATGTTTCGGTTGGAAATATTATTTTGAAAATATTTGTAATCAGCTTTTTTTCGTCAACTTCATTAAGATTATGAATTTCAACTACATCTTTTAATTTGCATGTTCCTAAATTGCATGGAGCACAACCAATTTCGAATTTATCTAATTCGGTTTGTATAGAATTAAATTCTGTAATTAAGTCTTTTATGTTGGTATTTAGGTATTTGTCTATTCTTGAGTCCATTATTATAGATTATTTAGTAAGACTTCAAATATAAAATATATTTCATTTGAAATCAAGCTTATTTAGAATAGATTTAAATAATTTTATAGAAATTTAATAAAGTTTATGCAAATACTATTTTTGCTTTATCTACAGCATTATCAAATGCCTGAAAATCAATATTAGAATCAATGTTGTTTTTTTGAATATAATAAACCATATTTTCTGTACTCAAATTACCAATCATTTCTTTTGACGACATCGGACATCCGCCCATCCCTAATATTGCACTATCGAATCTTCTGCAACCGGCTTTGTAAGCACTATCAACTTTTTCGTACCAGTCTGTTGGTGTTACGTGCAAATGAAAACCAAATTCTAAATCCGAATAACAAGGGATAAGTGTTGCATATAAATCGTAAATTATTGATTTATTGCCAATTCCTAGAGTGTCGGCAAGAACAATTGTTTTTATTCCAATTTTTTTCAAATGTTCAACAGATGAATAAACTATTTCTTTATCATACCTGTCGCCATAGGGATTTCCAAAAGCCATTGATAAATAAATCAAAGGCTCTTTATTCTTTTTAATACATAAATTGTTAATTTCTTCAACTGTTTTAAGAGATTCCTTGAAAGTTGATTTAATATTTAGTTTCAAAAAGGTTTCAGAAATAGAAAATGGAAAACCAAGATATGTGATTTTTTCAAACTCGACAGCTCTTTCGGCACCTTTAATATTGCCAATTATTGCAAGTAATTTTGTTTTAGTATTTGATAAATCAAGTTTATTTAAAACTTCAGCTGTGTCAGCTAATTGAGGTATTGCTTTTGGCGAAACAAAACTTCCAAAATCTATTGTATCGAAGCCAACTTTAAGCAATGAATTTATGTAATTGGCTTTTACTTCGGTTGCTATGAAGGGCTTTAGCCCTTGCATTGCGTCTCGTGGGGTTTCGGTGATTTTGATTATATTTTTTGGAGAGTACATTTTTTGAGCTAAATTATTTGTTTTTAAGTTTTTTAGGATTCTGTCTATTATCAAATAATGTAATCAAATGAATTTCGTTTTCAAAAATTCTATAATAAATAGAAACTTGTTTTGTAAGAACGGAATTTCGCAATCCTGTAGAGATTTTACTTATAGGAAAAAGAAGCGGATTAATTTGAATTAATCTAAGCTGGTTATCAAGTAAAAATACAAATTTTTTGATTTCTCTTTCTGTCCAACGATTTTCTAAATACTCAATTATTGATTTTAGGTTAAATAAAGCTTCGTCAGACCAAATAATTTTATAAATATTTTCCATAAAATTCTCGAACTGATTCATGGCTATGAGTTTTCCCTTCCTCAAAATCTTTTAACCCACGATTTATAGATTCTAATTCTTCCTTTTTTAATAAATCCCACCAATCCTTAGATTTTGAATATTGATATTTAAACTCACTAAGTTGTTCAAGAATAGAGGTATCATTAATACGTAATATCCATTCAATTAATCCCAGTTTTTCGGTTTGAATACTCATATTTTTTTTATTACAAATTTAATTAATCTGTTGTATATAAAATAATTTTTAAATTAAGACTTAGCAACCAATATACCTCGAAATAACCAACCTCTGAATTTCAGAAGTTCCTTCTCCAATTTGTAATAATCTTTGGTCGCGGTAGAATCTTTCGATTGGATAATCTTTCATAAGTCCGTATCCGCCATGTAACTGAACTGCTTCATCTGCAACTTGTTTTGCAATTTCTGAACAATAAAGTTTCGACATTGCAGCTTCTTTTGCAAAAGGCTTTTTATTGTCTTTCAACCAGCATGCTTTGTATAATAAATTACGTGCAAGCTCAATTTTTGTAGCCATATCAGCTAATTTGAAAGCATTTATCTGGAATTTTGAAATAGGTTTTCCAAATTGTTTTCTTTCTTTAGCATAATTTAATGCTAGTTCAAAAGCCCCTTGTGCACAACCTAATCCCATTGCAGCTATTGATAATCGACCGTTATCAAGTGTGCTTAGCATTATTTTTGAACCTTCTCCAATTTTTCCTAATAAATTTTCTTTAGGAACTTTACAATTGTCGAAAAATAATTGTGCTGTATCTGATGCTCTCCACATCATTTTACCGTGCATCGGTTGGGCTATAAAACCCTTTGTTCCGTTTTCTACAATTATTGTTGAATATTCTCTGTGTTCTCCATCAATTTTTGTAACAGCTTGTACTGTAGAGCCAAGAGCTAATTCTGATGACCCATTTGTAATAAAAATTTTACTTCCGTCGATTGTCCATATATCGTTTTCAAGAGTAGCTTTTGTTTTTGTTCCACGGCTGTCAGAGCCTGCCTCTGGTTCGGTTAACCCAAAAGCCCATAAATGATTACCCGTACATAATTTTGGTAAATAATTCATTTTTTGTTCTTCAGTTCCATAATAATATAAAGGACCTATCCCTAAAGAAT
>MEND01000190.1:17279-25486 GCA_001768975.1 Bacteroidetes bacterium GWA2_31_9 | reverse complement strand
CTAATTCAAAAAAATCTGTGAGACAAATTTGTGTAAATTAGTGTAATCTGTGGCAAAAATCAAAAACATTAAGCTAATCAATATCAGGCAAATACTAAAATATAAACAGATGAAAAATTCAATCAGTCTTTTAATCGCTTTTATTTTTTCTATTGGAAGCCTATTTGCCCAAATTAGTGAAGGCGGAAAACCTGCAAGCTTTAAAAATGATTTAAAATCATCTGTTCAACTTATATTACTACCATATATTGATAATACAAAATTATTATCAGAAGATATTAAAAATGAAAACACTGGATTAAAACCACTTAGATTTGCAAAAACTATCGAAGTAAACTACAACACAAACAATTCAGGAACTTGGGAAATACTTGAAAATGGAGAAAAAATTTGGCGAATAGGTTTCTATTCAGAGAGTGCATTATCGTTAAATATTATTTTCAACAAATTTAGGATTCCAATCGGAGCTAAACTATTTATTTATAATGAAGATAGAACTCAAATATTAGGTGCTTTTACAAATAAAAACCAAATACCTACTGGAAAACTCGCAACATCAATAATAAATTCAAATTCAATTATTATAGAATATAATGAACCTAAAAATTCAGAATTTAATGGAGAATTAGAAATTTACAAAATAAATCATGGATATAAGCCATTAGAATCGTTAGATAAAGATGGTGCTTATGGCGAATCTGGATCGTGCAATGTGGATATCAATTGTTCTGAAGGTTCTGCTTGGCAAAAAGAAAAAAGAGCCGTTTGCAGAATTATTATGGGTGGGACAAATATGTGTAGCGGAACATTAATTAACAACACATTACAAGATGGAACGCCTTTGTTTTTGACAGCTAACCATTGTACAGGACAGCCATTTGATGAATGGGTATTCTATTTTAATTATGAAAGTCCAACTTGTAATGGTACAGATGGATTAGTTAATAAAACAATTTCAGGCTGTCAATTAAAAGCCACTTCTACAAAACTTGATTTTTGCTTAGTTCAATTGAGTTCTAATCCTCCATTGCTTTATCAACCATATTTTGCTGGTTGGTCTAAATCAACATCTGCAACTGCAAATACAACTTGTATTCACCACCCAAGTGGCGATGTAAAAAAAATCTCAAAAGATTTCGATTCTCAAACAATTGGGAATTATGGTGGAGGTTACGACTATAATAGCCATTGGCTAATATCTCTATGGGATGTTGGAACTACCGAAGGTGGTTCATCTGGTTCTGCTTTATTTGACGCAAATCATAGAATTATTGGAAATTTAACAGGAGGTTTAGCACAATGTGGCAACTCTGTAAATGATTATTATAATCGTTTTGATTTATCATGGGATAAGTACCCTTTAAATGAAGAACAATTAAAACATTGGCTCGACCCAAATAATTCTGGACTAACTACTTTAAACGGATTTGACCCATACTCTGACGTTCAATGCGATACATTTTCAAATTTTACAAATATAGACATTTTAACAGCTTATAACTTTGATACTGAGTGGGGATATTGGACTGGTCAAAATGAATATGGCTTTACCGAATTTGCTGATAGATTTTATACTTCTTCTATGAAATATGTAAATGGTATTGACTTACCAATATTTAGAGCTTATTCGGCAAATCCATCTAGTTATATTACATTAAAAGTTTGGGACAATTTAAACGCAAAACCAAACAATGTATTAGGTTCTAAAGATGTTCAAATAAGTGAGTTTACTGAAGCAACTTGGAAATTAATAGGGTTTCATGCATCTATTGCTGTTACAGATACTTTTTATGTAGGATATGAAGTTTATTATAATAATCCTCTTGATACTTTTGCTGTTTATATTGCTGAAGATAGAGGGACTTCAGGCGTAAATACTGCTTATACAAATTTTAATGGATGGAAACAATATAATGAGCTTTCTACATTAACTACATCTTTTGGCTTTGACGTATTAATGTGCAATTCAACAGAAATTAAAGCACTGAAAACAAGCCAGTTTGATATTAAGATTTTCCCTAATCCTGCTAATGATTTTATAAACATTATCGCTTCCGATAACCATAATATAAATATTAATATCTTTAATTTATTCGGCAAAAAAGTTTATAGCAAAGATTCATCAGATCCAATTTCCAAAATAGACATTTCTGAACTACCAAGCGGATTGTATATTATTTCTGTTGTTTCTGAAAACTCACAGATTTCTAAACGAATTGTTATTTCAAGATAAGAAGCTACATTGATTAGTCAAAATGATTATTTTGATTAACTTACCGTTACTCAATTAAAAATTTGCTAGTTGGTATTGTAAAAGAAAAAGTACTTCCCTTTTCAGGTTCACTTACAATTGTCAACTCTCCCCTATTTTCCTCAACAAATTCTTTACATAAAATTAAACCCAAACCAGTTCCCCTTTCATTTTCAGTGCCAGGAAGCGATTCCTCAGACTCAATCTTAAAAAGGTTTTGTATAACTTCATCTGTCATTCCAATTCCATTATCTTTTATTGAAACTGTGACATTATCATTAGTATCTAAAATAGAAATAACGATTTCAGAATTTCGATGCGAATATTTAATTGCATTAGTTAATAAATTACGTATAACAGTTTTAATCATATTTGCATCGCAATAAGCTGTATTGTTCTCAGAGTAAAGAGTTTTAAGTGAAATTTGTTTATTCTCAAGTAAATTATTTAAATTAGATATTTCTTCTTCAATTAATTTCGATATTTCCAATATTTCCGGACTTTTAACTAACCGTCCTGTTTGTTTTCTTGACCAATGCAAAAGATTTTCTAAAAGATTATATGCCTGATTAGAAGATGTATTAATAAGTTTAATAAATTTAAATAATTTTTCCTCATCATAACCTTTCCCATGCTTTAATAACAAATATGATGAATTCATTATTGCATTAAAAGGATTTTTCAAATCGTGGGCAATAATTGAAAAGAATTTATCTTTTGTTTGATTTAGCTCTTTTAACTGAATTTCTGATTTTCGAAGCATTAAATTAGCTTCCTGTAAAGCATTCGATTTGGTATTCAATTCCTCGATATGTTCCTTAATTTTAATCTCTTGCTCTTTTCTTTTTGTTATATCAAAGTAAAATTCGATAATTGTTTTTAATTTATTATTATCATCTAAAACAGGAAATGACTTAACTTCAAAATATTTAATTTCGTTATTTACTTTAATTGTTTTTTCAAATGAAACAACATCAGCTCCATTCCTTAACTTCTCTATTGGACATTCTACATTTCCTTTTGAACATGGCTTATCTAGTTTATTTATAATATTATAACACAACTTGTGTGATGAATTATCAAATATTTTTTGGGCTTCAATATTCATCAGTTCGATTTTATAATCATCAGCATTTATAACGAAGAAAGGATATGAAAATGAATTAATAACTTTATCTAAAAAAGCATTCTGTTTAAAAAGTTGAAGTGAAGATGCCTCTAATTCTTCAACTGTTTCATATAGTTTGTATTCGGTAAGTTTTCGTTCTTCAATTTCTTGTTCAAGTTGTTTTTGTTTAGAATTTAATTCTCTAATATTTTTTACCATTAATCTATCAATTACTAATAGTAAAATAAATCCTAATAATCCGAAAATTAAATAAAAAATAATTTCCTCTCTGACATGTTTAAATGCAATTAAATCAAACTGTTTTGTATTAAAGCTAATACTTATTCCTCCTCTAATGTCTCCTATTCTGTACCCTTGTTTTGAATGACAACGCATACATGAATTTTCAACTTTTAATGGAGCCATATATCTATAAATTGATTCTACACCTGAATCAGCTTTAATAAATGCTTCTAATTCTCCATTTTCAAAACTTTTTAAAGCAATTTCTTCCCAAATATCTGCCTTATTATTAGGATTTAATGGTTTTAGGCTAGTAATGTGAAACTTTTCTTCGTTTTGTCGATTAGCTATTTCTGAAATCAACCTTGTCATATAGGCTGGATTAATCAGAGTATAATGTATATTATCGGAAGATACAATATTTTTTTCTGGTACATCTAAATATGGATTGGGCTGAATACTATCAGAAATTGGAATATAAACACCACCATTTTTAGAATTCCACTGACGAGTAACTAAAATTTGATTAAACAAAGTTCTCCCTTTTGATAAAGCAATTTCTTCAATATTCTCTTGATGTTCTGATACATTAATAAAGAATGCAACTGCTATAAACAATCCCCAAAGAAGATATAGTAACTTATAATAACCCTTCATCATACAAGCATCAAATATAATGAGAATTGCCTCATTTGATACTCCTTTTTCTATTTTTTAATGTTTTTTAAATATTCGTAAATTCTAATCAAAAATTTCAAGAAAAGCAATATTCTCAACATGATGTGTATGTGGAAACATATCAATAGGCTGAATTTTAATCAACTTATATCTAACGCCCAGAAGTTCAATATCTCTTGCTTGTGTAGCAGGATTACAACTTACATAAACAATTTTCTTGGCATTCGACTTCAGAATCACGTCAATTACATCTTTATGCATTCCAGCTCTGGGTGGATCTGTAATTATTACATCTGGGTTTCCATGAATATTAAATATATCTTCGGTTAAAATATCTTTCATATCTCCTGATAGAAAAGTACAATTTGTAATGGAGTTTAGCTCAGAATTTATTTCAGCATCTTTTACAGCTTCGTCAACATACTCAATACCAACAACTTTCTTAGCATTTGAGGCAATAAAATTTGCAATTGTTCCTGTACCTGTATATAAATCGTAAACAATTTCACTCCCCGATAATCCAGCAAATTCCAAAACTGCTTTATACATTTCAAAAGCCTGATTTGTATTGGTTTGAAAAAACGATTTTGGACCTATTCTGAATTTTAAATCACCTAGTTTTTCAATAATATGCGAATTACCTTTGTAAGTAATAATTTCTGTATAATTATATAAGCTGTCATTTACCTGTGGATTAATTGCATATAATAATGATGTTATTTCAGGAAATTTCTCAGAAACATAATTCAACATCATTTCAATCATTTCAACATTGTTTTCACTAAAGCTAAACAAAACCATAGTTTCGCCAACAGAAGTTGTACGTATTATCAAATTTCTTAATAACCCTGTATGTTCTCGTGGACTATAAAATGTATAATTATTTTCAAAAGCAAAATCTCTAATAGCAAGCCTTATTGAATTTGACGGTTCAGGCTGTAAGTAGCAATTCTGAATATCCAAAACTCTATCAAACATTCCTGGCATGTGAAATCCAAGTCCGTTTTCATTTCTGTTTTCAGTATGCATTTCCTCATTCGTAAACCAACGACGATTTGTGAAAGTATATTCTAGTTTATTTCTGTAAAACTTTGATTCTGGCGACAATGCGATCGTAAGAACTTCAAAATCTTTTACTTTTCCAATTCTTTCTATATTGTCAACAACTTGTTTTTGTTTAAAATATAGTTGTTTGCTTAATTCGAGGTTTTGCCATTTACAACCGCCACAAGTTCCAAAATGTTTGCAAAAAGCTTCAGTTCTAAATTCTGAAAATTTATGAAATTTAACAGCAGTAGCTTCTGCAAAATTTCTTTTTTTTCTTTGAATCCGAATATCAGCAACATCACCAGGCACAGCATTATCAATAAAATAAACCAAATCATTAATTTTAGCTATTGACTTTCCTTCTGCTGCATAATCCTCAATAAGAACGTTTTCGATAATAATATTTTTATATTTTTTTTGAGACATAGCTTTTCTAGTGATTTAAGTTTGAAGTGCCTAAAGTACTTAGAAAAATTGAAAGAGGGAAATTTGATGTAAGATGGCTTTTGTAGGTAGTGGCAGTATGAAGTAATCAGTAAACAGTATGCAGTATTTGGTAATCAGTATTCGGTAATCTGTAATCGGTAATCAGTAATCGGTAATCAGTAATCGGTAATCAGTAATCAGTAATCAGTAATCAGTAATCAGTAATCAGAAAATAGTAAGCAGTAAATAGTAAGCAGTAACCCTATAACCCATAACCACATAACCCTATAACCTATAACCCTATAACCTATAACCCTATAACCCTATAACCTATAACCCTATAACTTCAAACTATCTAAACCTATCAACTAATAAACTCTTAAAAAAAATGCAATATCTTTGTAACTATAACTTTAAAAGCTTAAAAATGAAATCATACAGAAAAGAACTTTGGTTCGATATTCAGTCGAGGCGAGAACTAATAAACATTACTCCTGCAGTAAATAATTGTTTGCGTGAAAGCGGAATAAAAGAAGGTTTGTGCCTTGTAAATGCAATGCATATAACAGCGAGCGTGTTTATAAACGATGATGAATCAGGCTTGCATCACGATTTTGAAGTTTGGCTCGAAAAACTTGCTCCCGAAAAGCCTTATTCTCAATACAAACACAATGGTTATGAGGATAATGCAGATGCTCACCTAAAACGAACAATTATGGGAAGAGAAGTCGTAGTTGCAGTTACAGAAGGAAAACTTGATTTTGGACCTTGGGAGCAAATTTTTTATGGCGAATTTGACGGCAAACGTCGTAAACGATTATTGGTGAAGATTATCGGCGAATAATACTTTCAATTTTTTTTAAGATTTTTCCTTTTTCAGGCATCATTATTGTTAATTATAGTTAAAAAAACTATGAAAACAATCTTTACTTTTTCGTTATGCCTGATTTATTACATTTCAATTTGTCAGACATTTGTTATTAACAAACATCAAAATAATACATTTCAAAATCACGTTAGAAAACTCCAAAAGAATCCTAATAATTTAAGGCTTATTGAATCTGTTGAAAAGCAAATTGAAAATTTCTATAACTCATTTAATAATGATTTTCATTCAGAGTTAAAATCAGGAAATAATATTAACTGGATAAAAAACCTGAATCATTTCAATATTATTAATGAAAAACTATTGTTAGCTAATTCGGTGTTACCAAATAGTTTGTTAATAACTGAAACTTTAACAAAACTAAGCTCAATTAAACAGCTTATTGCAGATTCTGTATATAATTATTCAACTAATTTAATAAGCTACAACGAAAGATTTAAATACATTGAAGCTAATTATTTATTGTCAAAACTAGACTTAATTTTCCCTGATTATAAAAACATTAATGAATTAATAGAACTTACGGAAAATAGTGGAATTGTAAATGTGTTTTTAAAAATAGAAAACAATTCAAAAATAGAGCTAAATGAAAATCTATTGCAAAATATTATAAATATTGACTCATTAAACTCCGTTTCAAAATGGATAAAATATACTTTTTGCGAAAATGAAAATTCAGATTACAAAATACTCTTTACAATTAACGATGTAATTGTTACACCTGAAAACATTTCAACAATTAAAAACAGAAGATTAAAATTCAAGCATACAAGCTTTTACGAAAGAAGTTTTTATAGTCTGAATAATTCTTATGACAAATTATTTTTGAGAAATAATATTTATATACCACCACATTATCACGAAAAGGAAGATTTACTTTATTATGCCAATAAGGAAGCGATACTTTCAGGAAATATTTCGATTAATAAATCATCAGAACTAAGTTATGTAAATCGTAATTTTTTTATAAAAAGCATTTACAATTGCAAATGGAACTCAAAATATGGCAATCTACTAAAGCAAAACCCTGAGATTTTACCGTCTAATGATGAAATGATTGCATCTGTTTTTAAGCAATTTCAAAATGTTATTGATAAAGAAAAGATTTTATGTGTTTACTAAGACCTGTAAAACTATCCTAACAACTTATTAATTAAACTGTATAACATTTCCGAATTAATTGGTTTAGAAATATAAGCATCACATCCTGCATTTAAAGCCTTTTGCTTATCGTCATGCATAGCATTTGCTGTTTGAGCAATTACAGGTAAATCTTTCCTAATTTCTTTTATCCTTTTTGTTGTCTCATATCCAGTCATATCAGGCAATTGAATATCCATCAATACAATGTCAATATTTTTATTTTCTTTTACAAAGGTTATAGCTTCTGTTCCAGTTTTTGCAATTAAAATATTAGCCATTGAATCTTCTAACAGTTCATTAAAATATTTAATATTAGAAGTATCGTCTTCGGTAATTAAAATTGTTTTGCCAATAAATTTTTGATTATTTACATTTACTTTTGTTTCAGAATCAGTCTGTTTGCATTGTTCTGCCGTTTTATATGG
>MEND01000190.1:714-17227 GCA_001768975.1 Bacteroidetes bacterium GWA2_31_9 | reverse complement strand
TCACCACCCAATAATTCAACTAAAGCTTTTGATATTGTCAACCCTAACCCTGCTCCTCCATATTTTCTCTTTATATCATATCCAACCTGTCGAAATTTGTCAAAAATAATTTTAGCATCTTCATTTGTCATTCCAATTCCTGTATCTGAAACAGAAAATAAAACTACATTTTCATTCACTTTATAGCTAATTTCAATCTTCCCACTATCTGTAAATTTCAAAGCATTGCTTATGAGATTAGTTAAAATCTGTTTTAATCGGGTTTCATCTGTGCAAATAATATCTTCATTATCTGACAAGCCTTTGTTTAAAATAATTTCAATCTCTTTATTTTCAATATCTAGCTGAGAGAATGATGTAAATAACTCCTCAAGCAAAGGATTAATCCTAATTTCAGTAGTATAAATAGCTAATTGCTTACTTTGAATTTTTGAAATATCTATAATATCATTAATTAAATTTAATAAATGATTCCCGCTTGAAATTATTATATTAATATAAGAAACTCTTTTCTCTTCCTTTAAATTTGGTCTATTCAATAGATTTGAAAAACCTATAATCGAATTCAAAGGAGTTCTTATTTCATGTGACATATTTGCTAAAAAAGCAGATTTTAATTTTTCGCTATCTTCGGCATTTGATTTCGCAATAATTAATTCCTCATTTTTCTTTTGAAATTCATCGTTTAATGCCAAATATTCTTCATTTTGCGATTTAATTTCCTCATTTTGTGAAGCATACTCCTCATTTAATGCTATATATTCAGAATTTTTTATTTGTAATAACTTTTCAGATTTTGAAATTTTTTCTTCAGACTTAATAAGCAAATCAATTGATTGACGCATTGGTGAATAAATAAAAAAGTAAAATATTGGAATCAAACATGTTATCAACAAACCCGAATCTAAAAGTATTTCAGCAAATAAATTTAATTCACTTAAAAAACACTTTATTAATATCATTATTAATATCTCAACAATAAAAATTGATATAGATATAACAAGCAGTAATCTATTGATACTAAACCTATAATTCATTTAATGTTATTTATGGCTTTTAATTATTGAGCTACTTAAATACTTTATTAAACAAAACTAATACTTAATTATATGAAAATTAAATTTTTTTAATAAATTGTTAACATAATAAGTCTCAAAAAGTAAACATTTTACAATTCAGCATAAGCAATGCTACTATTTACGGTTATTTTAGGACTAATAGTAATATTTCGATAATTTACATGTTATTCAGCATGTTTTTTAAAAAATCAAATATCTTAACAAATTCTTAACAAAATAATATCCGATTGAATTTAAAATTTCAATCTTGCCTTTCTTTTCAGTTAGAAAAAAATAAAATAACTTACTAAAATGTATAGAGACATAGTTATACCGATGGGTTAACTCATTGAGTATTGAAAAATTATAATTGGATAATTTATTGTGAAAGTTTCACTTATTACTAAAGTTCAATTAAATCATTATTTTTATTTTGGATATAAAGTATTAATTTAGTGATATAAATTTTTAAGTTAAAATGCACAAATTATTAATTGTATTTATTTGTATTTCTGCTATTTACCTAACATCTTGTTCTTCCTCAAAAAAGTATTTTGAAAAGGGAATGTACGATTCAGCAGTTCAAAAAGCTGTAAAGAAGATTCGCAAAAAGCAAGATCATGCTAAAAGCATCGAAATACTTGAAAAAGCTTATCCTTTAGCTAATGAAAAAAACATTGACCGAATTAATTTTTTGAAAAAAGAAGGAAAACCCGATGTTTGGGACGAAGTTTATAAAAATTATTCTTTATTAAAAGATCGTCAGAATCTTGTTAAAACAGTTCTTCCTCTCAATTTAAATGGTCGAACAATTACATTTCAAACTGTTGATTACGACAATGAAATTATTGCTGCTAAGAAAAATGCAGCTGAATATTTCTACGTACATGCACAAAAACTACTAGAAACTAACGATAAAATAAAAATTCGTGAAGCCTATTACGAGTTTAAAAAAGTTAAAAATTTATATCCCGATTATAAAGATGTTGACCCAATGATTGATAAAGCCAAACAATTGGGGCTAAGTTGGGTTTTCGTTTACACTGAGAACAATACAATTATTAAGCTTCCGCCCGATTTTATGGATAATTTAATTAATGTTGACCTTCCAAAATATAATTCCGAATGGGTTCAATATACAAATCAGAACATATACTCAAATATTGATTATAAAATTAAAATGAACCTTACAATAATTGATATTTCACCAGAAAAAATCAAGGAAGATGTTACTCTTGACAAAAAGGAAATTGAAGATGGCTGGGACTATTATCTCGATAGTAAAGGAAATGTAATGAAAGACTCACTCGGAAACGACATTAAAAAACCAAAATACAAAACAATTACTTGCAAAGTCACAAAATCGATGATGACAAAAGCCGCTCATATCGAAGGCAAACTCGAATATATTCAGGCAAGTACAGGTCAGGTAATTAAAACTGTTCCTGTTGCTGCCGATAATTTTTTCAATCATATTTGGGCTGTAGCAATTGGTGATATAGACGCATTATCACCCGAAAATAAAAAATATTTAGGAATTAAACCTATTCCATTTCCTCCAGATATTAATATGATACTTGATGCTGGCAATAATCTAAAAGGTGTAATTAATAAAGCACTAAACGACAATAAATACTTTTTGAAATAATTATATTCAATATGGTTATATTGTTAACTTGAACACATAACACTAAACAAAAAGCAAAAAATAGCAAACAAACGTAAGTGATAGAACTAAGTAGCAACAACAAACAACAAACATTTGAACAATTGAACAATAGAACAATTGAACAATAGAACAATAGTACAATAGAACATTAGAACAATAGAACATTTGAATAATCGAATTAATAAACTAATAAACTTTTCAACTCATCAACTAATAAACTTTTCAACTCATCAACTAATAAACTTTTCAACTCATCAACTTTTAAATGAAATTAACTACCTTAAACGATTCCAATAATGAAAAAGCTGTCTTAGTTGGGATAATTAGAAATGATCAAACAGACAGTGAAGTTTATACTTACCTTGAAGAATTAGCATTTTTAACAGAAACAGCTGGAGCAATTCCAATTAAGAAATTTGTTCAAAAAGTAGATCATGCAAATGCAAGAACATTTGTTGGCTCAGGAAAGTTAAATGAAATAAGAGACTATGTTGCAGATAATGACGTTAGTCTGGTTATTTTCGACGACGAACTCTCTCCTACTCAACTTCGAAATATTGAACAGGAACTTAAATGTAAAATATTAGATCGAACAAATTTAATACTTGATATTTTTGCTAAACGTGCACAGACTGCTTACGCAAAAACACAAGTTGAACTTGCTCAGTACGAATATCTTCTTCCTCGATTAGCCGGACTATGGACTCACCTCGAAAGGCAACGTGGAGGAATAGGAATGAGAGGTCCGGGAGAAACCGAAATTGAAACCGACCGTAGGGTTATTCGCGATAAAATTTCAAAGCTTAAAGAAGATTTGAAAAAAATAGACAAGCAAATGGCAACACAACGAAAAAATCGTGTTCAGCTTGTCAGAGTTGCCCTCGTAGGTTATACAAATGTCGGGAAATCAACAATTATGAATATGTTGAGCAAATCGAATGTTTTTGCCGAAAATAAACTATTTGCAACGCTCGATACAACCGTTCGTAAAGTTGTTATTGGCAATCTTCCTTTTTTACTTTCCGATACAGTTGGGTTTATTCGCAAACTGCCTCATCATCTTGTAGAATCGTTTAAATCAACACTTGACGAGGTGCGTGAAGCAGATATTTTGTTGCACGTTGTAGATATTTCTCATGCAAATTTCGAAGATCAAATTAATGTTGTAAGTTCAACTTTGAAAGAAATTGAAGCAAGTGATATTAAATCAATTTTGGTTTTCAATAAAATTGATGCCTACTCATTTACCGATAACGACGATTTTTATGAAGGTCCAAAAACTACAAAATACATGACCCTTGATGAACTAAAAAATAGCTGGCTTGCAAAAGTGAATAATCCTTGCATATTTATTTCTGCAAAAGACAGAACAAATATTGAGGAGTTCAAATCATTTTTATACGAAAAAGTTAAAGAAATTCATTCTAAGAAATATCCTTACAATAGTTTCTTATACGAAATGACTGAATAGATAGAATTTAAAGTTAAAAGTGCCTAAAATGAAAAATATACTAATCGTAATATTACTAATAACTGCTAATCAGTTATTTTCACAAAATCTTGTTCCAAATCCAAGTTTCGAATTATTTGAAAAATGCCCACAAGCAAGCACTACAATTCCTCGTCAGGATTTAGTTCAAGATTGGTACATTCCTTCGTCAGGTACACCCGACTATTATAATGAATGTAGTACTAAATGTGGAGTTCCGTTCAATTGGGCAGGACAAAGACCAGCTTTTGAAGGTAAGGCTTATATTGGACTTATTTCCAAATGGGATTTTGAACTTAAAACAAACGACAATTGCCGAAGAGAATATGTTGAAGCAAAGCTTATTGAACCATTAAAAAAAGATGCCGAATATTGTGTTAAGTTTTATGTAATTTTAGCCGATAATTGCCAGTTTGCAACTGATGGTATTGGAGCTTACTTGTCTGTAAATAAACTTGATTCTGTTGACTTCAACAAAAATTTTCCATATCATCCTCAAATTCAAAACATAACTAACAATATTATTTATAGCGATGGAAAATGGGTAGAAATATGTGGAAAATATATTGCTACTGGTGATGAAGAATACATAACAATTGGAAATTTTAAGTCAGATCCTGAAACAAGGTGGGCTCGCAGAGCAAAAGATTTATCCGTAAAATATTCATATTATTTTATTGATAACGTTTCTGTTACTCCAATTGAAATTGAAAGCGATTGCAAATGTTCTAAAGAAATGGTCGAGTTTAATAATAAAAATCAAAAAGGAAAAATTGATGATTCTGAAGTGATAAAATTTGATGTAAATTCTCTTGGAATTGGACAAAAGCTCTACCTCAACAATGTACAATTTCAAAGAAATGATGTTGAGCTTGAACCAACATTAATAGATGAATTAACGTTGTTCATTAAATTTTTGAACGATTATCCAACTGTTAAAGTTAAGTTTTCGACTTATGCAGATGAAGAAGTTCCCGAAGAAAATCGTCCGAAAATAATTAACGCTAGAAATAATACTATTTTTGAATACTTTACTGCAAAAGGAATTGAACCAGAAAGAATAACTCCTGACCCTGATGCTCCTGTTACTATTGATAAGATAATTACGTTTGTGATTACTGAGAGGTAAATGACAAAGTAAATATTTGCAATTATTAAATGTATGTCGTATATTTGCGACACGCATATTTGCGACACGCAATTTTGCGACATAAAACAGAATATTATGGAGATAAAAAATCCTTTTCTATTCGGAAAAATTGTAACCGATGAAAATTTCTGCAATAGGCAACAGGAAATTTCAAAATTAAAAACATACATAAACGACTGTTTTTCAGTTTGGTTATTTGCTCCCAGACGATATGGGAAATCATCATTAATTCAGAAAGTATTTAACGAAACAAAAAATGTAAAAACCATCTATTTCGATTTATACAATATTCAATCGCTTGATGATTTTTGCAGGAAATATTCATCACTACTAGCAAAAGAACTATTCGACTGGAAACAAGATGTAAAATCGCTTACAGGCAAATTTGCACAATATTTTAAAAATTTATAT
Source organism: Bacteroidetes bacterium GWA2_31_9 (assembly GCA_001768975.1). Lineage (GTDB taxonomy): Bacteria > Bacteroidota > Bacteroidia > Bacteroidales > GWF2-33-38 > GWA2-31-9. The sequence goes on along the minus strand of MEND01000190.1, from coordinate 11,450 downwards.
CCAAAAGTATCATTTGATGAATTTGGAACTCCATCGTTTTCATTAGACCAAAAAAACATTGAAAACCAGCCAGATATTGAGACCATACTTGATATTCCAAACCAAATAGCCAAAAACAATAAAATCCAGATTTGTATTGCATTCGACGAATTTCAGGAAATAGAAAGGCTTGATAAATTCCTAATTAACTGGATGAGAACATCGTTTCAAAATCAGAAAAATGTATCATATATTTTTCTTGGAAGCAAACAATCGTTAATGAGTTCGATATTTACTTCATTGAATTCTCCTTTTTATGAATTTGCTGTAAAAATGGAAATTAAACCAATAGAAACTTCAGAATTAGAACAATTTATCAGACAAAAATTTCAAACATGCAATATGGAAATTTCAGATAAAAATATCTCAGAAATTTTATTGAAATCCGAATGTCATCCACATTTTACACAATATTTTTCATCAGTTGTATTTGATTTTATACGAAACGGTGAAAACCAAAATGACGAAAATTTTATTGAAAAATGGATTCAGTCTATACTTAATAGTCAGTCAATGATATTTCAAAATATTTACGACCAGCTAAATAATAATCAGCGAAGATTGCTAATTGCAATTTCAACCTCAGCAAATAATTCAGAAATATTTTCTAAAGAAATGCGTGAAAAATACAATCTCCCAACTAGCTCGTCATTAAATACTGTACTGAAAAGCCTTTTAAATAAAGACTTAATAAAAAAAGATGAAAATTTATACAAAATAATTAATCCGGTTTTTAAAGAGTGGCTTAATAGAATTTAAGATAATGTCAATTCTGAAAAATTGTATAACTTTATAAAATGAATTTTATCGAAACTATAAAACTAAGAGTTACTCGCAGGAGACTCTACAGGGGAGCAATGATAAGATAGAAAAATTATTACATTTGTAATAAGAAAGTTGTATGGTAATAATTTTAATTATCTAAGCGAAATTGCCGATTGTAAACCAATGAATCCGAGAGTAATAAATGTAAAACCTGAACAAAACTATAATCTTTTGCTTACTTTTAATAATGGCGAGGTGAAATGTTTTGATGTAAAACCATATTTAGAAATTGGCATTTTTAAAGAATTACGTGATTTGAGTTTATTTAATTCTGTAAAACCTTGTTTAGGAAGCATACAATGGGCTAATGGTGTTGACCTTTGCCCCGATACTTTTTATTTGGAAAGCAAGTAATGTTAAATTGCTGTTCACTACAATTAAAATTTAGTTGAAAACTCTATCGAATATTAATATTTTACGAAACTGGTATTAAAGGGGAGATGGAAATATATGAAATAGTAGAATGCAGAGTTACCTGCATAAGACTCTGCTATGAGTTTTTTGCAATAATAATTTTAACTTTTTTAAAACCATATAATTGAAGACAAGAGTAGGTTTTGATTTGAATAATAAATTTGATAGATTTGAAAAAAATTAGTTATATAATTACCGTGATTTTAAAAATAAAATAAATTTTAACTATTTTACTATGACAAACCAAGACAAAAGAAAAATGTTTTTTGAGATTTTAATCTCGTCAAGTATTATACTTGTTATTTCACTAATTATTATGCATATTGATTGGACAAGTAATATATTTAATATCTTTAATATTAAATATAAACATGATATATATTCAACAATAATAACAATTCAAGGTATTTTACTAACCGCAACATTAACAATTGCAATTCTTCGTTTAAATAGTATTGATCAGATAATTAACAATCATATTCAATTATTGAATAAAATTTATGATTCTTACTTTCATAAAGGCTATGCTTTATCATTATCTGGTATTGAGAAGGCAAATAATGGTTTATTTAAGTTATTAGAGCAAAAAGATACTCTTAGTGATACAGATCAATTAAATAAGTATAAAATACAAGAACTTTATTCTCAACTTAAAAATTTATTTCATTTTAGAACTTATAATTTAAGTGGTATATTTTATCCTGTAATTTATAATTTAATATCAATCATACTTTGTTTATTTTTAATGTTATTTTCTTATAATTTTAATGAAAGCCAATTTATTATTTTTTCTTTAACATTTTTAACCTTAATGACCGTTTGGTCTATAATTCTAAATTTAATAATTATAAAAGATTTATTTGGAAATCCATTTGACAATTAAATTACAGAACATAGTTCTTCACAAATGTTAATTTGAATCAAACATTTATAATATTAGTCTATATGCATATTTTTGTTTATAATTAACAATAGAGTCATTAGTAGGGAATTCTACAGTATCTCAGAAGAATCTCCTTCAAAAAGAACTCTGCATCACAAACAACTCAAAAATCCCCAAATCCCAAAATTCTAAATGCCCTCCCCAGAACTCCTCTCACCAGCCAAAGACCTCGAACAAGGAATAATTGCAATAAACAGCGGTGCAGATGCTGTATATATTGGAGCTTCAACTTTTGGAGCAAGAAAAGCTGCAGGAAACAGCCTTGAAGATATTTCAAAATTAATTGCTTATGCACATAAATTTTATGCAAAAGTTTATGTTACAGTTAATACAATTTTGTATGAAGAAGAATTAGCACAAGTCGAAAAACTTATACATTCGCTTTATAATATTGGCTGCGATGCAATTATAATTCAGGATACAGGAATTTTGGAAATGAAGCTCCCTTCGATTCCAATTTTTTCGAGCACTCAAATGCACAACTGCACAATCGAAAAATTAAAATTTTACGAAAGGATAGGAATTAAAAGAGCAATTCTGGCAAGAGAACTTTCTATGAACGAACTTGCCGAAATACGCAAAATCACAAATATCGAACTCGAAGTTTTTGTACATGGTGCATTATGCGTTTCGTATAGCGGTCAATGTTATATAAGTCATCAACTTACAGGGCGAAGCGGAAACCGTGGCGAGTGTTCGCAAATTTGCCGCACTCCCTTTACATTAATTGATGGCAACGGAAAGGAGATAATTAAGAACAAACATTTGCTTTCTATAAAAGACCTTAACCTATCTGACAATATTGAAAAAATGCTCGATTTAGGCATCAACTCATTCAAAATTGAAGGAAGACTTAAAGATGCTGCTTATGTAAAAAATATTACAGCATATTATCGAAAAATAATTGACAATATAATCGAAAACAAACCATTACAAAAGCGAGCATCATCAGGAAAAACAAAAATCTTTTTCGAGCCCGACCCCGATAAGACTTTTAACAGAACTTACACGGATTATAATATTTCAGGAAAAAAACATTCGTTTAATACATTCGAGACACCAAAATCGAAAGGTAAATATATCGGTATTGTAAAATTCGACACCGGAAAAGGCTATCAAATAGAAAGTTCCGAAAAAATAAGCAATGGCGATGGAATTTGCTATATTTCAGAAAATGGAACACTCGAAGGTTTCAAAGTTAATCAGGCAGTAAGTTTAATAATTTATCCCGATAAATATTCCGAAATCAAAAGCGGCACAGAGCTTTACCGCAATTTTGACCAAAAATTCAGCAACGAACTTAAAAGCGAAAACACATCAAGAAAAATAAGTGCAACTATTTCAATTTCTGAATATTCAAACGGTTTTGAACTAACAACAACAGACGAAGACAATAACTCAGTTTTGGTTAATATAGAAACCACCAAAGAATCGGCAAATAATCCTGAAAAGGCATTAGAAAATATTAAAACACAACTGGGAAAATCGGGAAATACAATTTTTGAAATTTCTGATGTAACTATCAATTTTACAACAGCTTATTTCCTTCAAATAAAATCGTTAAACGAAGCCCGACGTGAATTGCTCGAAAAGCTCGAAATCGAAAGATTAAAAAACTATCCTATAATAAAAGGCGAAATTTTAAAAAACAATTTTCCTTTTCCCGAAAAAGAACTTAACTATTCTGCAAATATTTCAAACTCTTTAGCAATTGAGTTTTATAAACGTCATGGAACTAAAATAGTTCAGAAATCTGTCGAAACAGGCGAAATTCCAGAAGATATTAACCTTATGACAACAAAATATTGTATAAAATTTGAGTTAGGTTTATGCGAAAAATATCAAAAACCAACAGAAAAAAGAACAGAATTATTTCTTAAAAATTTGAATAATAAATTTGCTTTGGAGTTTGATTGCGGGAATTGTTTGATGAAAGTTAAGAATATTTAATTTATAATAACTAACATAGACCTAACAGGTTTTAAAAACCTGTTAGGTCTGCGTTAATAAACAACACAATTTCAATACATTGCATAATTTCAAATTAATAATACATAATTATCTTGTAAAAAATTAAAAATTACTATATTCGTAGCTAAATTTTTTTTAAAGTATAAAAATATAATTCATTAGAAATGGCGACATTACAAACAATCAGAAATCGAGCTGGGTTATTAATTGCAGTAGTTATTGGTATTGCATTACTAGGATTTATTCTTGACGACTTACTACGTTCAGGTGGAGTTTTATTTTCAGATTCACAATACGAAATTGCTAAAATAAATGGTAATTCGATTGAATTGCAGGAATATCAAAGAAAAGTTGATGAACTAACTGAGAATACAAAAAGAAATCAGGGAACTGAAGCAATTGACGAGCAAACTTCTGAAATGATTAAAGATCAGGCTTGGGAAAGCATAATTAAAAATTATGTAATGGAAAAAGAATATGATGAATTAGGAATTGGCGTTTGCTCTGATGAACTTTTCGATATTGTTCAGGGAAATAACATTCACCCACAAGTTCAGCAAATTCCTATTTTCCAGAATAAAGCTACAGGTCAATTTGATAGAAATTTGGTAATTCAATTTTTAAAAAATATTGATAAAGACGAAACTGGTGTTGCTCGTTCAAGTTGGTTAGCTTTTGAAGAAGCTCTTACACAAGACCAAAAAACTGCGAAATATAATAACCTTATCAAAAAAGGATTATATATCACTAATTATCAGGCAAAACAAGAAGCATTAGAGAAAAACGAAAAAGTAAATTTCAAATTTATTTATGAAAACTTCAAGTCTATTTCTGATTCAACAATAACAGTTTCTGATGCAGAAGTAAAAAAATATTATGATGAACATATTTATAAGTACGAACAAGATGCATCAAGAGATGTTGAATATGTTACATTTGATATTGTTGCCTCTAAAGAAGATTTTACAGATGCCGAAAAATGGATAAACAGTATAAAAGAAGATTTTGTTTCTACAGAAGATGCTCCACAATTTGTAAATGCTAATTCTGACAATCCTTTTGTAAATAAATTTTACAAACAAGGTGAACTTCCTGCAAATATTGATTCATTAATGTTTGCTCAGGAAAAAGGATTTGTTTATGGACCATATTTTGAAAATAACATATATAAAATTGCTAAAATTGTTAGAGTTGAAAACCTTCCTGATACAGTTAAAGCAAGTCATATACTTATTCAACCAAACGAAAAAGTTCCAGATTTAGCAAGAGCAAGAGCAATTGTTGACAGCTTGAAAGCATTAGTTGAAGCAGGTGCAAGCTTTGAAGAATTAGCCTTTAAACATGGTACAGATGGAACAAAAGAAAAAGGTGGCGATTTAGGTTGGTTTAAATATGATGCAATGGTTTCTCCATTTAACGATACTTGTTTTTTTGGTAAAAAAGGAGATCTTAAAATTGCTGTAACTCAATTTGGTGTTCATTTAATTAAAATTTACGACAAAGGACTAGAAAGTAAACAAATTCAAATTGCTAGCCTAGAAAGAGAAGTTACTCCAAGTCAGAAAACATTTGATATATTTTATTCACAAGCAAGTGAATTTGCTGGAGTTAATAACACAAAGGATAAATTTGAATTAGCAGTTAAAGACAAAGGTTTACTAAAAAAACTTGGAAGCTATTTAAAAGAAGATACAAAAACTATTTCTGGACTTGAATCTCCAAGAGAACTAATTCGTTGGGCTTTTAATGATGAATCAAAAAAAGGCGATGTTTCTAAAGTTTTTGAATTTGGAAATCGTTACGTTGTGGCACTACTTACTGAAGTTAGAGAAAAAGGATTTGCTTCAATAGAATCAGTTAAGGATGAACTTGAAACAAACGTTAAAAAAGATAAAAAAGCCGAACAATTAATTACAAAACTTTCTCCTGCATCTTCTGCTTCAAGTATTGATGATGCTGCATCAAAAGCTGGATTACAAGTTCAAGTTGCTGATAATATTTCGTTTAGCTCATTTTCTCTTCCAGGAGTTGGAGTTGAGCCTGATGTTATTGTAAATGCATTAGAACTTGAAAAAGGAAAAGTATCGAAACCAATAAAAGGTGCAAACGGAGTATTTGTTCTTTCGGTAACTGATAAACTTCCTGCTGGAGAACTTAACGAAGCTTCTGAAAAAGATCGTTTAACACAAACAACTCAATCAAAAGTTGACTATCAAGCATTTGAAGCTTTAAAGAAAGCTGCAAACGTAGTTGACAAAAGAATAAAATTCTACTAGAAATAATTTTTACAATAAATGAAGGCTGTCTTTACAGACAGCCTTTTTTATTGAATCCCAGTTCGTCTGAGGCTCTGCCTCAGACGGTTTTATCTTATCAGGCTGTAGCCTGATAAAATATATTCGATTAAGGCAGAACCTTAACCAAACCCTATTTGTTTAAGATTTTTTTCCTGCTATAACTTCATACATATTTTCTCGACTAAAATATTTGTTAGCTATTTCCTGTAATTGAACAGAAGTAGCATTTTTAATCGAATCCAAAAAATCTTGATAGTACGACATATCCAAATCATAATCAATCAATTCTCTGTAGCTTTCAGCAATTGAAAATGGTCCATCGAAAGCACGAACCATTTCGCCAAGCATATAGTTTTTTACTAATGATAATTCACTTTCCGGAATTCGTTCATCTTGCAAACGCTTTAACTCAATATAAACCTCATCAATTGCCTTTTGGCAAACATCAGAACCTACTTCTGTTACAATTACAAAATATCCATCATGTTTGTATGAAACAGCTATTGAACCAATACCATAGGTATATCCCTTGTCTTCTCTAATATTAGCCATTAAACGAGAACCAAAATATCCACCAAGAACTGTATTAAGAATAGATAATCCATAAAAATCTGTACTACTTCGATTTATCATAGTTGTTCCAATACGTACAGCAGATTGAACAGAGTCAGTTTTTTCGATTATGTGGTTTTTTATTTCTGATGATTTTACTTTATATTTTATAGATTGAATCGCCTTATTGCTTCCCCATGTATCATTTCCAAAATATTTCTCAATAAGCTTAATATCAGCATCTGTTACACTTCCTGATAATACTATTTTACAATTTGAAGAACTGTAAAAGTCTGAATAAAAGCTTTTCAAAACATCAGTATTAATTAAATCAAAATCTGAATATTCAGAATACATGCTGTATGGATGTTCATTTCCAAATAATGCTTCATTAAATTTTCTGCGAGCTAAAACCTTAACTTTTGAGGAATCCAATAAATATTTCTGCTTTTTATTTTGAATCATATTATCAAGTTCGTTTTGAGGAAAACTTGAGTTTCTTAAAATATCATCTAGTATTCTTAATATCTTCTCAATATGCTTTCCTAAAAACATTACAGAAATATAAGCAGTGTCAGGAGAAATACTAACATTAAACGTAGCACCATAAAACTCAAACAAATCAGCAATTTTATTCGAACTTTTTGTAGTTGTTCCTTCGTTTAGCATTAAGTTGGTTATTAAAGAAACAAGACGCTGCTTTTCGTACCATGTTCCGGCATTAAAAATAAAATCAATTTTCTTAACACTTTGTTCACCAGCATTTATTGCATAAAGTTTTACTTTATTTTTATAATCAATTTCGTTTGCCTTTATTAGGTTTATTTTTTCAATTGATTTTGAATCAGGGGCAATAGTTCTGTTTAAAATGGGCATATATGATTGAGAGTTTGTTGTTTATTGTTAAATTGTTAAATTGTTGCTACGCAGTTTTTTCATTCTTAATTTGTGTTCAAGTATTAAAGTGTTCATGTTGATTTGCAAACTGTATTTTTATTGCTTTTTTGCATATTTCTTATTGCCTTTTGTTAATTAATGGCTCTTACACGAAGTTTCCACAAAGTTACACAAAGGTTTTTTCTTATTGCCTTTTGCATATTGCCAATTAATATTTAAGTGTTCAAGTAACAATGTAGCAATTTATCAATTTAACAATGTAACCATCAATCTATCTTCTACTTTCTAACTTCTTCTTTGCGACAATAGTATAAAGTTATGCCTCAGTAAGGTGTTTTCACCTGACTGAAACTCTTATTAGATAAGAAACATTGTCAGGTGAAAACACCTGACAAAGGCAGGGATTGAGGTTTGCTACGCAATTCACTCGTTTTCTCACTTTCTCGTTTTCACGTTTTCTCACTTTCATTTTTGCGATAATAATATAATGTAGAGCAATTCGATTTTCTCAAATATCGTTTCGCTAATTTTTTAATAATTGCATTATCTACTTTAGCATAATTTTCAGTTTCCTGATTAAATAAATCTGCGTCACCAATTAGTTCAAAAAAAGCAAGATTCATAGCTTTATTTAAAACATTAATCTCTGAAAAAGCCAGTGATGACTCAACTTTATTTTTAATTTTATTTAATTCATACTCACTTGCTCCATTTAGAATTAATTTTTCAATTTCAGAATTAATTGCTTGCTCTGCCTTTTTCATTGAAATTCCTTCGTAAAGAGTTCCTTGAATTACAAATAATCCATCGTCTATATTTCCAGTAATGTATGCATCAATTTCGCTGAAAATTTTCTTTTCTTTCACAAGCTTTTTATAAAATCTGGACGATTTTCCACCAGATAGTAAATCAGAAATAACATCAAGCACATAATAATTGCTATCTAGTCTGTTGCACATGTGAAAAGCTTTAATAATGCTATTAAATGGAACATTTCTGGTTACAGACTTTATTCTTTCTTTTCTTTGAAGAGGCTCTTTTGGTAGATTTCTGACTTTAACATTTCTCAATTCTATTTGTCCAAACCATTTTTCAGATAATGCTTTAATATTTTCAGTATCTACATCACCAGCAACAACTAAAATTGCATTATTTGGAGCATAATGACTATAGAAAAAATCTTTTACTTGTTGCATATTCGCATTTTCGATATGCTTTATTGATTTTCCTATTGTTGCCCATTTATAAGAATGTTTTTTATAAGCCATTGGTCTTAATAACAACCAGATATCGCCATAAGGCTGATTTAAGTATCGTTGTTTGAATTCTTCAATAACAACATTTTTTTGAACTTCGAGACTTTTTTCAGAAAAAGCAAGACTTAACATTCTGTCAGACTCAAGCCAAAAAGCTGTTTCAATATTTTCTTTTGGAATTGTAATATAATAGTTTGTAATATCGTTTGAAGTAAATGCATTATTCTCTCCTCCAACTTGTTGTAAAGGCTCATCATAAGTAGGAATATTAATTGACCCTCCAAACATAAGATGTTCAAAAAGGTGAGCAAAACCTGTTTCTTTTGGATTTTCGTCTCTGGCACCAACGTTATAAATAATATTAACTGCAACTATTGGAGTATTAACATCTTTATGGACAATAACCCTAAGTCCATTTTTCAAAGTAAATCTGTCGAATTTAATCATATTGCTTATTTCAAATATTCATAAAAGTACTTAGTTTAATCAAATAGACAAAGTTTATTTTTTTTGAAGATTAATTTTAAATCTGATTTAGTTTATTCTTTTATCCATTTGTTATATATTTGGTATTTATTCAATTTTGGCAAATAAACTTGAATGGTTGTGATTATTGAGGTGATGTTGTAATGTTAAATACCAATGCGATAGGTTGTTTCAATATATTTGATTTATAATTGAAAAATGACATTATTGCTGAGAAAAATTTAAGATAAATGGATAAATTGCACATATTTTAAAATGATATGTTTGATATAAAACCGAAAAGCAATATTGCTAATAAAGTGCGTAATACTAAATTGCCACGAACAAAGCCATTAATGCCTTTATTTGAGGTGATTAGTAATTCAATTCATGCAATCAATGAAGCAAGGATTAATAAACAGTTACATGGTGAAGGTATTGTTACAGTTCGACTGATAAGAAATGGTAATGAAGAAACCCTCAAGACTATAGTTGATATAGATAAGTATCCGATAAACTCAATTTTAGTTACCGATAATGGAATTGGTTTAAATGATGAGAACCTAAATTATTTTATTGAAACTGATACTGACCATAAATTAGAAATGGGAGGCAAGGGTGTCGGTCGTTTTGTTTGTCTGAAAGCTTTTAAAAAATTAGTTATTAAAAGCCAATTTGCTAATAATGGTTCGGTAATATTAAGGCAATTTGAATTTCGTAATACAAAAGAGGGATTTCATGACCCGAAAGAAAATAAAGCTAGAGATAAAAAAACAGGAACAGAAGTTCTTTTGTCTGATTTTAAAGATGAATATCAAAAAAATTCACCAAAGGATTTAATGGAAATTGCAAGAGCAGTTGTCACTCATTTTCAATTATATTTCATTCAAAATATGGCTCCTCAAATTATTATTGAGAACCAAAATAACACACAAATTAATTTAAATAACCTTTTTAAATCTGAATTTGAAAAGGATATTCAATCAAAAGATTTTCAAATTGGAGAAAGTAAATTCCAAATATATTTAACTAAAACTTCTAATTCACAAAGTCATAAACTACATTTTTGTGCACACA
>MEND01000190.1:0-706 GCA_001768975.1 Bacteroidetes bacterium GWA2_31_9 | reverse complement strand
AAAGGGTTGGTTTTAATTTTCCGAATGATGATGAAATAGAGGAAGAAACCGAAGAAATCACATTATCAAAAATCAGGAATGGTGCAATTCAATGTATTGAAGAATTATTGTCAGTATATTTAAATAAAGCTAGAGAAGAGAAAATTGAAAAGTATAAACCTCTTATTTATGAAGAGTTTCCTCAATACATGAGTACTTTTGAATATAAATCGGATGAAGTAAAAAAATTGCCTCCCGATTTAACAAAAGCCAAATTAGATATTGCATTGTATAAGATTGAATCTAATTGGAAAATTGAAGTTAAAGAATTAGGTCAAAAAGTTATAGACGAAAAAAAGGATATTACAAATCTTGAAGAATACAAAATTAGGTATGAAAAGTTCCTTACTGAATTTAATGAGATTGGGAAAGCAGATTTAGCTCGATATATTGTTCATAGGAAAGCGGTGATTGAATTATTGGATGATTTGATTGGAAAGGGTGCTGCTGATAAATTCACCAATGAGGATATAATTCATAGCGTTTTTTTTCCGATACGAACAAGTTCTGATGAAATACCTCATAATAAGCAAAACCTATGGTTATTGGATGAGAAGCTAACATATCACTCATTTGGTAGATTCAAGTATCAAATGCAACAAATCAAATCAAAGATGCAAAAAATATTTTAGAAGGTGTTTGAAAATTCAATTTTTCTCTTGGTCTT
>MEND01000189.1:7639-8914 GCA_001768975.1 Bacteroidetes bacterium GWA2_31_9 | reverse complement strand
CGAATTTACTTCGGGAAATACCTATAAAAAAACAAACTATTATGAGTAATACCTTTGAAAATAAAATAATTTATGAGTAAATCGGACATTATGGACAAACTCTAAATTGAACGTTTTTTTTCGTCACGTTTTGCTGCTTTTGCAGCTCTTTTTTCTTTCAAGCTTTTAGTCGCTTCTTTTTTAACCGACTTTTCTTTTAAAACTTTTTCTTTTGCCATTTTGCTTAATTTTTAAAATTAAAGAACAACTTTTACAAAAATATGAAAATCAATTTTGCTTAAAGATATGATATTTTTCAATTTGATGAATTAATTTTTTGCAATACTTTTCTGTCGTTATCATTTCATTGTAATAATTATCTTTGAACAAAATTAATTACAACCTTTATGAAACTACTCGCTGTAATTCTATTGTCATTTGCTTTTATTATTGTAAAATCTCAACAATTAATAATTTACAACGATATAAAGCCCGAAACTTATCTGGTAAAAGACGAGCCAGGAACTAAAAATACTCCTTTAAGAAACATATTAAAAATATTGGCTCAAGGGAATAATAAACCTATTGTTACTACAAAATTTTATTTTGCTTACAAGCAAAAAACCAGAATATTAAAAAAGAGTAATACGCTGGAGTTTATTGTCGAAATTCAGGATATAAATTTTTCGGGCGATATTAATTATAACGGTTTCGATATGAGCGAATTCCTTTTTCCGAACGAAGCCGATTTTTCAATTAATTGGTTAACTCGTTCAGGTCAAATAATTAAAACATTCTCTTTTACAAATGTTCAGATTAATGAAGAAAGTCTTGTGCTTGCCGATTTTTACGAAAACGATTCTTTAATGCAAAATTCTTACAATATGACAGTTGTAAACAAAAGTTTTTATTACACAGTTGTAAATATGAAATTGCTGAAAAACAAAGCCGACCTTATTGATGAGTATTATACTATTGATAATCAACTAAAATATGCTTTTGCTGAGTTAGAAACCATTAATACTGATAACATCGACAAATTGTATGAATATAATTCAATTATAAGTAAAAATGATTTGCTAATAAGTTCTATAACTGCAAAAGACTTTATCAATCAATTGAATTTAGAAAAGTTCGATCCTATAAAATTAGATGAAAAATTATCAAACTTATATGGATTGAATAATCAGCTCAAGTATGAAATAAAGTATAATCTTGATCATCTTTTTGAAATTTATTATCATCGTGGTCTTGAGTTACTTGCAAATGGTAAAACCGAGTTAGCACTTCAAAATT
>MEND01000189.1:3649-7600 GCA_001768975.1 Bacteroidetes bacterium GWA2_31_9 | reverse complement strand
CAAGAGAATTGGCTGTTGAACTGGCAAACATGGTTTATGCAGATTTAATTTCTTTTGCAAAAAATTATAACTCACAAAATAAGTTTGAATTGGCTCTTTCGTCGTTAGATAAAGCAAAAAATATTTGCCAAAGTGTTACCGGAATGATTTGTAGTACAGAACTTCAATCATCATATCAAGATGCAATTAATGGAAAATATCAGCAATATATTTCATCTGCAAATCAGCAAATCGATGCAGGAAAATTATTTGAAGCTGAAAATACTATTCAAACATTAAGGGTTTATTATCAATCAAATACAGCTTTGTTAGATGTGAATAATCTTGATAAAGTAATTGAAAAACTTTATTTTGCTTATATCGAAAAAAGTAAAAAACTTAATGCTTCGGGAAATTATTCTGATGCAGTAAAATGTGTCGATAATGCCAGTCAGATTTGCAAAACAAATTCAAAAATTCAATGCACTGCAGATTTAGAAGAACAGGTTTTAATTGCTTATAAAGGAATATATTATGCAAAGATAGAAGCGGCAAAATCGTCTTTTTTGAAAAGCGATTTAAAATCAACAGAGCAAAATTTGAACGATGCCGAACTTTATAGAAGCTCAAAAAATCTTGATAAAAATCCTCTTTTTGATGATTTAATGTTTCAGTTGAATTCAAAAAAATATCAGATTTTAGTTTCTGAATCCCAGGATTTATTTGCAAATAAAAAATATGAAAACTGTCTGTCGAAAATAAAAGATGCTGAAAAAATTGCTGTTACAAGTAACATCACAATTTCAAATGATGTTAAAAAATTGAAAGAAAATTCAGCCAAAGGTTTAATTAATAAACTAATTCAAAATGGAATAGATGCTGTTGAAACAAACAATTTAAAAATAGCAAGAGATAATTATAAAAGTGCATCTAGTTTAGTTTCAGAATATACGTTAGAAAAGGATAATGAAATTTCGATATTACTTAACACTTTGAAAGGCAAAATGTTCTCGCAAGAATGTAAAAATGCTCTTAATGAATATCAGACACAATATAATTTAGTGCTTTCATATTGCGAAAAAAAGGAATTCGACGATGCCGACAGAGCTTTAGAAAAAACTTTTCAAATTGCTGAAAAAAATTCAGAATGTGATATAAGTACAGAAGAAGCAAAAAATAAGCGTTCGTCAATTTTACCTGCAATAACTTATCAGAAACTATTTGCCGAAATCGAAAAAATGCTTCGCGAAGGAAAATACGAACAGTTATATAAAAAGTATCAGGAACTTGAAATGTACTACTTTGAATTTACAGTTGAAAAGTTTGGACTTGAGCATCTTACTTTGGTTGATTATATTTTAAAATGTAATTCAGAATTTGTCAATTATAGTATAAAACACTACTCCGAAATGAACGATTTAACTTCATCTTTAATGTTTTTAGATGAATTATTTAAACGCAATTATTCTCCAAAGTGGTGTTCACAAAATCAAGAATTACTTGCTTCGGAATTAGCCAAAAAGGACTTTGCAATAAACAGTTCCGCAAATCCAAAAGAAGTTGTAATAAAATATACCAAAGGCGAAAAATGGTATTCAATTTTGAAAAAAGCTTATTTGAAGCAGTGGAAAGCATTGAAATAAAGTAATATTGGAATTGTGAGCATTTGAATAACTGTATTTTGAAATTAGTGTATTTATGTGGACGATATAAAAATTAATATTTTTTAGTGTGCTATGAAAAAACGAACAAAAATTATTTTAATAATCTTATCAATTTTAATTATTAGTGCAGGAATTTTTGCATATAATGTTTATCAAATGGTAATGGGAAGCGAGGATTTGTCGGGAAAAATAGATGAACTTCCAAGCGAAAAATCTGTAAGTAACCTTATCCAAAGTGGTAATTCAGATTGGACTAATTGGCGTGGAGTAAATTTCGATGGGAAAAGTAATTTTGTTGGCTTAAAAACCGATTGGAGCAAAAGCTTAAAAAAATTATGGCAAATTGATTATTTATGTCAAGGTGATGCAACAGCAACCTGGTCTGCACCTGTTATTAAAGGAAATAGACTTGTAATTTCGGGTCGTGATAACGATAGTGATTTAGTTTTTTGCATAAACACAGATGATGGAAAAGTTATATGGATGAGTTCTTATAAGTCGTTGGCTGAAACTAGTCATGGCCCCGGAGCAAGAGCAACTGCTATTATTGACGAAAGTAGAGTTTATACTTTTGGAAGAAGTGGCGATGTGGTTTGTTGGAATCTTGACAATGGAACTGAAATTTGGCATAAAAATGTAAATGAACTTGGAGGAATTGAGCCTCAGTGGGGACATTCAGCCACACCTCTTATTTTAGATGATAAGTTAATCGTTCAAGGTGGAGGAAAAAGCCTTGTTATATCTTATAATAAAATTAATGGAAATGTTTTGTGGAAATCAATGGAAGGAGATGCAGGATATTCAGCATCAGTACCTTTTGTAATAGAAAATGACACAACAATTTTAGTTTATCATGGCAAAGCTCTATCGTGTTTGGAGGCTGAATCGGGAAATGAACTTTGGAGAGTTCCTTGGGAAACAGAATATGGTGTAAATGCAACAACTCCAATTATTAGTGGAAATATTATTTTTCATACATCAGCTTATGGAATGGGAGGAGAGGCAATTGAAGCTACTAAAGATAATTACAAAGTTTTATGGAAAAACGATGTTATTTCGGCACAACATTCAGATCCAATTTTAATAGATGGTTATTTATATTGTTATGCGGGCGAAAGTTTAAGAAATAAAGGCTTGTTCAAATGTGTCGAATTACAAACAGGAAAAGAAATGTGGAGTTCAGATCAAATAGGTCAGGGAACAATAACGTTTGTTGATGGACATATAATTTGTTTAGATTTGAAAGGAAATTTGTATTTAATTAAGCCTAATAATGAGAAGTTTGAGAAAATTGGAGAATTAAAAAATGCAATTGAAGATGTTGGCAATCTTGCATGGACTGTTCCAGTAGTTGCAAATGGGAAATTGTATTTAAGGTATTTACAGCGATTGGTTTGTTATGATATTTCGAAATAGAGAATTTGGGTCTTCAATAAAGCTTTAATACGCTAGGTTTTAACTTTTTTTAATAAAAATTGCAACATATAAAAATAATGTTTTAATTTTATCGGATAAATAATTAGCATTTCATGATTCGCAGAAGAAGAGATAGTATTAATGTGTACCTTGTTGATGATGATGAATTGCATCTAAGAATTTTATTAAATAAATTTGCAACTACTACAAGCTATAATATTAATACTTACACAAATGGGGAGGATTTGTTAGAGTATTTTGTTCAAAATAATTTCCCGAAGAAAAGCATAAATATTGTTGTTTTAGATTATATGCTTAGTGTTAGTGGTGATCGAAAAAATGGTGTTGAAATTCTAAAATTACTCAAAGATATCAATTCAGATACTGAGGTAATAATGCTCTCAGGAAAAGGAGATATTGATACAGCAATAAATGCAATGCACCATGGAGCAATTACTTTTATCGAAAAAAGTGAAAGTTCATTTGCCAGATTAAATAATAATATCAAGTGGATTATTAGTGAAAAAAGATTAAAACAAAAAAAGGGGGAAAGTGTTTTTTCAACTAAATTATTTATTTTCTTAAGTATTGGTATTCTTGTTATTTTGTATTTGATTTATCTGATTTTTCCAAATTTATTTTAGCATATTTCATATTGCTAGGTTCTGCAATGACGTGAAATTGCAAACTTTTCATCTAACATCAATTCAAATGTTTCATTGTTCTATTGTTCTAATGTTCTAATGTTCTAATGTTCTAATGTTCTAATGTTCAATTGTTCTATTGTTCAACTATTCAATTCTAAATTTCTAAATCCCTAAATTCTAAATTCTTAATTTTCTTCTTTAAAAAATACCTTATAAAAATTCATTCCTGTAGCTTCGTCAAAACC
>MEND01000189.1:0-3634 GCA_001768975.1 Bacteroidetes bacterium GWA2_31_9 | reverse complement strand
ACGAAATATCGAAATCTTCGATTAACGAAATCTCGTTTTCTTGTGAATATTGTTGACGATAATTATTGAAAGATTTAATGACTTCGGGGTCGCCAATAACCTCTTTTGTAAATCCTTCCATTTCAAAGCTTTCGTTTTGCTTGAAATACTTAACCGATTTGTTTAATAAATCTGATTGGTCGGCTTTAGAAACATCAAATTCGTTTGGAAGTTTTTTTACAACAAAATTTTTACAAAGAGTAAGAATGTTTTTTGTGTTGTGATAATTATCGCTTCTAGGTCGTAGATGCAAAAAATCGTCTTTCCAGTATTGTGCTTCGTTTACTTTTCCAATATTATCGACTATTGAAACTATATAACCTTTTTCTTTTTCGGTGTTAAAAATCAGGCAACCTTTATCAAGTTTATTTATATTTATTCCATCGTCGAAATTGATTTCAAAAGTATCTTTTGTTTGCTTAACTTTTAGGAAAGTATCTTTATTTTCAGACTTAAATAATCCAACTGCATCAGTTGTTTGACCATCAACAACACATTCTTTAAAATATGCAACATAAAACTCACCTGCTTTTATTTTTGGATGAGTCGATTGTTCGTATAAATGTCGAGAAAGATTTACATTTTGCTTGTAAAATAAATCTGGATTTTCAAATATTTCAGTAACAAATGAATAAACTTCGTTTAGTTTTATATCGCTTTCGTGGTAAAGGTTGTAAAACTCTGCTTGATTGTCGAATGACGATAAAAAATACTTCATTAAAACAATGTTTAGCGATTCATCTAAAATTGTTGGATGTTCGGAGCATAGAAGTAATTCCTCGTGGCTTTTATTTCCTACATAATTTATAGATAGTTTCTCTAATTCGACTTTAGTAAATTCTAACATTTATTCTGTGTTAATTTATATTTGTACAAATTAAAATAAAATAATCATTCTTTAATATTTAAGCTTCAATTTTTCGTAATCAATTTTTGTAAAAATTAAATACTTCCGGTTTTATCAATAATAGCAGTTTTATTAGAGAATTTTTCTGAAGCAGAAAGGAATATTTCTGTTATGTTTTGCATTTGATAGTTTTACAAAGCTAAAATAGAAATCTTTTCGTAGTTATAAGAAAAATTAACAAACTTAATTTAGAAAGATTCTAAATAATATGTATATTTGAAATATGAAATACACATACTTCATATTATTTCTCTTTTTAAATATTAATTGTAACTCACAGAAAACAATGAATGTAGATAATAAATTCAACAAACTTTCTTCGGAAGAAGATATGATAATAAATCAGAAAGCAACCGAACGACCATTTACAGGAAAATATTACAAGTTTAAAGAAACTGGCACTTATGTCTGTAAAAAATGTAATACCCCATTATATAATTCATTAGATAAATTTGAGTCGGAATGTGGCTGGCCAAGCTTTGATGATGAAATAAAAGGAGCAGTAAAAAAAATTACAGATTCAGATGGTTTAAGAACAGAAATTATTTGTAATAATTGTGGTGGACACTTGGGGCATGTGTTTGTAGGGGAGGGGTTTACATCAAAAAATGCACGTCATTGTGTAAATTCTTTATCATTGAACTTTATATCAAAAGATTCTGCTAGAATTGAAAAAGCAGTTTTTGCTGGAGGATGTTTTTGGGGAGTTGAACATTATTTCAAAAAAGCAGATGGAGTTATTTCAACCAGAGTTGGTTATACTGGAGGTAAAACAAAAAATCCTGATTACAAGCAAGTTTGTAATGGAAATACAAATCATGCCGAAGTAATAGAAGTTACTTTCGACCCAAATAAAACTTCGTATGCAACTTTAACAAAACTCTTTTTCGAAATTCACGACCCAACTCAAGTAAACAGGCAAGGGCCAGATAAAGGAACTCAGTATCGCTCAGAAATATTTTATGTTGATGAAAATCAGAAAAAAACTGCAATTAAATTAATAGATATTTTAAAAGCGAAAGGCTATAATGTTGCTACTATTTTAGAGCCGTTTACAGAATTTTGGGAAGCAGAAGATTTTCATCAAGATTACTATACTAAGCATGAAAGCTCGCCTTATTGCCATTTTTATCAGAAGAAATTTTGAAGAAGGTTGATAGGTTTATGAGTTGAATAGTTGATAGGTTTATATGTTTAATGGTATAATATACTGGAGTATATAAACAGATTGTTTATTTTGGGTTTAGAGATTTAGGATTTGGAAAATCAAAAAGATTAGAGCAAATAAATTTAGATACATAAATCTCTGAAAAACAAAAGGTTAAAAATAATCAGCAAATTGAGAATGAGAAAGTGAGACAACTGCGTGGCAACCTCAACCGAGCTTGCGAGCTCAACGAAGTTAAACTTTAAACCTCAACCGAGCTTGCGAGTTCAACGAAGTTAAACCAGAAACATTTAAACTATTGATTACTAGGCGTTATTCGTTATATACGACTTCCAACAAAGTTTGTCCTACAGCTTTAAGTGTGTTTTTGTCTATTACGTCCATATTGTCGCTTTGTGTGTGCCAATATGCACCAAATTTTGAATTTGTTGTTGGGTCGTGCTGAATAATATCAATACACTGAATTCCTGCAATTTGATTTACATATAAATGGTCGTCGGTAACTGCATTTGTTTTTTGAAACAGAAAATAATCAGAATATCCAATCTTAGATGCTGTATTCCAAACCTTTTCAACTATTCCGGGAGCAAAATACATTGAAGTTCCTTCTTTAGTAAATAGTGCATTTTTTGCTCCAACCATATCAAGTAAAATTCCGAATTGGGCATAATAATTTGGTTTATGTAGATTTTTTGCCCAATATTGTGAGCCTAAGCACCATGTATCTTCTTGATAATCTATATTCTTAAAATCTGCTTGACCATAATCTTCTGAATCGAAAAAGATTATATCAACACCTACTGAAGTGTTTTTTTGACCAATTATTCGTGCAATTTCCATTAAAACACCAACTCCACTTGCTCCATCATTTGCACCAAGTATGGGTTTATTTCGTAATTCATTATCAGTTTCGTTATCGGCAAATGGGCGAGTATCCCAATGTGCCGTTAGTAAAACTCGGCGTTGCCTGTCGGCTTGAAACTGTCCGATTATGTTTTTCGATTTTAGTTTTGTACCATCAAAAGCAGTTGCAATAAAATCTTGTTCAATTACTTCTGCTCCAAATTCTTTTAATTTTGCAACTAAATACTTTGCACATTCGATATGCTCGTTGCTATTTGGCACTCTTGGACCGAAAGCAACTTGCTTTTCCACAAAATTATATGCTGAATCTGAATTAAAATTAGGCACATCAACCGATTTTATTTCTTTTTTTATTTCAGTTTTTGTATTGTTGTTATCGTTTGTACATGAGTAAATTAAAATTGCAAAAAATAACAAGGTCAATGGATATTTCATATTTTTAAAATTAATAAACAAACCTAAATCTTTTTTTTCAAACACAATAAAAATTGAGGAATATTAATATGAGATTTAATTAAAAAATGTTGTAAAGATTTAAAATTTAGGAATTTAGAACTTGGAACATGGAACTTGGAATTTGTACTTGTAATTTGCGAAAGTGAGATTGTGGGAAAGTGAGACGGTGAGATAATGTGCAGATTCTCACTTTCTCTTCG
>MEND01000188.1 GCA_001768975.1 Bacteroidetes bacterium GWA2_31_9 | reverse complement strand
AATAAGTAAACCAATAATTATTTTGTTATCTTACAATTACTGACTATTTTTGAAAAAATGTGATATTTTTATGAAAATTGAAAAAATTAGAATAAAAAATTATAAAGCACTTCAAAATGTTGAAATAAGAGACCTCCCGAATATGTGCGTTTTTTTAGGAGCAAATGGTACTGGCAAAACTACATTATTTGATGTGTTTGGTTTTTTAAGCGATTCTTTAAAAAATAATGTTAAAACTTCATTAAATAAAAGAGGTGGTTATAATGAAGTATTATCACGAGATTGTACTGGCGATATTGAATTTGAGATTAAATTTAGAAATGATTCTGTTGATGGAAAAAAACAACCTCTAATTACTTATGAATTATCAATAGGATTAAAAAATAATCAGCCAATTGTTACAAAAGAAATTTTAAGTTATAGAAGAGGTCAAACTGGAAAGCCATATAAATTTTTAGATTTTTCAGATGGAATAGGAAATGCGATTATAAATGAAGATGAGTTTGAAATAGCAAAACAAGAATTTAAAGAAAAAAGAGAAGAACAAAAGTTAGATTCTCCTGATATACTTGCATTAAAAGGACTTGGGCAATTTCAAAAATTTAAAGCGATTAGTAGTTTCAGAAAACTTTTAGATAATTGGTATGTTTCAAATTTTCAAATTCAAGCTGCTCAAACTATTACTGATACAGGAGTTAGTGAACATTTATCTACAAATGGAAATAATTTAGCACAAGTAACAAAATATATTTATGAAAATTTTCCAGAGAATTTTCAAAGTATTTTAAAAAAAATGCAACAAAGAATTCCTGGTGTTTCAAAAGTTGAAGCAACCGAAACTATTGATGGCAGAATTGTTTTACAAATACAAGATGGGACATTTAAAGACCCATTTATTTCTCGATATGTATCTGACGGAACTATAAAAATGTTTGCATATTTAATTCTTTTAAACGACCCTCAGCCATTTCCATTATTATGTGTAGAAGAACCTGAAAACTTTTTACATCCTGAAATATTAGTTGAATTAGCTGAAGAGTTTAGAGATTATTCATTACGTGGAGGACAAGTTTTTATTTCATCACATTCACCTGATTTTGTTAATGCTTTGAATATTGAAGAGCTTTTTTGGCTATCAAAAGAAAAGGGCTATTCTAAAATAATACGAGCAAAAGATGACCCTATTTTAGTAAAGTTAATAAATGAAGGAGATTTATTAGGTTCGTTATGGAAACAAAATTATTTAAAAGGAAGTGGGCCAAGAGCTTAAAAATGAAAATATGAGAATTGAATTTTTGCTTGAAGAATATTCAATGAAAGTTTTTCTTGAAAATTTATTACCTAGAATTCTGCCCGAAAATATTAAACTAAATGAACATTATTTTTTACGATCTCACGAAGGAAAATCAGATTTAAAAAAATCAATCCCACATAAAATTAGAGCTTTTAATAATTTAAATATTCCTGTTGGGATAGTGATTTTACAAGATCAAGATAGTAATGATTGCATATTACTTAAAAAAGAATTACAAAGTCTCTGTGAACCAAAATGTAATAACTTAAAATATTTAATAAGAATTGTTTGTCGAGAATTGGAGTCTTGGTATTTAGGAGATATGGATACTTTGCAAATGGCATATCCAAAATTTAATTCTAAAAAATATAAAAATAAAGCAAAATTTCGTAATCCAGATAATTTAAATTCTTACGATGAAATAAAACGCATTATTCCTCTTTTTCAAAAAGTTGAAGGAGCGAGAATTATATCACCTATTATAACCATTGAAAATAATAAATCTACAAGCTTTGGACAGTTTGTAAATGGGTTAAGTATTTTTATACAAAATAATTTTTGATAGCTATAATTAGTGTCTGTTCATAAAGTCAAGAGTTTGAAACAGAATGTTCGAGTTCGAGGTTTCGATGAACTGAAAATCAGGAGTGTACTTCAGTACATGACTGGTTTGAAGGTCGAGAATAACGATGAAAACGGACATTATGGACAAACTCTAATTAATTACCATGTAATTATGTATTCCAATGTGTTAAAATAAATTATGCAAACATTAATCAAAACATTACTACTATTTTCAGTAATCCTACTTTCTATTCAGTCTTTCAATTCTTATGCAATCAAGCGTTTCCCAAAACCAGAATTTGAATCAGGACACGTTCAACCTCATACAGTAACACCTGCACCAAGAGCCGAAATACTCGAATATCTCGATATTTTTGTTTTGATTGCCAGCCTTTCATTAATTACATGGTTTATTCTGAAAAAACGTTCACGTAGAGGAGTTTTCTGGATGTCGGTTTTTGCGGTTTTATATTTTGGATTTTATCGCGAAGGTTGTATTTGCTCGGTTGGCTCGGTTCAAAATGTAACACTTGCCCTTTTCAATTCAGCTTATAGCATACCAATTTCGGCATTATTGTTTTTTATAATTCCATTGCTTTATACACTTTTTTTCGGACGAACTTTTTGTGCCGGAATTTGTCCACTTGGAGCAATTCAAGATATTTTTGCATTTCGTCCAATGGCTATAAAATTGTGGCTCGAAAAAGCATTAGGCATAATTCCATTTATATATCTCGGATTATCAATTATTTATGCAGCCACAGGCACAGATTTTATAATTTGCCGATACGACCCTTTTGTAGGTTTTTTCCGCTTCGATGCTACATTTATGATGTTCGGTATTGGGGCAATTCTTTTGATAATTGGAATTTTCATAGCACGTCCATATTGCCGATTTTTATGCCCTTACGGAGCAATTCTAAACCTTGTCAGTAGATTTTCATTCAAACACATGACAATAACTCCCAAAGAATGTATCAATTGCAAATTGTGCGAAAATTCATGTCCATTTGAAGCTATCAATAAACCAACCTTTTTGAAAGAAAAAGAAAAAACAGAAACATCTGTAAGGCGATTCTTTTTATTGAGTTTTATAGTTCCGGTTTTAGTTGTTGCAGGCGGTTTTATTGGAGCTAGTTTTCACGAAAATCTGGCAATTGTAAACAAAAAAGTTATACTCGCCGATGAATTAGTAAATAATACAAATTACGGTCTTAAAAATAAAGATGCAATTGAAATAGCAACATTTAAAGAATCAGGAAAAACAAAGGAAATGGTAATAGCAGAGGCTTCTGAAATTTTAAAAAGTTTTTATATTGGAAGCTGGATTTTGGGAGCATTTATTGGTCTCGTTTTCGGATTAACATTGATAAGTCTTATAAAATTCAAATTTCACTCCGACTATACACCAAATAAAGCAACATGTCTGAGTTGTGGTAGATGTATTGAGCATTGTCCTATAAAGTAAAAAGGCTTTTTTTAGTAGATTAACTCCTACAAATCAGTACTATTACCGACATAATTAATTTTATTAGTCAGCAAAAAACAGCTGTTTGTCAACAGAAAGAAATCATTTAATAGTCAATAAATATCATTTAATAAAAATCATAAGGTTTGTATTTAAAAGAGATAAACAATAAGTAATTTTAAAAAAAATTTAAAACTCACAAATGAAAAATTATTTACAGTACTTAGCAACAGTTATAATAATGTGTTTATTTTCATATAACGCATATAATCAAACATGTAGTTCTATTGCAATAGAAAATGCAAAAGCATTAAATTATTTAATAAATGGCACTTCTAAAGTTGATTATTCGGTTTATAAAGAAGGCGAAAGAATATATTCAGTTTATAAAAGCGGAGCTTATGAAATAAAGTCATATTATATATGTAAAAACGACACTATACAAATTTATAAAGGAGAAAGTCCTCAATATATTGTAACTGGTGCTGATACAACTGGATATTCAATATTTGGTGTATGTAAAATACCACTTCACCCTAAAGTTGGAGATTCTTTATTAAGTTATTCAGAATTTACAACTAATTCATTTTCATCATCAAGCCGACAAGAAGCTTATAAAACATCATCTTATGTTTTAGGCAATTACAGATATACAACAGCTACATTACATTCAGATATAGTTAATTCAAATTTTGGAATGGGAACATGGTCTCACTATTTTGTGAATGCAGTAGTAGCCGCTGAAGAAAAAATTACTTTTATGGGTAAAGAATATACTGCATACAAAATTGATTATGAAATGTGGATGCGTACAGTTGTGTCTTATTCAGCTTCGTCAGAAGATAAATTTCTTGATAAAAAAAATCAAAAAGTATCAAAAAAGATGAACAAGAAATCAGAAAAAATGGCCGACAAAATGGCTGATAATGAAGAAGGTTACAAAGTTACTCCTATTGAAGCGTGGTTTGTACCCGAATTAGGAACTTACGTTAAAGTATTATTTTATAATTCACAAAAAATTTTAGTAACAACTAAAGTCGAACTAGTCACTATTAATTAATCTATAAATTTTAAACTCTATGAAAACTAAATTATTTATTTCTATTTTTTGTTTTATTTCTTTTTTTGCTCAATCACAAGACCCACAAAAAACTCTAAGTGACGCTATTACAAGTGGAATGTTAGACAATGTTAAAATTGCAGTTGAACAACAAAATGCCGATGTAAACAAAGTGTATAAGGATAAAATTCAAAACAATTATCCAATACACGCTGCTTGTCAGCTTATTAACATCGAAATAGTACAGTATTTATTAGATAAAGGTGCTGAAGTTAGTTCTGAAAATAGATTTGGACAAACACCTTTAATAACTTTATGTTATTCATTTATGGGGGATACAGCATCAACTAGAAAATCATTAGCAATAATAGATTTATTAGTAGCAAAAGGAGCTGAGTTGGACGTAGTTGGCGGTGGAGGCCATACTGCAATAGCTTATGCAGCAGAAAGAAACAAATTAGAATTTGTAAAAAAATTAATTGCACTTAAAGCCGATGTAAATAAACGTGGTAAAAGTAAAATTTCATATACACCACTTATGAACGCTGCAAAACTAGGGAATCTTGAAATGGTAAAAGCTCTTGTTGAAGCAGGTGCCGAAATTAACGAAATTCGCGAACATGCTGATGGAAGTGTTATGATTACCGAAAATGCTGCTTCTATGGCAAGCGATGGAAATTTTTCTGAAGTTTTAGAATATTTAAAAACAAAAGGTGCGAAAGCTCCAAAAGGAAGAAAAATTTGGAAATAATCAGTTTTTAAATTTTTAATAAAGTAAGCTTACACATTGAATTTATGTGTGAGCTTATTTTTTTGTAAACATTTATTGTGAACATAAAAGTCCAAAACATTACCATTTTTTTTAAAATATCTTTACTTTTACATCGTTAAAAATAAAATCCAATTTATAAATATGGAAAACACAACACCAGTAAACACAGTAAAAGACAAGAAAAATTCAATTTTTATTGTAATTATAGTTTTATTATTAATTACAAACTCAATTACAGCTTGGCTTTATTACCAAGAAACTCAAATTAGCAAAACCCTTGTTGTTAAAGTAGAAGATACGAATACTGAAAAGGATCAAATATCTGAAGAATTAAATTCTTTATTAAGTCAATATGACGAGTTACTAACTACAAACGATACTATAAATGCTAAACTTGCAAGCGAGCAAGAAAGGATTAAAACCTTAATTGAAGAAATAAAGAAAGTTAAAAGTGCATCAGCATATCAGATTGCTCAATACAAAAAAGAACTTACAACTTTAAGAGATATAATGAAAAGTTTTGTTACTCAAATAGATTCATTAAACATAAGAAATCAGGTACTTACTGCCGAAAATATAAAGGTAAAAACAGAATTTGTTAAAGCAAAAGATGTAAACAGTAAACTAACAAAAACAAACGAAGACTTATCAGACAAGGTTACTAGAGGATCTGTTATCAAAGTATCAAATCTGATTCCCCTTCCAATAAATAAAAGAGGAAAAGAAGTTACAAAAGCGAGTAAGGTTGAAAAAATTCAAGTATGTTTTAATTTGTTAGAAAACGATTTAGCTCCTACTGGTGCAAGAAATGTTTATCTGAGAATTGCCCGACCCGACGAGTTAGTATTGGCCGATTCTGAAAATAATACTTTTGATTTTCAAGGTGGAAAAATTGTTTATTCAGCTAAACGAGAAGTCGATTATCAGAATAAAACTGTAAATATGTGCATTTTTTGGGCAAATAAAGAGGAATTAATTCCTGGTAAATATTTAGTTGATATTTTTATTGATGGCGTTCAGATTGGATCTTCTACTTTTGAATTGAAGTAGCAAGCAAATTGACCTGACAGTTGTTTTTTATTTGTTAGAGTTTTCTGAGTAAAAAGAATCTATTTCCTGCTTTTCTGAACTCAATTTTTAATATTCTGCATAATTTTTAAAGCTAAGTCAAGTAAAACAATGCTTGCATTACCATTTCGCTCAATATGATAATATGCTTTATTAATCTCTTCATAAATTATTGGAACATTTCTACTGTTAATAAAAGGATGGAATTTTTTTGAAAATTCGGTCTCTCCACCAGTCAATTTTACTAAATCTGGAATATTATTAGTCATAAGATAATTCTCCCGAATCATTCGTAAACTATAAACTAAATATTCTTTGATTTTTTCTCGACCAGATTTAGAAATTTCTTTAGCCCAGTTGCTTATTTCAATAGTATCTGCTTTAAACGCTGTTCTCATCATTGTAGAAAAATCCTCCAGAAACTTAGTGCTGTTTTCTGTTGAGCCCAAAATTTGAAACATATTAATTATATTTCCGTGAGATAGTTTTGCAATATTAACAGCTTCAGATTCTTCAATTGAATGTTTGTCAATCAAATAATTAACAATGCTATAATCATCTATTTTAGAAATTTTAAATAATTGTGTTCTAGATAAAATTGTTTGAATAATATGCCCAGAATCTTCTGATACCAAAATAAATAGAGTTTTCTCATAAGGTTCTTCCAATATTTTAAGAAGTCTGTTTGAGGCTTCTTTATTCATTTTTTCAGGAAACCATATTATCATTACTTTGTATTCTGATTCAAAAGTTTTAAAAGAAAGCTTCTTAATAATTTCGCTACTTTCATTAACACTAATTATTGCTTGTTTATTCTCACTATCAGCAATATGAGCTGTCCATTGATTTAAAGAAAAATAATGATTTTGAAGAACAAACTCCCTCCATTCATTTATAAAATTATCACTAATTGGATCTTTTGTAATTTTTTTAGTTTTAAAAACCGGAAAAACAAAATGCAAATCGGGATGAACAAGTTTATTAAATTTTAAACATGACTTACAAACCCCACAAGAATCTTCTTCTGTCTTATTTTCACACGAAATATATTGTGCATAAGCAATTGCTAATCCTAGCTTTCCACAACCTTCGGGTCCCAAAAACAACACAGAGTGACTCACCCTATTCCCTTTTACAGCATTTAAAAGCTTTTTCTTTGCTTCTGACTGTCCTATAATATCTTTAAACTGCATTAATTTCTAATAATAATATAAATGAATCCATAAAAATAAATAAATGGCACTACAAATTTTAATTTTAATCAATAAAATTATACCGATTGTCAAATAAACTTGAAATTGCCTAAATGATGAACATATAACAATATAATACAGTTTACATCTAAATTATTTTATCATATATTTGCGATGTATGTTAAAATTACTTCTATTTAGTTTTCTTACTTCTTTTGCAATTACATACATTGCGATTCCATCAATTATTTATGTTGCTAAAGTCAAAAACTTATTTGATGAACCAGGTGCAAGAAAAAGCCACTCAACTAGTGTCCCTACACTTGGCGGATTAGCAATTTTTGCAGGTTTAATTTTTTCAGTTTCATTTTGGACTGACTTTTCAAAATTATGGCAATTACAGTATATTTTAGCTGCATTAATCGTAATTTTTGGAATAGGTATTAAAGATGATATTGTGACTTTATCTCCACGAAAAAAAGCTATAGGGCAACTAATTTCTGCTATCATTATAACTGTTTGGGGAAAAATAAGAATATCGAGCTTTTCTGGCATTTTTGGGATTTATGAAATACCTGAATACATGAGTATTATCTTTTCTATTTTTGTTATTTTGGTTATTATTAATGCCGTAAATCTTATAGATGGTATTAATGGTTTATCTGCAAGTTTGACAGCTATTGCATGTATAGCTTTTGGAACATGGTTTTATTATACAGATGAAACAAAGCAATTATCTATTGTTTCGTTTGCTTTACTTGGATCGTTAGTTGCATTCTTACGATTTAATATTACTCCTTCAAAAATTTTTATGGGAGATACTGGCTCAATGCTACTTGGTTTGATGCTATCGATACTAGCAATAAAAATGATTGATATTAATGAACATTTAACAACCGATTTTAAATTATTCTCTGGACCTGCAATTGTAATTGGAATTTTAATTGTTCCTCTTTTTGATATGCTTCGAGTTTTTACAATCAGAATATTGCGAAAAAGGTCTCCTTTTCATGCAGATAAAAATCACATTCATCACATTTTATTAAAGCTAAATCTATCGCATTCGCAATCGACTATCTTACTTTCAATGATTTCAATATTTTTTGTAATATTCTCCTTTTTAATGGATTGGCTTGGAAATTATTATTTAATTGTTCTAATTTCATTATTAGCTTTCATATTTTCCAATTCACTTGTTTATATTTATCGTAAACAGAAATCAAACAAGGATTAGATTTGATGATCAAATATTTTACTTTTTTTATACTGATATTCTCATATTCATTTTTAAAGGCTCAAAACACAAATCTTCCTTTTGATTTATTTATTTATTCTGATTTAGAAGAGAATATAAACTACAAGCATTTAAGTATTCACGGATCTTTAAAACCACTAGAGCCTCATTACTTAAATACAAAAATTAATTCAGATTCTATTTTCTATTTATTTGGAAGAGACAGCCTTATTCTGAGCAAATTAAAACATAAATGGTTATGGAAAAAACTTAGGACAGAAGATTTGGTTATTGGAAAAACAAAGGATTTTATAATACAAGCAAATGTAATTGTTGATTTTGAAAAAGGAAAAGACTTTACTACTGACTCAATATTATCAACTAATTCAAGAGGTGTTATCATAAAAGGTCAAATTGGCAAACGATTTTATTTTCAAACTCTTGCTGTTGAAAATCAGGCTTTTGTTCCAGATTATATGAAAGAGTATATAAAAAATAATCATGTAATGCCTGGACTTGCAAGACTTAGAATATTTAAAGGTTCTGGGTATGACTATTCTTATTCTAATTCATATATAAATTATGTTCCTGTCGATAATTTTAGTATTCAATTTGGACATGGCAAAAACTTTATCGGAAATGGACATCGTTCATTACTTTTATCTGATTATTCTGCAGCATATCCATTTTTGAAATTTTTGTTTCAAAACAAACGTATTCAGTATATGTATATGATGAATTCGTTTCAGGAAATTTCTTCATTCGATACAAAAACAATAGTATATAACAGAAATCATGGCTCGTTTAGCTATTTAAATATTATCGTGAATAAATATTTACAAGTTGGATTATTTGAAGGAACAGTTTGGAAAACGTCAGGTATTGGATATAACAATAAGTTTAAACCAAATTATTTTAATCCTTTAATTTTTTATAAAGCAATTAACTATGGTTTTAACGATAGTAATAATGTATTACTTGGTTTTAATATTCAAATAATACCGCAGAAAAATATTCAACTTTATGGTCAATTGGTGGTTGATGATTACACTTTTGGGAAAGATTTTAATCAGAATAAGACTGGTTATCAGGCTGGTATTAAAATATTCAAACCGTTTAATATAAAGAGGCTATTTTTGCTTTGTGAATATAATAGAGTTAATCCTTTTACATATTCTCATGATATTATTCGACAGAACTATACACATTTTAATATGCCACTTGCACATCCAGCTGGAGCAAATTTGAAAGAATTGGTTCTTAAAATCAATTATAAATTTAAAGATTTTGGAATTGAACTAGGCTATAATAATTTCACCATGGGAAATGACTCTGCTGGGATAAATTTTGGAGGAAATTTATTTAACTATTTCGATAATTACGAAAGTTCAAATTTCTTACAAGGACTTAAAACAACGACTAAATATTATACTGCAACATTATCATATTTAATAAATCCAGCTATTAATTGTAGATTATTTGTTTCGGTAGTAAAGCGTACAAATTCTTACTATTCTGTAGAAAAAAACTCAAATCTTATTTATTTTGGAATCCGGACTAATATTTTTAATAGATCGTTAGATTTTATTTAGTTATTATTCATTTTTATTAGTCACATCTTCGCTTTTTATGTCAGTGGCAATATTTTCGGGATTTTTTCCTTTTAAGTAATCGGGCAATTGCATTCCTGCCATTTTAAAAACATCTTCAAAAGGCGGTATAGAACCTAACATTCCTGAAAGAAAGTTTGCTGTTGAAGTGCCTTTTCCATCTTTTCCACCACCAAGCGAATCCCAAACAGTAATTTTATCAATTTTAATATTTTTAATTGCTTCAACCTGATGTTTAACAAGCTCTGGCAATTTATCGGCAATCATAAGCATAACAGCGTCTTTAGAATTGTTTCCAGCAGCTTTTACTAGCATTTCAAACCCATCGGCTTGTTTGCTTAAAATCTGATAAATACCTTTAGCTTCGGCTTCCATTTTTAAGAATATTGCATCGGCATCACCTTTTGCTAATCGGCGAGTTTGCTCAGCTTTTGCTTCGGCATCGATTTCCATTTTTTGTTTTTCTACTTCGGCAGGAATAACAACATCGGCTACTTGGGTTGCTTTATCTCTGGCTGCTCTTATTGTTTCAGCATTTTTTTCAGCCGAATACGCTTCTTCAAGGGCATTTGCTTCTTTAACTTTTTCGGCAGCAATTGCTTTTCGGTTAGCCTCAGCTTCTTTTTCACGTCTTTCGGCATTTGAATTTGCTATAGTAACTTTAGCCATATTTTCACCGGCAACGGCTGTTGCATCAGCCTCAGCAACCTTAACTCTTTGATTTTGAAACGCATTTGCTTCACCAATTGAACCATCACGATTTTTTTCGGCAACTGTAATTCTGGCATCATTAATTGCTTTTGATGCTGCTTCTTTTCCTAATGCCTCAATATAGCCCGATTCGTCTTTAATGTCGGTAACGTTAACGTTTATAAGCTTTAACCCGATTTTTTTAAGTTCTTGTTCAACGTTTGATGAAACATTTGCTAGAAATTTATCACGATTGCTGTTAATTTCCTCAATATCCATAGTTGCTACAACAAGCCTTAGCTGACCGAAAATTATATCTTTAGCAAGGTCGTGAATTTGTTGTTGATTTTGTCCTAAAAGTCTTTCAGCAGCATTTTCCATAATACCCGGTTCGGTTGAAATACCAACTGTAAAACGTGAAGGAACATCAACTCTGATGTTTTGTCGGCTAAGTGCATTTGTTAAATTAACTTCAATTGAAATAGGGGTTAAAGTCATGTATTCGTAAGCCTGAATAATGGGCCAAATAAATGCGGCTCCACCATGAATACATTTGGCAGAAAGACCACCTTCACGAGTTCCTTTGCCAACTTTTCCATAAACTACCAAAACTCTGTCGGATGGACATCTTTTGTATCGTCTGAAAAGTGAGAAAATCAGAATAAATACAAATAATATTACTGCTACAATAGCTAAAACAAAATACTGTTCCATAATTTAATATTTAGGGTTTAATAATTTACGATTTTCAATATACCAAATTTCTATTTTTCCTTTTTTGCCACTAAGACACAAAGACACAAAAATTCACTTTCTAAGTTCTAACTCCTAATATACTGCTTCGTACCTCGCAATGACGGAAACTCGCAATCTTCTAACTTCTAATTTCTAACATCTATCTTTTCACCAACAAAATATTACTTTCAATAACATCAACTACTGTAATTAAAGCTCCACGTTGAATTTCGTTTTCGTCGTCGGTTATTGCATCAAATTCTCTTACAGAGCCTTGTACATTAATGTTGACTTTTCCTTTTCCGCTACGTTTTGCAGGAATAAATAAATAAACTTCGCCTTGTTTTCCTACAGAATTTTTAATGTTCAATGTTCCGCTTTCTGAAAGTTTACTCATAAAATAATAAATAGATGCCATAATAACCATCATTAAAATGCCGCTTACAATTGAAACAACAATGGATATTGGATTAGAAAAACCAGCTTTTAAGCAAGCAATTCCTATCCACGAAAAAATAGTAAAAAAGCCTATCAGATTTTTTATTGTAATAAATTGAAAGACAATTCCCGAATCGCCATCTACATCTACATCGGTATGACCGCTTAAAGCTATACCATCATCAACATCTCCTCCAAAAAAAGTCATAACCATTTGGAACAGAAAAATTATTGAAAATGGTATTGCGATAATCCAATATATTTTTTCAATAACAGTAAGTACATCCCACCATTCGGAGAAATTTGCAAACATATTTTTACTTGTTTAGTTGTTTTTTCAAATATATGATTATTTCTAATAGTTTTTATGAAAATATGCTTTAAAATTGTGTTAATTTTGAAAAGTCAAGCCTTTATTCTAATTTAGTATAAAATTTAAAACATATGAAATCATTATTAGTAATCGTTTTGATAGGAATTTATTCTCTATCTATTATTGCCCAAGAACAATCAAAAGTTGAAAATACAGAATACCAAAAATTGTATAAACACTCTTTAGGAATTGGAGCAGGATTTACAACAGGGCTTGGTGTTTCATATAGGTATTTTCCTAAAAAAATTGGTTTTCAAATAAATCTAGCACCATATTATGAAAACTATGGTAAAGAAGCATTTATAAGTGCAGGAATGACATTTCTTTACAATATCAATGAAAGTAAATATACTGCATTTTACGCATACTTTGGAAATCATATTTTACATACTAGTTTTCAAAAGCAAAGGGGTGATTATGAATATAATCCATTAACAAGTCAATATCAATATAATGCTGAAAATTATACAAAAGTAAGAGATATTATTAACTCTGGAATTGGTGTTGGTTTTGAATTTAGTACAACAAAAAAAGTTACTTTAAATATTATGGGTGGCTACGCTCAATACAATACTTTTGAAAGATTATTTTTTACTGGTGAATTGGCACTTTATTATAGATTTAATTAATGCATAATTGAATAATGGAAAGTAAAAAAAATATAGAACAAAATTTTATTATAGATAGGCTTACTAACTCCATTCTTAACACAATTTCTGGCGATAGTTTTCAAACCGAAATTATTCGTTTGAATAAAACAGATTTAAAGAGTATTGTAAAAAATAGTTGGAAATTCAATTGGAAATCAGAATTTGATGATATAAAAAAAGAAGTATATAAACTTTCTATTGTAAACAACTATAATATTATACAAGGACTTTTAAGTATATCTATAGAGCATGATCATATTTTTATGAATCTTTTAGAAAGTGCGACTTTCAATATTGGAAAACAAAAAATTTATGAAGGTGTAGCTGGAAATTTAGTAGCTTATGCTTGCAAAGTATCTTTTCAGAAAGGTTTTGATGGATACGTTGCATTTACTGCAAAAACAAGACTTATTGAACATTATAAAAAAACGTTAGGAGCAAGCCATTTTAAAAATCAAAGAATGATTATTGAATCTCATGCTGCAAGAATTTTAGTTGAAAAATATTTTAAAATATAAAAAATGGGATTAATTAAAGAACCGGAAGGTGTAGATTTTATTATTCAAAGTCCACCATTAACCGACATTGAAAGGTTAGAAATTAGCGAATTTATTAGAAAAAGCAAATTGAAAAATAAACAATTTGTTAAACT
Source organism: Bacteroidetes bacterium GWA2_31_9 (assembly GCA_001768975.1). Classification (GTDB taxonomy): domain Bacteria; phylum Bacteroidota; class Bacteroidia; order Bacteroidales; family GWF2-33-38; genus GWA2-31-9. The sequence continues at coordinate 23,836 of MEND01000188.1, read as the reverse complement.
AACAATTGCAAAAAAGAAGAAAACCATTGAGCAATAAATTTTAAAAATGAAAAATGACAATAGACACAATAATTTCCGAGCTGAATAATTCAAAACTATTATTAGATAACTTTCTTAGCGATTCTGATAATTTTAAAAAAATTGAAAAAGCTGGAGATTTAATTGCTGAAGCAATAAATAATGGAAACAAAATAATCTCATGTGGAAACGGTGGCTCAATGAGCGATGCAATGCACTTTGCAGAAGAAATGACTGGTAACTTTCGCAAAAAACGTCGTCCGCTTCCTGCAATTGCAATTTCCGACCCTGCATATTTAACTTGTGTTGCAAATGATTATGGTTTTGCTCATATTTTTTCGCGTTGGATTGAATGTTTTGGAAACAAAGGCGATGTTTTACTGGCAATTAGCACAAGCGGAAATTCTGAAAATATAATTAAAGCTGTTGAAACTGCACTTGAAAAAGGAATGTTAGTTATAGGACTAACAGGGAAAAATGGCGGAAAGTTAGCCGAATTGAGCACAGTCGAAATTCGTGCACCATTTTACGAATTTTCGGACCGAACTCAAGAAATTCATATCAAAATTATTCATTCACTTATTCAGTATGTTGAGCTGAAACTTAATCTGTAATTATGCTTGTTAAAACTTTTGGCTCGGCTGTTCATGGCATTGATGCTATTACAATTACAATAGAAGTTAATGTAACCGGAGGCGTTGGTATTTTTCTTGTCGGACTGCCCGATAATGCTGTTAAGGAAAGTCTTCAGAGAATTGAATCGGCTCTGAAAACAAACGATTTGAAAATGCCACAAAAAAAAACCATAATAAATATGGCTCCTGCCGATATTCGTAAAGAAGGCTCGGCTTATGATTTACCTCTGGCAATTGGAATGTTGGCTGCCTCTGAACAAATTAATTTCGATATATTGCACGAATTTGTTGTAATGGGTGAATTATCTCTCGATGGTTCAATTCAGCCAATGAAAGGAGCTTTACCAATTGCTATTCAAGCAAGAGCTGAAAAATATAAAGGTCTTATTTTACCAAAGCAAAATGCTCGTGAAGCTGCTGTAGTTAACGATTTAGACGTTTATGGAGTTGAAAATATTAAAGAAGTTATCGACTTTTTTAATGGAATAAATAAACTCGAAAAAACTATTGTAAATACACGAGATGAATTTTTTGAAACCGTAAATCATTATCAAACAGACTTTTCGGACGTAAAAGGGCAAGAAAATGTTAAACGAGCTTTAGAAATAGCAGCTGCCGGTGGACACAATATTATTATGATAGGTGCTCCCGGAGCTGGAAAAACCATGCTTGCTAAAAGAATTCCAACAATACTTCCTCCACTTTCGTTACACGAAGCACTCGAAACAACTAAGATTCACTCTGTTGCAGGCAAACTTGATAAAACAAGTTCATTAATGACAACCCGACCTTTTCGGTCGCCACATCATACAATTTCGGATGTAGCTTTGGTTGGTGGTGGAGCATTTCCTCAACCCGGCGAAATTTCGCTTTCTCACAATGGAGTTTTATTTTTAGACGAACTTCCCGAATTTAAAAGAACTGTTTTAGAAGTAATGCGTCAACCGCTTGAAGATAGAATTGTTACAATTTCTCGAGCAAAATTTACTGTCGAATATCCTGCAAGTTTTATGCTTGTTGCTTCGATGAATCCTTGTCCTTGTGGATTTTACAATCATCCCGAAAAAGATTGTGTTTGTTCGCCCGGAATTGTACAAAAATATTTAAGCAAAATTTCTGGTCCTTTGCTAGATAGAATTGACATTCATCTTGAAGTAATTCCTGTTTCATTTGATAAACTTACCGATAACCGACCTACAGAGCCAAGCGAATCTATAAGAACCAGAGTTATTGAAGCACGAAAAATACAGGAAGAACGATTCAAAGAAATTACTGGTGTATATAGCAATGCACAAATGTCATCTAAAATGATTCGTGAGTTTTGTACTATCGATAAACCTGGAGAATTATTATTGAAAAATGCAATTCTAAAATTAGGATTATCTGCACGTGCTTACGATAGGATTTTAAAAGTATCTCGAACTATTGCCGACCTTGATAATAGCAAAGAAATAAAGCCACATTACCTTGCCGAAGCTATTCAATATAGAAGTTTGGATAGAGAGGGCTGGGCTGGATAAATTCGAGTTTTTGAGGTTCAGACTTCTCTTCCTTTCCAAAAGAGAGTACGTGTTTCGTATTAAACGGAGAAGTGGTTAATGCTGTTGCGTAGCGTTAGCGGAGCAATTGCATTAACCACGTGTTAGAGCCTGGCTGTATTATTATCATTGTTTAGGAATTATTATTTTATTTGCCGTTTTTCAATTTTGTAAATTCAAAACAAAATTTACTTTTAGTTCTGGGAAACAATATTATTATTTCCTTCAATATTTGCATTATTTGAAACATCTTTTTCATCGTTAATATTTTGACCTTTTTGAAATGCTATGTTTTCGTTCCCTTGAATTTTAATTTGATTTTTTACATTGCCAATTTTCTTATATATTATCATGCTTATTAACACTCCCAATAAAGTAAGCATTGTTACTAAAGGTTCAAAATCCCAATTAGTTTTATAATACCACAATATAGCGATTATAAATGCAAACACATTTATAATTATTATTATTTTAGTTTTCATATTATGAATGATTATTTAGACATACTATTTTTCTGAATTGCAATATTATTATTTCCGTTAATTTCAATATTATTTTTATTAACACCAATAAGCTGCTGATTGTTATAGTTGTTGATAATTATTTGGTAAATTACTTTTCCATTAATATCAGATTCGCTTTCTCCAAAGTGTATTGAACTAATAATTTTTGATATTTCATCTTCAGTTATTTTTTTATGCTGAATTCTTGCACCAATTTTAAAAAACAAACTCATTGAATTTACCAAGGCATCTTTAGCATAAATAAATTTTTCAATAAATTTAGTATTTAATACTTGTTTTAAATCTTTAGATTTTCCTTCTTTTTCTGACCTTAGGATGTTTTCATTATATAGTATTTCAGGATTTCTAATAAATGACCACAAATCAATTTCTGTTTTTTCTAATTGTTTTTCAAATTCTTCCTGTGTTATATCTTGTTGGTCAGAGAAATAATAATAAATTACTTTTTCACTATCTTTATGTAAAATTTCAAATCCAAGATTTTTTCCATTGTGTTTTATAAAAAATGTTACAAAAGTTTGAATAAACTCAATTACAAGATTTTGTAAGTCATTATTTATTTTTAATAGCTTCTCATGTGTTCGATATTTGTACTTAAGGCAACCTTTTCCAATATTCACTTTTTGTTGTTTTTCAAATAATTTTATAGATGTAAAACTCTTTTCATCTAAATAAATTAAATTTACATTTTCAAAATATACTTTTCCATTAATTTTTAAATCTAGCGATGAAATATAATTAAATAATTTATTTCCCTCACTACCAACAAAGTATAAATTATCATTTACTATAATATTTTCAAATTTTACTGGCTCATGTATTGAAAATAAAGTATCAACAAACTCACAATTACTATTAAATTCGCAGTTTTCAATATTGAGTCCAATCTCAAATTTACACTCAAAAAATTTAAACCCTTTCTTAAATTTTATGTCATAAAAATGTACAGGTAAGTAAATTGGTTCTAACTCTTCCTGTGAATAAGTATGAACTTTATATATAACTCTTCGAAATGAAATATGATCCAGCATTTCACATTCCCCAATAATGAACTGTCCATGTATCTCACAATTCAGCATACTAAACTCTTTATTTAAAATGCTCCTTAAGAATATTATATCTTTTGTATTTAAACAGTTATCTATTTGAATACTGTCAAAACTATTTTCAATAAATGATAGCCCATTTGACTTTGTTCCTGAAAAATATATTCCTTTCGAAAATGAACAATTTTTAAAAATGGTTTCGGCAATAAAATTGACTTCAGAAAATTCAATAAATTTTAAAAATTTAATATTACATATTTCCAAAATACCCTCAATTTCTGGCGAATAATTTTTACTGACAAAATTACAACCTGCAAAAGAAATGGTTTCAATACTATCATCTTTATTAGCTATAGAAATATATTTTTTAAGTTCCTTTGTAAAACCATGTTCTTTTTGCCATTTTATATTATTACTATGAAAAACACATAGTTCATTATCATCGAGTGGTAAATCTAAACTGTTTTTAGAGTATAAATCATAAAATTGACAACTTTCTTTAAATTTAAATTTCTTTTTACAACACATTATTTTACATTATTAGTTTATACATTTCAAAATAAATATTTAAACTTTATTCATTGAAATCAAACAGTCTATTTTATTCTTCAAAACTGTTATTCACATTAATTAAGTTTTTTTGACTACAGCTTGGCTCTAACAGATGGGTTAACCCATCTGTTTTTGAGGAATCCCATTTTGATTAGTGTCTGTCCTTAAAGCCAAGAGTTTGAAACAGAATGTTCGAGTTCGAGGTTTCGATGAGCTGAAAATCAGGAGTGTACTTCAGTACATGACTGATTTGAAGGTCGAGAATAACGATGAAATCGGACATTATGGACAAACTCTAATTAAGTTTTTTTGAAAGTTTCACTAAACTTTACTGAACAACAATTTTTTTAGTAAAATTTCTTTCGCCATCGTTTAGTCTTACAAAATACACCCCTTTAGGTGATTGTGAAATATCAACTTTATTGCTTGAAGTTGAATAAATTTTATCTCCAAGTAAATTATAAACGTCAATAGTTTTTGAGTTTTTAGATTGACTCTGAACAGTAAAAACCCCATTCGAAGGATTTGGAGAAATAAATATATCGTTTTCTTTTACTAGCACTTGTTCAACTCTTGTTGGATAACTATAACTTGCATTATCTATCCACAAAACACTTCCAGCTCTAGGAGCATAATCAAGACTTGAAGAACTAAAAATTATAAATAATGTATCAGGTGTTAATCCATTAACATAAATAAAATCAATAGTTGCTTGTTGCCATCCTGAAGTAGCAACTCCTGTTTTAAATGTACCCCCTGCAACTGGAGTACCAGCACTTAACAATAATACTCTACACTCAGCAGTATCGTTGCCATTTGGTTGATATTGATAATTGAATTTGAATTGTGTTAATTTTTGAGCACAAGCAATTCCGGGTACAAATGTTTGATTATTTACATTTACTTTTCCATTAAATAAAATTCCTAAAGTGTCGTTATATTCGTGAAAAATAAATGGATATCCCCATGTTTTATATATATTCCATGAAGTTGGAGTATAAACTACAGTTTCTAAACGAACAGCATAAGTTCCAGAATATACTGGATTTGTTACTCTGGTTAATGAAATAGGACTACTACCAGCGATTCCACTGTTAAAATAGTTATAATCCCACCAACCAAATGTATTGTTTCCACTATTAGGATTCATTGCTGATGGAACGAGAAAGTCATTTGTCCAAGTTTCAAAATCGGGGTTTATAAGAGGCTGTGATGTTGCATTTTGCATTGTTAGTGATAATGCAAAAAATGATAAAATAAGTAAATTTAATTTCATATTGTAATGTTTAAATTTTTATTAAAACATTTATTTTACGAGAGATTTAAATATTTGTTGCAATTTTATTTAATTAAAGTCTGTCTATAAACTCAATACACTAATAAATTTATTGACACGAATTGCACCAATTTACACGAAAAGATTAGTGAAAATTAGTGTAATCAGTTTCAAAACTGGACTATAAATACAGACACTAATTCAGGCAATTGATATAACACAAAAATCTATATCCTCGAAATTAAAGATTTCATAATCAACGTCATTTTGGGTTCTTGTTTTTCGGCAACTTGTTGAATTATTTCGTGATTTACTTCAATTATTTTTCCGGGAACTCCAAGATCAGTAATAATTGAAATTGCAAAGCATGGAATATTCATGTGTCGGGCAACAATAACTTCAGGAACTGTTGACATTCCGATTGTGTCAGAGCCAATAATTCTGAAAAACTTATATTCGGCAGGAGTTTCCAACGCAGGACCAGTAACTCCGCAATAAACACCAGTGTGAACTTTTATGTTTTGTTCTTTTGCAATTGTCAAAGCCAAATCAATAAGCTCTTTGCTGTAAGGTTTACTCATATCAGGAAAACGAGGACCTAGTTCGTCAATATTTTTTCCAATCAATGGGCTTGGAATTAAATTAATATGATCGTTAATAATCATTAATGAGCCAATTTCAAAATCGGGATTTACTCCACCACTGGCATTCGATACAAATAAAAATTTTATGCCAAGCATTTTCATAACTCTAACAGGGAAAGTTACTTCTGCAGCTGAGTACCCTTCGTAAAAATGAAATCGACCTTGCATTGCGACCACATTTTTTCCTCCAAGTTTCCCGAATATTAATCTTCCTTTATGCCCCTCAACGGTTGAAATAGGAAAATTTGGAATATCTGTATAGTTTAATGTATGATTTATTTCGATTTCGTTAACCAGTCCACCCAATCCAGTTCCTAAAATAATTCCAACTTCAGGGCTAAAACTTGTGTTCTCTTGAATGAACTTTGTCGCTTCGTTTATTCTTTTTAACATAATTAATTATTTGATTATTAAAGGTTATACCATCTTCTTGTAAAAATTCAATTTCTATAGAAATATAAAATATTGGCAAATTTATTAATAAGTCTCGATAATTACTATTCTTAAATCGAATAGCATCTTTTTCTGTTGTAATAATTATCTTGTTTGACGATACGATTTCTGTAAATTCCTGAGCAATTTGTTCAACATCAGATTTGCTGAAAAAATGATGATCAGCATATTTAATTTTTTGAATAGATTTAAAACAGCCTTTTAAGTGTTTGTAAAGAGTATCGGGATTTGCAATTCCTGTAACTACCAAACAATCAAACTTGTTGTATTCAGAGTCAGATAATTGATTTTCGGAATTAAATAAAGGATATAAATTTCCATATTTTATTGTAGAATAATAAAGCGATTGATATGGAAATAAATTCAGATTTTTTTCAATAATTCTTCTTTCAATTGGCTTAATTCCAGCAGGAGTTTTTGTTACAATTACAATATTAGCACGATACTTTTCATGAAATTTTTCTCTTAAATTTCCAAAAGGCAACATATAATCTTCATAAATCGGATTATTAAAATCCATCAACAAAATTGATATTCCGGCTTTTACAGCTCTGTGCTGGTATGCATCATCAAGAATAATAAAATCAAGTTTTTTTTCGGTATCATGTTTTAATAGCTGATTGATTCCGTTAACCCTTTTTGCACATACAGCAACCTGAATATCAGGAAATTTATTTTTTATCTGCAAAGGTTCATCTCCAATATCAAAAACCGTTGAGTTTATGTCTGATAAAAAAAATCCTCTTGTTTTTCTTTTATAGCCACGACTAAGCAATGCAATATTAAAGTCTTTTTTCAGATTACTTATAATATACTCTGAATGCGGTGTTTTTCCGGTTCCTCCAACTGTAATGTTTCCAACCGAAATTATTGGAATATTAAATTCTTGCTCATTAAACACACTTGCATTATAAAGCCAGTTCCTGACAGACACTATAAAACCGTAAATCAATGAAATAGGATACAGTATTATAGCAAATTTTTTTCGTGTTAAATTCATTTATCTCCTTTTCATTTATACAATAGTTCGGTATTTTTTTATAATAAACATATAAAAAGGTATTTTGGTTGCCACGTCCTTTAGGTCGTATTGTTAATTAAAACATACAAACTCAGGGCTTTAGCCCTTTATAAATAAAAATATGCCGAACTATTGTTATAGATTTCTAAAGTAAAACTTTCTAAAGTAAGATAAAAATTTTTATCTTATTTATAAATAATAAAAATTGTTTATTATATTTAAAGCTTTAATTATTAAAATATTATACCATGAAAAAATATTTTGCTTTTATTTTGTTAAGCATATTAACATTATCGGAATTATTTTCTCAATCTGAAAAAGTTTATAATCTAAAAACCGACATAAACAATTTAGTTGTTTATCTTGATGGAGTTGAAGAAACAAGGCTTAAAAATATTAGTCTTGTTAAAGGTCGTAATAAATTAATCTTTGAAGGACTTTCGTCGAAATTAAACGTTTCGTCAATAAGAGTTTCTGCCACAAATGATGTTGCGATTCTTGCCATTTCGAGCAAAATTGACTATTTAACAAACGAGCAGGAAGAAGAAAAAATCACTAAAATTAAAGACTCGTTAAAAGTAATTGAGAAAAAAATAACTGCTATTGATGACGAGAATAGAGCTTTTGTTATAGAAAAAGAAATGATTTTACAAAACCAATCTTTAGCTGGTCAAAATAATGGTGTATCGGTTTTGGAACTTCAAAAAGCAGCCGATTTTTTCCGTTTAAGGATGAACGAAATTAACACGAAATATTCAGCTCTTTCGTTGAAACTTGCAGAATTAGAATTATATAAGTCGAAATTATCAAGAGAGTTAGTGGAGTTAAATGCTGTATATAGCTTCGAACGAAACGAAATTACAATTCTTGTAAATTCTGAAAAAGCCGACACATCAACAATTGAATTAAAGTACTTGGTAAGCGATGCCGGATGGACTCCTATTTACGATTTAAAAGCTGAAGATATTGACAAACCTATTATGCTAATTTACAGAGCTCAGGTTTATAATAATACCGGAATTGAATGGAAAAATGTTAAAATGAAATTGTCAACCGCCGATCCAAACTCAAGTGCAACAAAACCATCGCTTTCGCCTTGGTATTTAAACTACAACAATACAGGATATTACAGCACTAATAACGACTATTCAAAAGCTGGTTTATATAATCAGGAATTACAGTCACAAGCACAACAAACTATTGCAAATTTTGATTATAAAGCAGATATTCTATTGGAACAATCTGAAAAAAGTATATCTAAAAAATTCGATGTGGTTGAAGTTTCAGTTTTAAGTGCCGAGTTTGATATTAAAACAAAATATACAATTCCATCTGACGATAAGCCTTATTTAGTTGATGTAGTGGAATATAACCTTCCTGCAACTTATCAGCATTTTGCTATTCCTAAAAAAGAAAAAGCTGCTTTTTTACTTGCAAGAGTTACAGGATGGCAAGACCTTGATTTGGTTGAGGGTTATGCTAATGTTTTTTATGCAGGAACTTTTATTGGGAAATCGTTTATTTATACTCGTAATGCCAGCGATACACTCGACTTTTCATTAGGTAGAGATAGTAAAGTATATGTTTCAAGAGTTAAACAAAAAGATTTTAGTAGCACAAAATTAATTGGATCGAAACGTAAAGAAACTCAGGCTTATGAAATTATTGTAAAAAACAACAGAAAATTAGCTATTCAGATTGAAATTCAGGATCAAGTTCCTGTAAGTCAGGATAGTGAAATTGAAACCGAAATTACAAATATTTCAAATGCACAACAAGATTTGCTTTCAGGAAAACTTGTTTGGAATTTAAATTTAGAACCCGGAAAATCTGAAAAAATAAATCTAATTTATTCAATAAAATATCCAAAAAGCAAGCCTTTGTATAATGCAAATGAGGCAAAGCGATCGCAAAAGATGAGGTATTTTTAATAGTTGATGGGTTGATGAGTTGAAGAGTTTAAAGGTTTAATAGTTTATGGTTTATCCCTGCCAACGAACCTGTTTTTGCCAGTTAAAAAACCTATTGCTTTTTGCACATTCGCTGTTACACTTTCAACAGACTTTAAAAACGAAATGTAGCGAATAATTTCCTTTTGTCGCGAAGCCGATAAGCTTTCAAACGCTTGTTTTGCTTCTGTATTTTGGTTTAGAGCAAGTAAAAAATCAGGGTGAGGTTTAATTGTTCTGTCGGAAGGGTCAAATTCAATGGCAATATCAATTGTTTCACCAACTCGTTTGGGCGAATTTTTAAGCATGGTAGTATTAATGTATAACCTCCAATCGCCACTGAATTTAACCAATGTTTGTTGATGTTTTTTATTGTTTATAAAAACAGCAATAGGAATATGACCTTTGTCTTTTCCAGACTGAGCGAATATTTCTTTCAGAATTTGTTCAGGTACATAAACGAAAGGGTTTATTCCAATTATATCTATTGTAGCCTTAAACGTATGTGTCATTGTTGATTTAACAAGTTGTGATGCTGCTTTTACAATTTTGAAAATAATTATTATTGTTTTGGGATTACACCTAGTTCTTGCATAAGACCACACATATTAGTTGTTTGCCATTCTTTAGTTATTTTGTCGTTTTTTATTTCTCTAATGAATTGTCTGCTTGCATGTATTCTTTTATTTGCTGTTTGTGCTAAAGTGGAAATTTTATTATGCGTTTTATTTTGAACCAGTTGAAAATAAATAATATTTATTTTTTTACTCCTTCAATAATCAATACAAATTCCCCACGTATTTGTTTTTCAGAAAAATATTTTAAAACTTCTTGTATATTTCCAGTTATTGTTTCTTCATAAATTTTTGTTAATTCTCTGGAAACAGAAACATTTCTATCTTCGCCAAAAAATTCAACTATTTGAGCTAAGGTTTTTAATATTTTATGAGGAGATTCGTACAAAATTATTGTACGTTTTTCAAGTGCTAATTCTTTTAGTTTTGTTTGTCGGCCTTTCTTCTGTGGTAAAAATCCTTCGAAACAAAAACTATCTGAAGCAAACCCAGATTTTACCAAAGCTGGAACAAAAGCTGTTGCTCCAGGCAAACATTCAACCTTAATATTGTTTTCTAAACAATGTTTTGTAATTAAAAAACCTGGATCAGAAATTCCAGGTGTTCCAGCATCAGAAACTAAGGCAGTTACAACGCCAGATTGAATCTTGTTAACTAACTGACCAACTACTTTATGCTCATTAAAAGAATGATACGATTGAACACTTTTTTCAATTCCAAAATGTATTAATAGTTTTTTAGTAACACGAGTATCTTCTGCCAAAATCAAATCTACTTCTTTCAAAATCCTTAAAGCTCTTAAAGTAATATCCTCAAGGTTTCCAATAGGTGTTGGTATTATATAAAGCTTACTCATAAAGTCTTACAAATTCGGTTAATAATTTAAATAATTCATTGTATCGTGTTAAGGGCAGAGTTTTGCTAATATCCAATGGATTATGATACTCAGCAACCCCTCCAAGTGTATAAATAAAAACTGATTTAACTCCAGAATTATAGAAAAAATAATGATCGCTGTTTGCAGCTTCTCCACGTGCTTTAACAACAGAAACTAATTTTTCATCTTCATTAATTTTGTTGAATAATTCAAATTCCCTTTTCAAAACTGCACCATTTACAATACAAATACCATCATCGCCTGTTCCAACAAGGTCAAGGTTAATAAGAAACTTTATTTTACTTAATGGAAACAAAGGATGTTCAACAAAATATTTAGAGCCAAGTATGCCAGCTTCCTCAGCACTAAAAAATAAAAATGCAACAGAATATTTAAGCGTGTCAATATCTGCAAAATATTTTGATAGATTAAGATTCATTGAAACTCCGCTTGCATTATCGTTGGCTCCAGGAAAAAAAACATCCGATCCCATTGTTCCCAAATGATCGTAATGTGATGTAAATACAATTAAAGAATCTGATTTGCCTGAAATTAAGCCTATTACATTTTGCGTTTCATAGTTTTCGAGAAACTTGTTTTTACATTTAATTTCAAGGCTCTTTATTGGCAATTTTAGCCTATAGTATGCACTACTTGTTATATAAATTTTGCAAAAACTTGACTCAATTGTTGATACCGAGTACATTATTTTTTTTGCTACAATTATAATCCCTTTAGCTTCAAATTTATTGATTTTTGCTAAATCCAAAATTCCTACTTTTCGCTCCTTGTTATTAACTCCAGTAGTGTCAATTATGACAAATTTATTTTTACAATCATTTGTCAGTATATTTACATAATCATAGTCATTATTCAAAAGCGTACTGTCTATAACAAAAACTTCAAAATCGCCGTTAAAACCTTTTGATACTGGAGAAATCATAAAATCTATTCCTGATTTTAATTCAATATCTCCTATTTTCAATTTAATTTTTGATGGAAATGTATTTACATTTAAATTAAATGCCTGAAAATAACTACTTCCTAACGGATTGACATTATTTTCTTTGAGCTGATTTGCAATATATTTTGCAGCTTTTTTATCCCCATTAAAAGTGTATCCTCTTCCATGATATTTTTCAGAAGTAAGTTCGTCTATAATTTTACGAGCATAATTTATATCCTGTGCATTTATAATCTTTAATAAAAAGACAAAAAACACAATAAGAATAAACAATAATTTCACCTAAATATAATTTTGTTATTAATAAGTCAACCCTGAAAAAAAAAATTTTGCCACAAAGACTTTCCGAAAAGTCGCATTGGCGTTTACCCTGATAGATAATTCTTTCATTTTTTTTCGTTCTTTTAAATTAGCTATCTAACAGGGTTCACCCCGTTGGATAACAAATTTTAATAAAAGTACAATATTTATTATTATCTATCCAACGGGGTGAACTTAACTTGTCCCGCTAGGGACAAAATATTGGTAGAAGGAAATTTAGCCCCACATAAAAGTGCCGTAGGTACGAAATATAATATTGATTTTAAAGACAATATTTCATCCCTAAAGAGATTCAAATTAGAGGGGATGTTATTTTCTACCAACATTACGTTCCCAAAGGAACTTGTTTTTAATAGTTGTATATCTGTAATATTCTGCATTATAGCATAAAATTAATTATTAAGTTAACGCCCATGCGAAAAGTCGGGACAAGTTGTTCCGATTTATCGGAAGCACAAAAACACAAAATTTCTCTAAAGCTATTGTGCTGATAGTATTTATTTTTCCGAAATATCGGTACAAATTTTGGGATTTATAGTTTTGTAGTTTTAGTAGCATTTCTTACGAAATATATCTTCGATAAACCAATTCTAAAAACTTATTAAAAGTAGGATTTTTAGCATCCCAATGAAATTCAGTATTAATAAATTGCATTGCCTGATCAAGATTTTCAAAACTATTTAATTTTTCAATTGCATTAGAATATATTTCTCCATTATTCGAAAATAATTCTCTGATAAAAAGAAACTTATCGTTAAGTCCTATTGCCGAATTAATATCTTTTATAGGATTATCCTTAAATTTTGTTGCTAAATCTCGTTTGTTTGGAGCTATTTTTTCATTAATAGATCGCTTATTTTCAAACATATCGGCGATTATTTCATTTTCCTTTTTAAGCAATTTCTCAGGTGTTGTTTGACTTATATTTTCTATTATTGGTTTTTCCTTTTCAATTTCAATTTCTGATACTTCTTCTTTCACTACAACATTTTCAACTATTGGTTCTTGAATCATTTCTTTTTCAATAACTTGTTCAGGCTCTATCTTTTCGGTGATAGATATTTTTTCAATAACAGGTTCAAAATACTCAAGTTTTTGTTCAGTTTTTAATTCTGGCTCTTTGGTCTCAATTTCAACAATATTTTTTGGAGAATATTTTAATGCCAAACAATTATCATAAGCTGTTCTGAATTTTTGCATCAACAAATCTATTTCAATTTCAATATTTTCAGTATTATTTTTCTTAATGTGCCAAATTAGTTGTGATATTTCATTTGTTAATCCTTCAAGCTCATTTACTTTTGCTAAGTTGTTCATATTATTGATGTTTTAATTCTTTAAAATAACTTTGTAAAATTAAAAATATTATGAAGCGAAATAATTAAAAACTATTAAATTTTAATAACATTAAATTTTGAAAATATAGTTTAAATTGTTTATTTCTTTTAATTTTGTAGGCTCAGGAAAGGTGTCCGAGTGGCTTAAGGAGCACGCTTGGAAAGCGTGTGTACGCCAAAAGTGTACCGCGGGTTCGAATCCCGCCCTTTCCGCCAAAACAAAAAGCAAAATAAAGAAAAAGCCTGAAAATCACTGATTTTCGGGCTTTTTTACTTTTGCGAAATAAGCAAAAAACAGACAAATCTTAAAGACAAATCAGGGTCCATAGAAAAATAATTTTTATGGACACTGAAGCATGTTCTTATTCACTGTATTGCAGCGTATTGCATTTTTTAAACTGCTTTTGTTTGCATAGTTTTAACATTATAATATTAAATTTTTATGGAAACAAAAAAAACATTTATGCTTCATAGTGATTATATCAGGCTTTAGCTGATTTTTCTGATACTAAACATAAGTTATGACTGTGGTTTTGAAATTTTGTTATTTTGCTTTTTGTAAGGCAAAGCCTTTCAACATAATATCGATTGAAGTAAAACCTCAACCATGCAAAAGATGGTTAAGCGTAGCCAGACCCGCTATAAATCAAATATTTTCAAACTTGCCGAAGACTGGCATAATCCTTATAATCGGCAGTTTGTGCTGAGGTATAATTATGAGGATGTGGTTAATTTGGTGAGGTTGAATGGGTTGGTGGCGGGGTGATGTTTACAATTTCAAAACCCTAATAACTTCTCCCAATAATACATCCAATTCTTTTTTGCAATCAATTTGAGTTTCGTTAGGTAAAATTTCTGATTTTCTTATTTGAGAATGAATAGAAGCATCAGATATAAACCTCATAGGGCTATTCAGATGCTTCATTGAATTTGTAAAACTCCTTGAATTTCCTTCTGATTTATAATTATTAGCTACTTCATCAAAATTCTTAAATTGAAAAACTGGTGGTAAGTGGTCAATAATTGCTCTAACTAAAGCACCAACAGAATAATAACATGTATTTTGATAAGCAATATTTAACTCTTCGCATAATCGAATTAGTTTTTTTAAATCAAAATTTGGGTTTGTTATGTTTTTTAATTCTTCAACTCGAGTTAAATCTATGTAGGACAAAGTTTTGTTTGTAATAGTTAATAATTCATTTGTTTCTTTTTTAAAGCCAAAAGGTCCTTTTATAAATTCATCAGTTACATCAATACCAAATTCCGATAAAGATACCGCAAAAATTTTCGTATTTTTAATAATATAATCATCAATCCCTTCTTTTGTAATCCCATCTTTATAAGAGGTATCATATACTTTAATTTCTAAAATACTTCCAATGTAATAGCTTTTTCCACAATAGAAAAAATTGTCTATCCCTCTCTCATATTTGATTATAAATTCATTCAATCTCTTTTTATTTAAGCCATATATTCTTACACTTTTAGTTGATAAATCGAAATCCGTTTTTTTATAACTAATATTATATAACATAATTAACCAATAAATTATTTACCATAAATACAAAGAAAATTCTCTGCTTCATAATGTGTTAAAGTTTGCATTTCAGCAGGAAATTGGCTTAAATCCATTTTTCTTTTTATTTTAATATTAGGAGCTATTTTTTTAACACCTTTTCTTACTCCTGCATGTACATATACTTTGTTTGGATAAACTCCCAAATTGAACCCTATTCGTAAAGCAGTATCGTAACTCCATAAATCGCCTAATCCTTGAATGCTTGTGAGGTTATTTGTTATTTCAATTAATTTTTCAAAACATAGACAATTTTGAATCTTATTTTCGTCATTTTTTAATAATTCATATCCTTGGTTGCATACTTTATAACCAATATGACACATATGCCTATCCATCTTTCCATTTGGATTTATTCCTGAAGAAGCTTTTTCAATTGCTTCAGCAAAGGACAGCTTTTCATAAAATTCTTTTATTTTAGTTAAACCGCCATATTTATTAATATCATCAATTAAAGCCATTGCAAAAGGTTTTATTTAACGTTTATAGTTTCAATTAATCTGGTTTCAAAATCAGGTAAGGAGAATAGAAAGTTAAAATATACATATCGTAACACGCTCAATGGATTATCTTTAATTTGTGATTTTGCTTCGTCTAATAATATATCTTTAAATCTGTTATAATGTAAACCATCTTTTGTATTTTCTATGTAACGTTTTACTACAAAATCATCGAACCACGTAATTTGATAATCAATTAAATTTTCTTTATATCGTCTTTTTATACAAAAAATCTCATCCCAAGAAACTAATCTTGGGTCTTCTATTCCAGCCAGCAAAATGGCTAAATCCCAATCATTTTCTTCTAATACCTGATTAATATTTTTAAATTTAAAAACATGATTTGCAGTTATTGATATTTCAAGTTTACTGGAATCATAAAAAGTATCAAATGGATAAAAAACTTTCCTTCTGCACAAATTATTATTATACGGAGTATCAGTTTGTTTCTTTTCATCACTATTACATTCATTGCACATTGGAAATAAATTTTTGAAATTCACTGAAACAAACGGATACAATGATTTTGGAATATAATGGTCATAAGCATTTCTATGAATACTTGTTGACGGTTTTAATGGTAATAATCCACAAAATGGGCAAACTTTAGCAGTCTGATGTTTTTTAAAAGCTGTAAAATGTTCCTGAATTGTTCCGAAATTATCTTTAATTGAATTAACAAAATAATATTCATCCCAAAGTTCTGTTAAAAAATCTTTCAATACCTTCCTAAAAGCAGTATCGCTAATTTCAGTATATTTTACAGGTTTATAAGCTCCTGTATTATTACATAAATGTTCAATTTCACAATTGTTTTTATATGCATCCTGAATCGTTTTTTTATCAGCATTACTTAATTTATGATATTTCTCTGTAATTTCCTTAAAATTACCAACTAATTTGTTAGAATCATTAATAATTATTTTGAAATCTGCTTTAAACAAAACATCATCATTATATACAGCCAAATCATGCTTAAACATTTGCTCAAAGAAGTAAGCAATGTTTTCATGAAATTTTTCAATCTTATGAGATAAATATTTATAAGCGTAAATCATTATTTGCTTTCAATCTCTTTTTCAATGTGTCTAAGAAAGCTATACATATCGAATTTTTCGATACTTTCGCCAAAATCTAAGAGCTTTTCTTTAGTCTCTTCAATTTTTTCTTTAATTGCATCATTTGATTTAAGTTCTTTAATTTCAGTACGAAGTTTTTCAAGTTCAGTATTTGATAAATCTGAAATTGAAATTTTTCTGTCGAAAATTTCCTGTAAGAGCAAACTCATTGATGCTCCATAGGTTTCAATTTTAGGATTAATATATCTTACTTCTCCATTTATTTTGTCGAATTTGTACACATCCTCCTTATTGCTATCTGAAATAACAAAAGGCGAATGTGTGGTTAATATTATTTCCTGACTTCTTACCTTCTCAACATTGCCTTCACTGTCAAATGAGGTGGCTGCCATATAATTTAAAAGCTGAATAAGTTTTGCCCTCCATTTTGGATTAAAATGCGTATCGGGTTCATCGAGGAGAAACAAACAGCCAGGTTGTTCCATCATTAAAACTGTGCCAAGTACTTCTATAAACTGGTGTTCACCATCGGAGAGTGCTTTG
Source organism: Bacteroidetes bacterium GWA2_31_9 (assembly GCA_001768975.1). Classification (GTDB taxonomy): domain Bacteria; phylum Bacteroidota; class Bacteroidia; order Bacteroidales; family GWF2-33-38; genus GWA2-31-9. Next base: position 6,405 of record MEND01000188.1, on the reverse strand, counting down.
TAATAAATTTCTGCTGGTGGTTTATCTTTGCCTAAGTTTTTACTAATTATTATTTTTTCTATTCTGAATGTAAGCCTTGATGGGTCTGGTTTTGAAGATTCATCATTTACATTATATGATTTATGAACCTGTAGCATAGAATTTCTGGTATTTTCATCAACCTGATAAAGATTAAATATTTCGAGTTCATAAAAAAAACTAAATAAGTTAAATGCTGAGCCAAAGTGAAATTTAAAAGCATCTTTGGTTGCCCGATTTACAAAAAAATCAAGAATTAATAAATTATGTTCTTCTACATTTTTTTCTACCCATGTTGTTGCACATTGTTTTAATTTTAGAAGATTTACAGTTATTCTTCTATTTTTAAGAATGACCTTTTTATAAAGTTCATTTGTATTTAGGGTTATTCTAAATGATTGTAAATCATTAATTTCTAATATTTCTTTAAGATAACTAATTTTTAAATCATCAGCCAGCAACATATTTGCAATAAAAATGGAAAAATTATTACTGTAATCAAGAAAAAACATTCGATGATTATCTGCCAACTGGTCTCCATCTTCAATCTTCTTTTTATTTTCAAATATTTTGAAGTAATGATATTTAAGCTTGTAAAACGGATTACTTAATAACTCGTTTTGACCAGATGTGTATGCAATTATTTTCTTAGGTAAAATACTTTCTTTGTTATTTTCAATTAAACGATATATTTTGTATTCATCATTTGTTTGTATTGAATATTCGGGTTTTTCACCTAATCTCTTGCTAATTCTTACGTGTATATGATTATCTCTTAATAAACTTGATAATTGATTCCATACAAATTTTTCAAACTCATCAATTTCATTATAATGTATTTTAATAAACTCCTCTCTATTGTTTTGAGTTAAATGTAAATTATCTTTTATATAAGATTCAACTGAATCATTTATCTCGGTTTCAAATAATTTTTCAAAATCTATTTTGGAAATTGGCAAATAATATTGTATTTCAAATCCAAAATTTTTTGTAGCTTTTTCATTATTTGAAACAGTATCAAGTTGGCATAATTCTAAAAAATAGAAAATCTCAGAAAACAATTCCAGAAAATTAGATTTACCGCTACCATTTAACCCTGCAAATATTTTAGTAGAAAGCTTTTCTGATTCAAATGTATAATTATAGGAATAAAGTTTATTTGCCGATAAGCTCCGAAAATTTTTACCAATTATTTTTACACTGATTAATTTCATTTTGCAATTGTAAAATATATACCCGATCGCTCTTCTTTTGTTTTATTTTTAATTAACTCATAATCTTCAGATGTAATATTTAATGTGAAATTTTCCTCTTCGCCATTATAAAAAAACTGATTCAGTCTCAAATAAGGATTCTCATTTTTTAATGCATAAAATATCAATGATTTAAAATCATCAGCTTCATTCAATTTTGAATTCATCTTTAATTCTTCTGAAGAATGATAGTAGGGAAATATGATATGTTCTTCGTTTAAAAATCTGAAAAGCATTTCACAATTTATATGAAAACTGCAATTCTTCTCTTCATCCCAATATTTTTCTCTAATCAAACGTGCTATTTGTTTGGATGAAACTTTATCCCATGAAAGCTTATCTTTTGTTTTAGAGTTTTCAGTAAATATAGATTGAATCTTTTCAATACGTTGTTGTGCTTCTATTATTGCAGGTGGTATTTTTGGAAGGCTTTTAAACGGCTTGTTAAGATTTTCCCATTTTTCAAAGTATTTATTAAACCTATTAGCTACTTTTTCAATTTCAGTAACCTTCTCAAATTGTTTAGTTATAGAATTAGCAGCTTCAATTACTTTTAGTATTTCATTGTTTATTTCAGGGTACTTTTCTTTTTGTGTAACCAGATTAAATTCACTTTTTTCAATATTAACCTTACTCAAATCCAACTCCCCTTCAAACGCCCTTTGGCTCAGTGAGCCATAAAGCTGTTCCAATTCATTTAAGCCATTTTTAAGTTGTTGTTTAAGTGATTCTGCTTTCTTAACAATTTTGGAAAATTGATTTTGTAGTTCAATTGGTGGAACAATCGTTTTAACTTTCTTCAGTCCTGCAATATAAATTGCTTGTTGTGCACTTGAACCTGACGTTACAATCAACTTCCTGTATAATGAATCATTTTTAAAAAGATAGTTAATGAATGTTCCTGTCAGTTTATTATTATTAGGTTTAATAAGAATGACACTTCCCATTAAACAGAAAGGTTTATCTACATGCACGACTACACACCTCCCAATAGTTGCACCTCTACTTACTAATAGAACATCTCCATTTTCAGGATTACACTTCTTAGTGAATTTTATAAAGTCTGGCTCTGAAACAAAATTATTTTGAGTAAAATCCACTTTGTCATCCAAAACATCTTTTGCCATAATTATATAAAAACCCTCCTGTGTTAACTTAGGGCTTAGATGTTCTCCATCTGTTATTTTTATTGCTGAATCACCAAGCAAATCAAAATTCCAATTTTTTTCATTCTTAATCGGGTCGCCAAACATTTTCAAAAAAGTACTTTTCAAAAACACATCTAACAAATCAATGCTTTCTTTGCGTTGCTTTATAAGGGTTTCGGCTTTGCTTATAATAGTGGAGATTTTTATTTGGTCTTCGAGTTTTTCTGGTACAGGTAATTCAAATTCCTTTAAAAATTTAAAATGCCTACTGTACCCTGCATTTGGAAGTCTAACCGATTTTAAATAATAATAGATATATTTAGGATAGGCATTGTTCTGATTTACATGTAAAACCTTTACTCCATCAGCCCCAATTGCAAAAGGAAAATCTATATATTTAAATATCCTTGTATGGTCACCAAAAATTATAACGGGATATTTAGTTTCTATAACTAAATTTTTATCATTTGTATAACCTCCAATAAAATCTTTACCTTGGTCTATAATTTTATACTGACCACTAGACAAATAATGTTCTTTATTAATTTTGTAATAATTTGAAGTATTATCAGTAATTATATTTTTAAATTTTTCAAACTTCATGTTGTTTTATTTCATCGTTTATAAGTTTTTTCAGTTCTTCTTCGGAAGGCAACTGAAGCAGGTAGCGGCTCACAAAAACTTCCTGTGGTAGTCCGCCTGTGGCATAATGCACAAGAGCATTGTCTTTTTGCGAACACAGAATAATTCCAACCGGAGGGTTATCGTACTGGCTCATTTCGTTTTCTTTATAATAGTTCAGATACAAATTCATTTGCCCTGCATCGGAATGGTCAAACTCTCCCATTTTTAAATCAATCAATACATGGCATTTCAAAATACGGTGATAAAAAACCAAATCAATACGATAATGTCGGTTGTTGAATGTAATTCGTTTTTGGCGGGCTTCGAAACAAAAGCCACGTCCCAACTCAATCAGAAATTTTTGTAAATGATTTATAATTGCCTGTTCCAGTTCGGTTTCGGAATATTCAGACTTTTCTTCAATCCCAAGAAAATCGAGTATATATGGATTTTTGATAATGTCTGGTAGTTGCATCAAACTTTCGTTTGTATGCTTTTTCAAAACCGCTTCTTTATTGGAACTCAATCCGGTTCGCTCGTACAACATACTGTTAATACTTCGTTGTAATTGCTCAACCGTAAGGTTGTTTTTAATAATTTGCAATTCGTAGAAAGTTCGTTTTAGCGGTTCTGCAATTTTTATAAGTTCTATAAAGTGGGTATAGCTTAATTTATCTATTAAAATTTCAACAGGCATAGATTCGATACCAATATCTGTATTTTTTTTCTCTTGATGGGATTTGGCAATTGGCAATTGCCAAATTTTATCTATCTGATTATCTGAATTTTGAAATTTGGCAATGATGAATTGCCAAATCTGTGGATATTCCTGATAAAACTGGCGGTACAATCTTAAATTACGGTCTGAAAAGCCTTTTAATCCTTTTTCGCTTAACTTGCCTGATAAGGATTTAAGTGTTTTTTCGCCATAATCTGCCCTGTCTTTTCCTTTTTGCTCATACTCAACTATATAATATCCCACAAGCCAATTACGCAATGTAAGGGCATTATTAATTTGCTTATTTGCATAATTTTTAAAGTATTGGTGAACTTCAAAAATTTGTGTAGTTAATTTCTGAATGTTATCCATTTATAAAATCTCTTTAAGCTCCTTTATTCCATTTGATATTTCAAGTTCAATGCTTTCGAGTTTAGCAATAATAAATTCAGGGTTTTCATACACAATTTCTTCATAAACTTCCTCTTTGTATTTACTCAGGCTTAAATCGTAATCGTTTTCTTCGATTTCCTTTTTCGGAACAAAGAAATGTTTCAGGCTGCGATCGCTTTCTTTTTTTGAATTACCTTTACGGAAAGCATCAATAATTAAATGCAAATCGCCAAAATCTCGTTTGCCGTCAGTTCCTAAATATGGGTTTCGTTTATCGTCTAGGCTGTAACCATCGCCTTGCATTTCGTAAAACCACACATTATTGGTTTCGCCGCCTTTTGTAAAAACCAAAATAGCTGTTGCAACTCCTGCATAAGGCTTAAATACACCGCTTGGCATACTTATAACTGCTTTCAGTTCGCATTTGTTTATCAAGATTTTGCGAATATCTTTAAATGCGTTTCCACTTCCAAATAAAACTCCCTGTGGCACAACAACTCCGGCAGTTCCGCCCATACGTAGCATTTTGTAAATACGTTCAACAAAAAGCAATTCAGATTTTGTAGTAGCAACAGTAAATGTTTCATTTAGGTCGCCTTTGTCAATACTTCCTGTAAAGGGCGGATTTGCCATTACAATGTCGTAGGCATTGTCTTCGTTGTAGTGTTTACTTAATGTATCTTTATAGTCAATTTTTGGCTGAGTTATGCCGTGCATCATCAAGTTCATCAGCCCAATACGAATCATTGTCGGGTCTATATCAAAACCAAAAAAGGTGTCTTCGTTAAGCATTTTCTTTGCTTTTTCGTCAACTAATTTATCGGCAAGAGTACCACGTTTAAAACCGTTATCATCTTCTGCGATATAATTATCACTTGTAAATTGTGTAATCAGATATTTGTATGCAGCCAATAAAAAACCTGCTGTGCCACTTGCAGGGTCGGCAATACGGTTTCCAAGTTTTGGTTCAACTAATTCAACAATAAGTTCTATAATATGTGGTGGTGTGCGAAATTGTCCGTTTTTGCCTGAACTGCGTAAGGCATCAAGCAGATATTCGTAAAAATCGCCCTGTGCATCAATAAAACGGTTTTCTTTTTCGAGTTCTTTATAAATTTCGTCAATGGTTTTGGTAGCTTCGGTGAGCATTCTTCCGCTTGGTATAAGGAAAGCTGCATTTGCCATGTGTTTTGTAAAAAAAGAATTTACTTCTTCGAGTTGCTTAATAAAGGGAAATACTCGGCTTTGTACTTGTAACAGCATTTCTTCGCTTGGCATACGGGTAAAGTAACTCCAGCGTAATGTTTCTTTTTCAATAGCGTTTTTTTCGTCTTTATCGTCAACTCCGGGAGGAAAATATTTTCCTGAAAAAATTGATTTGTATTTTTCGCCCAGAAAGTCAGCATTACTTGCTTTTCGTTTATCGGTTTCGTCAAGTTGCTTTATAAAAAGCAAATAGGTAATTTGCTCAATTGCATTCAGAGGATTAGAAATACCTCCACTCCAGAATTTATCCCAAAGTGCGGCAACTTTACTTTTAAGAGTTTGTGTAAGCATATTATGCTGCTATTTGTTTAATGAATAAAATTATCTCCTCTATTTCTTTATTGGAGAAAACACCCCTAATACCATCAGGGTGAATTTGTGTAAATGGTGCTGTAATTAAATCTCGTTTTTCTACATCGCCTTTTTCTATCAAAAAGCTTTGTAATAATTTAAGAAAATCTAACTGACGGCTGTTTAGGTAAGTATGTTCTGTGATGAATTTATCAAATGATTTGGAAACAGAATCGGGAAAAGTTTCGAGTTTTTCAATTCCCAATATATGTTTTACAAATTGAACAATTTCAGCTTTGCGATGATTGTAAACTTTACGAAGCAAATCAATAGTAATGTGAGGATGTTCGTTATGCAATGCTTCAGCCAGTTGTTCAGATTCAGTCTGATTAAGTAATTTTCCCTGCTTAAGTTTTTGTAAAATAGGATTCGACGAAAGTAATGCATTAATTTTTTCTTCTACCAATTCTTTGTATCGTGTAATGCTTACCGATTCGTGTTGTGGTCCAAACTCAACTTTTTCTTTGGAATAAATAATGTCGTTGAAATTGTATCTGGCAAGTCCAAGAGGTATAACCGAATCGCGGTATTTCATCAACGGTGAAAGTTTTCCGATTAATTCATCGAAAATATTTTCGGTTATATAGGCATCCTAAATCAATTATAATATAAAATCCCTGTACATTTGAATTTT
>MEND01000187.1 GCA_001768975.1 Bacteroidetes bacterium GWA2_31_9 | reverse complement strand
TTTTGCAATGCTATCGCAGGTTTGGAGAGATAAAGCACAAGGAAAAATCGAAATTCCCGAATCATTCTCTAACGATTTTTCAACTCGCTTTCTTGTTTTAAGTTTGGGTAATTTTACATGGATTATCAGAGCATTAGGAAATTTATATTCCGATAAGGGAGTCGAATGGTTTATGCCCGAAATGAATACCGAATTTGATAAAAAGTTTTTTGCTGCATTAGATTTTTGGGTGCCCGAACGAAACGAAATTGGTCATTATCAAATAAATCTAACTCAGGAAGACATCGAAAAGCGTTGTGTCGAATATGAAGAAAAACTAACATTTATTCTCGAAAAAATATCTTTTATTACAAAATACAAACTTGTGTCGATTAAAGAAATTAACGTAATAAAATCGAAAAACAAAGACGCATCATTTCATCATGTAATTGAACTACTTAATAGCTCTGATTCTGATTTTAAAGCTCAAGAAATTAACGAAACAAAATTTTGCGAAAGTCGTTCAGTTTTATTAATGAAAACAATCAAATCTATTGAAGATTATCTTAATCTTTCGCCATTGATTATAGATACAAGCTCCGAAATTATTGATTCAAAAGATAAGTTTGACATTAAAAAGGATATTTTCCTTTACACAAAATTCCGAAACGAACAGCTAATGTACGTTGGAACCGAAGTAACCGAAAAATGCGACTTGCGTACACTAAGCAACTTCTCGCAATTAGTGTGTGAATTTAAAGAACTTATGGCATGTATTTCACCCTCTGTCCCTGTGTAACACAATCCTCTGGATTGTAAAAAAACGACATATAGCATAAAACATTCATGACTAAAAAAGACATACTACTAAAGTGAAAAATTAGACAGGATTACAGGATTAACAAGCTCAAACCTGTAAATCTTGTAATCCAGTCAAAAGAAAAATCGTAACTTCTCAATAACAGCTTAGAAAATGCTATTTTGAATAATAGAACAATAGAACAACGAATGAAGAATAACGAAGTAAAACCCCAATACGACAGTGTTTTCTTTTATTCACCCCATTGGATAATATCTTTTATTGCACATCCATTGTTCAACATAAGCTATCCAATGGGGTAAAAAATTCGTTTTTCAAATGTTCAAATGTTCTATTCTACCAACTATTGAGAACTTACGAAAAATCATGTAAAAAATTAGACAGGATTAACAAGCTCAAACCTGTAAATCCTGTAATCCTGTCAAAAAAATTATAAATATCAGCGTCAAATAAAAACATAAACACATGCAATCACCCTTTAAATTCCTCGACAGCTTTACCAAAGAAGACAAAGACATTTTCTTTGGTCGTGAGCAAGAAACCGAAGAACTTTATCACAAAATTTTTGAAAGTAAAATTCTGCTGGTTTATGGTGTTTCCGGTACCGGAAAAAGTTCACTTATTCAGTGCGGACTTGGCAATAAATTTAACGAAAGCGACTGGCTTCCAATAAGCATCCGCAGAGGAAGTAATATTAACGAAAGTCTATTTAAGGCAATAAATAACAGGCAGTTATCTCAAACCTCCGATGTTTTAAAAACATCGGAGGTTTCCGAACCACAAACAACAAACTACAAACTATTAAAACGTTTACTTCGCAGTTTGTACCTCGACCATTTCAAACCCATCTATCTAATTTTCGACCAGTTCGAAGAACTTTTTATATTTGGTAATCAGGCTGAAAAAGAAGAATTTATACAATCGGTCAAAAAAATTTCAGAATCCGATTTGAATGTAAAATTTTTGTTTGTAATACGTGAAGAATATCTTGCAAATATTACCGAATTTGAACGTCAGATTCCTGAATTTCTCGAAAATCGAATACGTATTGAGAAAATGCAACACAAAAATGCAATCAGTTGTATCGAAGGACCTTGCAAAGCTTATGGAATTGAAGTAGAACAAGGCTTTTCAGAACTATTACTCAATAAACTCAGCCCCCGAAGCAACGAAATAGAACTAACCTACTTACAAGTATTCCTCGACAAAATTTTCCGCTCCGTCATTGCAAAGCACGAAGCAATCTCACACTCTTCTCTTTCTCCCTCTCCCAAAGGAGAGGGGTGGGGTGAGGTTTTCCCTCTTTCAATCCTCCACCAACTCGGCGACGTAAAAGACCTCCTCGGCTCCTTTCTCGAAGAACAAATCTCTGCCCTTGCCGACCCCGACTCTGCCCTTGCAATACTAAAAAGCTTTGTATCGGTAAAAGGCACAAAACGCCAGATAACCGAAGAAGAAATAAACGAACATTGCAAAACCATTGGGGTAAACCTACATTACGAAACCTACAAAACTCAAATCCTGCACTTTGTAAACATCCGAATATTACGCGATAAAGACGAAACAGGGCGTTACGAACTCCGCCACGATGCAATTGCAGCAAAAATCTACGAAAAAATAACACTCGTAGAAAAAGAACTGATGGAAATCCGCCAGTTTATCGAAAATGCATTTGCTAATTTCGAAAAGCGTGAAGTTTTGCTAAACCCAGAAGACCTAAAATATATTGCACCTTACGAAAACAAACTGTTTTTGCCCGAAAACCTTGAACAATTAATTGCCAATAGTAAAAAACAAATTTTAAAAGCCAAAAAACGTAAACAACGAATTGCTTTTGCTACTGCTATTTCTATACTTATTGTAATGTTTGCTTTTACTTACTGGGCTATGAATGAGCGAAATAAAGCCGAAATCGCAAAACAAAAATCGACAGCACTATATTATAATTCATTAGCCAAAGAAGTTGTTAACGAAAATCCAACAAATGCACTACTTTTAGCCGAATATGCCTACAGTTTAGACTCAACAAATAACGATATTTATAAAAATATTTTACGTATTTATTATGATAATTCGATTAGTGCAAATACAATTGATTTAAAAGCCGAAGAAATTACGTCATTGGTATTTTCACCCGATGGTAAATATTTCTTAACTATATATGGTAGCTATGAGAACAACTATTCTGTAAATTTATGGGATACAAAAGGTAATATAATTTTAAAAGATATGTGTATTTATGAATATGCACAATTTCCGGCTTTCTCACCCGATTCTAAAACATTTTTAGTTTCTCTTTCCGATTCTATTAAAATATTTGATTTAAAAGGTAATATTTTAAATTCATTTAAAATTACCGACTTATATTATGCTTCATTCTCTCCCGATGGGAATAAAATATTATGTGCATATTATAATGGAGAAGTAAAAATATATGACTTAAAAACAAAATCATTTTATTCATTTACGCCTAATATAAGCAAAATTGTATTGTCTCAGGATGGAAATACTTTAGCTGCAACAACCTCTTCAGATTCGGTTATTTTAATGAACTTAAAAGGTAAAATTATTCAAACTTTTATTTGCGAACCATCTGATGAAATATTATACAGCCCTGATGGAGATATAATTATAACAGGAACTTATAATGGTGGATTAAATATTATAGACATTAAAAATAATAAAATAAAATCTTTTAAAGCCCATAACGAAGAAATAACAAATATTACCTTCTCTACTGATAGTAAAACTTTTATATCAAACTCAAAAGATAATACCACTAAATTGTGGGATATTAAGGGGAGCGAATTACAAGTTTTTAAGGACAGTAAATATGCTAACTTTTCTTTCACAGGTGATTCGATAATTACTGTATCACCAAATGGTATTTTAAATAAATTCGCTTTAGAAAATAAAACAATTAAATTTTTTGAGGGAGAGGGAATAGAGAGAGGTGAATTCTCACACGATGGAAATAAATTACTCTTAGGCAATAAACTTATTGATTTAAATGGGGATATTATACAAAAATATAAAATAAATGGACACAATATAACTTTGTATAATATTAAGTTTTCACCAGATGAAAATAAAGTTTTATTTAGTTTAATAACACATCGTGATTTAGGTTCTTTTTGGATACAAGACTCTACTTATACACAATTATATGATATAAAGGGTAATAAGTTACTTAATTTTGGGACTAAAGAAAATCAAAACACAGTATTTTCACCAGACGGGAAGTCTATTTTAATTTCTATTGGAAGTTTTGCCCAATTAATAGATTTGGAAGGAAATATTTTACAACGATTTGAAAGCTACGAAAATAACTTAGGACATAAAAATGATATTTCTTCTGTTGCATTTTCACCCGATGGCAAATCTGTTTTAACAGGTTCATCTGATAAAACTGCTATTTTATGGAGTATTGATGGTAAAATTTTACAACGGTTTAAACATAACGACTTTGTTCGTACTGTAAATTTTTCACCAAAAGGGAAGCATATACTTACTGCGTCTGGTGATAAAATTGTACGATTATGGGATTTAGAAGCTAATGAATTACAGCAATATAAACTTTATTCAAACATTGGAGATTCTAAATTCTCACCCGATGGGCAAATGATTTTAACTTTATCTCAAGATAAAAAAATCAGATTATGGGACTTAAAAGGAAACCTCCTTCAGATTATTGAATGTAATGAATTAGCCAGTTCATCAAATTTTGCACCCGATGGTAAAAAAATATTAAATGGTTCATTTACTAATGGTGCAAATTTAGTAGATTTAAAAACATGTTATAACGATTTTAAAAATTTAAGGCATTATGATGATTTAAATGTAAAGAGCAAATTGAAATATGATATTTTAAGTTTTTCAGATATTGAAAATACTAAAAATGATAATGAACTAATTGATGCAGCAAATTGGTATTATGATAATTATTTAGAACAGTCAAATTTCGCATTAAAAGCAGAATACTTTAATTGTGCATTAAAACTATTTAAAAAATTAATTATAATAACTGATGTTACAAAATATAATTTAACCTATTTAAAAATTCTTTTCGCTCAAAATATTGATGGAAAAATAAATAACAATGAAGAAATTAATCAGTTAATTAATCATTTATTAGAAACCAATTCGTTGATTGATATTTTAAAAGTTGCAACAACATTAACTGAAATTTTTAATAATTCAGATTATCAATGTTTATCTAACGATCTAAATATGCCAGATATAATACTTGAGTTATACACCAAAGCTATTGATGATAAAGATATTAATCCTAGTATTCGAAAAACAATTGCAATCAGTTGTTCTAAATTCGCTTTTTTATTGTTAAAAAACAACAATTGTTTTGATTTGAGGGACAAGGCAATGGAATCTTTGAAAATTGCATTATTAGCAGATAAAAATAATAAACTTATTTATACTGTATTGCCATTTTGTTATCTATACATGAACGATTGGGAAAAAGCAAAAGAAACTTTTTTATTATGGAAAGATAGTACTGATGACTATTCTAATGACCAAGACTTTTATTCGGATAAAATTTCTGATCTTGAAAAAACTGGATATAAATATTTGTTTAACGATACGCTTACCATTTCTGATTTCAAAAAAGTAAAAGCATTATTAAACGATAGTTCTCAAGTAACACAATCCTCTGGATTATAGCAAAATAACATAAAACATTCATAACTAAAAATGACATACGACTAAAGTGAAAAATTAGACAGGATTAACAAGTTCAAACCTGTAAATCTTGTAATCCTGTCAAAAAAAATTATAAATATTCAGCGTCAAATAAAAACATAAACACATGCAATCACCCTTTAAATTCCTCGACAGCTTTACCAAAGAAGACAAAGACATTTTCTTTGGACGTGAGCAAGAAACCGAAGAACTTTATCATAAAATATTTGAAAGTAAAATACTACTGGTTTATGGTGTTTCTGGTACTGGAAAAAGTTCACTTATTCAGTGTGGACTTGGCAACAAATTTAACGAAAGC
>MEND01000186.1:1304-5268 GCA_001768975.1 Bacteroidetes bacterium GWA2_31_9 | reverse complement strand
ATCAAATTAAAACACCTTTTTAGTGAGGTCTGATGTAAAAACAAAAATATCCGTTTTTTTATTTTGCGAACGAATGTTCTGCCTTTATTGATTTTGCTTGTATGGGTAAGGAGTTCTGAACGTAATAAACCTTTCACTAAGGTTTACTTAATGTCAATAAGAAAACACAGTGTTTCTTTAGAAAAGTTCAAGAATGAGGCTTTCGCAGTTTTGAAAATAAGGAGTTTATAAATGTAAATGCGATGTTTTGAGCTTTGTCGAAACAACTGTTTTCAAAACCAGAGTAACAAAATTATTGTAGTTTTCTAAGAGACACTACTTATTCCTTACAATAAAAATATATGAAGGAAAATGGTCAGAATAACCGTTTTGGAATGTTTCTCCAGAGAATGTTCTAAAAGGATAACCAGCATATTTACCATCTTTTTGAGTAATAAATTTTCGGTTAAATATTTTAGCTGAATTAAATTTGTATGTTGACTTATCATCTCCAAGCAGAGGCTTTGAAATTATTATTTGATCAAATAAATTCCAACTATCTCTGTATGCTAAACTTCCAATACCTTTTTTAAATAAATCATATTGAGGATTATAAAGACCGTTTTCTGAAACATTCGCAATATCACCAGTTGCTCCTAAATGTTTCGAAATACTTGCATCAACTGGGTCGTCATTAAAGTCTCCCATGATGAAAATTTTTGCATTTGCTTCAGCTTTATATAATGAATCAACAATAGTTCTGCAAATTCTTCCACCTTCATCTCGGTTTGGTGCAGACCTTTTTTCGCCACCTCTTCTTGAAGGCCAATGATTAACAATAACATGAATTTTTTCGCCATCAAGTTCGCCATTAACTAATAAAATATCTCTGGTTCTATATTCAGGCTCGGTAGGTAAAATTAGTTTAAATGTTTTACTGTCAGTAACTTTAAAATATTCTTTGCGATATAAAAAACCTACATCAACACCTCTGCTGTATTCGCAATCGTAATGAACGATTCCATAATCAGATGCTTTTAATTCTTTAGAATTTACAATATCTTTAAGTACAGTTTCATTTTCAACTTCAGCAATGCCTACAATTACAGGTCCACCACTTGTATATTCATCACCAACTTTAGAAATTACGTCAGAAGTATGTGAAATTTTTTGCCAATATTTTTCGCCAGTCCAAACGTACGACCCTTCAGGTGTAAACTCTTCATCGTTAAAGTTTGGATCGTTTATAGTATCAAATAAATTTTCGATATTATAAAAAGCAATACACGCAATTTTATATTTTTTTAAATCTTCTTGTCCGAATGATTTATAATTAGCAAACAATAATGCTATAATGACTAAAAGTAATGACCTCATAAGTTCTAAATTTTAACACAAAGTAAACGATTAGTATTAATAAAAAATATTTTTGATTAAAATATATTATATTATTAATGTTAAAATATAAAAAATATTTAGCCGTAATAATCAGATATACAGGGATTATGAATATTTATTCTGCTTCAAATAATTTTTTATGTTTTCTAAAATCATTTGAAAAAAGTTGCAGATTGATTGATTTTATTAACTTCGTAGTCATTTTTTAAAAAAATATTCGATGATACAAAAATATATCTCATTGTTATTCATGATTTTTGCTACTTCGTTTTATGCTGTTTCACAAAATAGTATTACAGGAATTGTAGTAAGTCAGGAAAATCAAAAACCGATTAAAGAGGTTCTTGTCAAATGTGGAGCTTTAGAGTCAAAAACTGACAACAAAGGTTTTTTTGAAATTAAAAACTTGCCAGTTGGAAGTAATTCTATTGTAATTTCATCTGATGATATTGAAACAATTAACGAAAACTTTGAAATTACTGAAACCGAAACAAAAGATTTAGGAACATTTGTAGCACGACCAAAAGGCTTAATTGCTGAGGACTTAGAAGGAATTTCAGAAGTTGATTTGGATTTTGATGATGGAAACTCAGGGCAATACGTTTCTGGAATTTTATCATCTTCGAGCGATATTTTTGTTTCTACTGCAGGATTTGTTTTTAGTTATGCATTCTTTAAAATGCGTGGATACGACTCAGAATATACCGATATTTATTTCAATGGTATATTAATGAATGATGCTGAAAATGAAAGAGCATCTTTTTCTGATTGGGGTGGATTAAATGATCTGACAAGAAATAAAGAAATTGCTCCAGGTCTTTCATCATCAGAATTTTCTTTTGGAAACATTGGAGGCTCTACTAACATCAACACCAGAGCATCATTAATTAGAAAACAAAATAAATTAACATACTCTTATACAAATCGTTCTTACCGACAAAGAGCAATGTACACTTTTGCAACTGGATTAATGAAAAATAACTGGGCAATAGCACTTAACGCATCACGTCGTTGGGCTGAAGAAGGTTACGTTCCAGGAACATTTTACGATCAGTGGGCATATTCATTAGCTGTTGAGAAAAAAATTAATAATAAACACAGTATTGCATTTACTAGTGTTGCATCACCATCCAGAAAAGGAATGCAAGCTGCTTCTACTCAAGAAGCTTATGATTTAATGGGTACAAAATATTATAATCCAAACTGGGGATATCAGAATGATGAGGTACGAAATGCTCGTGTGAAAACAAACAATAATCCATTTGCAACTTTAGAGCATTATTTCACACCTAACAATAAATTCAGTTTAAATACTACAATTGCTTATACTGCTGGAAAAGACGGATATACAGCATTAAACTGGTTTAATGCTGCCGATCCTCGCCCTGATTATTATAGATACCTTCCTGGTTATCAAACAGACCCTGCAATCAGTGCTATTGTTGCCGAAAATTGGAAGAATGACCCTAATGCAAGTCAATTAGATTGGGAAAAATTCTATAATTACAACTATTTGTTAAGTCTTGAAGGAAAGCCTGCAAATATTACTATCGAAAATAGAATTGATCAGCAAAAGCAGTTTAGTTTTAATACATTATTTAGATATTATACTAGCGAAAAAATTACAATAACAGGTGGTGTTTCATATCGAAAATATAAAGGAACTCATTATAAGGTAATGGAAGACTTACTTGATATTTCGGGTAATTCTTACTGGGTTGATGTTGATAAATTTGCTTTAAGAGATTTTAAAGATGATCCAAATGTGGCTCAAAACGATTTGAATAACCCTAATAGAATTATAAAAGAAGGCGATAAATTTGGATACGATTATGATATTTTCAACAATTTTGCACAAGTATGGGCTCAGGCTGATTTAAATCTAAATAAATTTGATTTTTATTTAGGTGCAAAAGGAAGCAATACAGAGTTCTGGAGAAATGGAAATATGAAAAATGGTAGAGCTCCTGAAAACTCTTTTGGGGAATCAGCTAAGACAAAGTTTAACAATTATGGAGTAAAAGTAGGCGGAACTTATAAAATTTCTGGAAGACATTATGTTGTTGCTAATATTGGCTACATGACAAATCCACCAAGTTCTCGTATTTCGTACTTATCGCCTCGTATTAAAGATGATGTTGTTCCTGATTTAGAAAGTGAAACAATTCAAACTGCTGATATTAACTATGTAGCACGTTTCCCGGGATTTAAAACAAGAATTACTTTGTATCAAACATATATTTATAATCAAAGCAATTCACAAAGCTTTTTCTTAGATAATCAAATGGCTTCGGGTCAAACAAGTGGCTCTTATGTAAATTATATAACACAGGGAATCGACAAATCTCATCAAGGAGTTGAAATTGGAGCCGATTTAAAAGCATCATCTGCAATATCTTTTATTGGAGTTGTTGCTTATGGCGACCATCGTTATATATCAAGACCAAAAATTTCTGTTACTTATGAGAATGGAATGTTTACTGACACATCATATACTTCCTATTTAAAGAATTTTTATGTAACCGGAACACCTCAAATTGCTGCTTCTTTTGGAATAAAATATATGCATCCAAAATATTGGTTTTTT
>MEND01000186.1:0-1257 GCA_001768975.1 Bacteroidetes bacterium GWA2_31_9 | reverse complement strand
GAAAAGTATTATTTCAATATAAATCTTAGTGTTAGTAATATTCTTAATAATCAGGAAATTATTACAGGTGGTTACGAGCAAATGAGATTTGATTATGAAAATAAAAATGTAGATAAATTTCCTCCAAAATATTTTTATGGAAAAGGAAGAACGTATTATTTAAACTTTAGTGTAAGATTTTAAAATTAAAAAAATGAATAAATTAAATTTATTAGCCGTACTATTGGTTGTTTCAACATTTTTTAGTGCTTGTATAAAAGAAGGTTTTGATAAACCGGATATAAAAATTCCTGCATTTGACTCATCTGGAGTAACAATGATTTCTATTGCAGATTTGAAACAATTGTATCCTGGTGCTTTAACCTTGATAGATTCGAATCTATGTATTTGGGGAAAGGTTTCTGCAAACGATGAATCTGGTAACCTATATAAAACAATGGAAATTCAAGATGCTTCAGCAGCAATTGAGCTTAAGCTCGACCGTACGTCAATGTTTAATGATTATCATTTAGGTCAAAGAATTTATATAAAACTTGATAGCCTTTATATCGGTGAATATAATGGTTTAAAACAAATCGGGTATAATTATAATAATGCAATTGGGAGATTACCTGATGTGCTAATAGATAAACACGTATTTTTAGATAGCTTACCAGGAAAGGTTATTCAGCCTAAAGTAATTAATATTACTGCTATAGACGAAGCCGATTTAAGCAAGTTAGTAAAAATTGAAGACGTTTCATTTGAACTTCCAGGAAGTCCTTATGCCGATGTTTCTGCAACAACAAACAGAAATCTTTTAGATGCAAACGGTGTATTAATTCCAGGTTTTCTTGTCCGTACAAGTAATTATGCCAGTTTTGCAGCGAATAAACTACCTGAAGGTAAAGGAAATTTGGTTGGTATTTTAAGTCGGTTTGGTAGCGATTGGCAATTTTATATTCGTGACTTAAACGATGTTCAAAATTTTGTAATTCCTACTGTGTTGTTAAATTATTCTTTTGCCTCAAATTCAAATGATTGGACAATTAAAAGCCAAGCAAGTAATAAAGATTGGGATTATTTTCCAGGAGATCCTTGCATGTATATTACAGGTGTAAATGCTGATGCTCCTAGTATAGATTGGTTAGTTTCTCCAGAAGTTGATTTTGGCGTAGCTCCAAACTGTGAATTAACTTTCAAAACAATTATGAAAAATACTGACTCTGGAATTACAGAGCCTTTAAAAATTAAAATATCATCAAATTATAGCGGTGA
>MEND01000185.1:3942-7886 GCA_001768975.1 Bacteroidetes bacterium GWA2_31_9 | reverse complement strand
CCTTCAAATCAGTCATGTACTTCAGTACACTCCTGATTTTCAGTTCATCGAAACCTCGAACTCGAACATTACTCACAATATTAATTATTTTAAAGGTGTTCGTGAGTCCGCTTCGCTTAGTTCTGTTTCAAACTCTTGACTTTATGGACAGACACTGATTAAAGTTTAATCAAGTTTTAGAACATCCATAAATGCCGATTGTGGAACTTCTACATTACCAACCTGACGCATACGTTTCTTGCCTTTTTTCTGTTTTTCGAGAAGTTTACGTTTTCGGGAAATATCACCTCCGTAACATTTTGCAGTAACATCTTTTCTAACTGCTTTTACTGTTTCGCGAGCAATAATTTTAGCTCCAATAGCAGCTTGAATTGCAATATCAAATTGTTGACGAGGAATTAACTCTTGAAGCTTTTCGCACATTCTTCGACCAAAATCATAAGCATTATCGGCATGAATCAGTGTTGATAAAGCATCAACCATTTCGCCATTAAGTAAAATATCTAGTCGGACTAGTTTTGCAGGCTTATATCCCGATTGAAAATAATCAAACGACGCATAACCTTTAGAAATACTTTTAAGTTTATCGTAAAAGTCGAAAACAATTTCGCCTAGAGGAAGTTCAACAGTTAGTTCAACCCTATCAGTTGTTAAATAAACTTGATTTTTTAAAGTTCCTCGCTTTTCGATACATAAAGTCATAACAATTCCTACATACTCCGATTTAGAAATTATTTGAGCAGTAATATAAGGTTCATCTATATAATCAATATAATTAATTGCTGGTAAACCAGATGGATTATGAACATCAATAATTTCACCTTTTGTTGTATGAACTTTATACTCAACGTTTGGAACAGTTGTTATAACATCCATATTAAACTCACGATCAAGCCGTTCTTGTACAATATCCATGTGTAGCAATCCAAGAAATCCACATCTGAAACCAAACCCTAAAGCCGCTGATGACTCAGGAATAAAAGATAATGAAGCATCGTTTAATTGTAGCTTTTCAATTGAGGCTCTTAATTCTTCGTATTCGTCGGCATCGACAGGATAAATACCTGCAAACACCATTGGTTTAACAATTTTAAATCCTTCAATAGATTTTTCACATGGTCTTGCAACGTGAGTAATTGTGTCTCCAACTTTTACTTCTTTTGCAGCTTTAATCCCTGAAATTATATATCCAACATTCCCAGCTTCAACAAAATCTTTTGGAACTTGATTCAGTTTAAGAATTCCAACTTCTTCGGCATAATATTCTTTTTTAGTATTTACGAACTTAACTAAATCTCCTTTTTTAATTGTACCATTCAAGACTCTGTAATAAGCAACTATTCCACGAAAAGGATTAAAGAATGAGTCAAAAATTAAAGCTTGAAGTGGCTCACTTGCATCACCTTTTGGCGATGGAACTCTCTCAATTATAGCCTTTAAAATATCAGGAACACCATCTCCTGTTTTTGCACTTACATAAATTATAGAATCTCTCTCACATCCAATTAATTCAACAATTTGGTCAGCAACATCTTCGGGCATTGCACTTGGCATATCCATTTTATTGATTACAGGAATAATTTCAAGATCGTTTTCCAGAGCCAAATATAGATTCGAGATTGTTTGTGCTTGAATACCTTGAGTTGCATCAACAATAAGTAATGCTCCTTCGCAAGAAGCTATTGAACGTGATACTTCATACGAAAAATCGACATGACCCGGTGTGTCAATCAAATTTAAGATATATTTCTTATTATTATATTCATAATCCATTTGAATGGCATGACTTTTTATCGTAATTCCTCTTTCTCTTTCCAAGTCCATGTCATCAAGCACCTGATTTTGGAAATCACGATCAGAAATTGTATGAGTAAGTTGTAAAAGCCTGTCTGCTAATGTACTTTTACCATGATCGATATGGGCAATAATACAAAAATTCCTTATGTTGTCCAGCATTTCCCTTTTTAAATTTAGATTGCAAAGATACTGAATTTACTGTAAGTAAAAATAGCTTATAAGGAATTTAAGTTGAACAATTTAAATTAATTGAACGGAATAAAAAAAGCGGGTTTCCCCGCTTTTCTATTATCTGATTAGTGTAACTGCACCTGTTTGATCGTGCGACTTACCATTTACATCTTTATAAATTACATACCAAGTATAAACTCCTGTTTCGGCAATTTTACTTCCATTTTTAACCTTACCATCCCAACGACCTCTTGTATCTGGATTATAATCAGGCTCATAAAAAACATTTGTTTCAAAAATCAATTCGCCCCAACGATCATAGATATACAATTGGAAATTATCCTTATCAATTCCTGTTCCTTTAAAGAAGAAATAATCGTTATAGCGAGATTCTGGAGTAAAAGCATTTGGAGCATAGAATGTATAATTCTCCAATACTTGTAAAGGATGAGAAATAGTATCACTACAACCTTGCTCATTCCAAACAGTTAATAGAACATTGAAAATTCCTGCCTCATTATATTGATGTGAAGTATCTTGTGAATAACTAATATCTCCATCTCCAAATTGCCACAACCATTTTGAGGCATCAAATGACTCATCCCAGAAATTTACTGCTGGATCTTCCAATAATTTTACAACATCAGGACTTAAGCTAAACATAGCTTGTGGATGTGGATATACTTCAATATAATTCGATGCTGTTACTACTTTAGAACATCCTTCGGCTGATGTAACTGTAAGATATATATCGTATTTACCATCGTCATAAAACGTATATATTGGCATAGAATCAGAAGAAGTTGCAGAATTATCATCGAAGTCCCAACTATAAACATAACCTGTTTCATGTGATATGTTATTAAAATTAACTGTTAAAGGTGAACAGCCATTTATAGTATCGCCATGAATTTTTGCCAATGGTATTGGTTTAATATTTACAACTGTAGAAACTGTATTACTAATTGTATTACATCCATCTATACCAAAAATATTATATGACATTGTATCTATTGGACTCAAAGGTCTTACATTTTCAGTCATTGGATATCCTAAATCTGACCAGAAATAATTATATGGTGCACCCATTCCGCCACTCATCGTTAATGTTACATCAACAGTTTGTCCTTTACAAATTGATGTTTCTGTTGGATTTACTGACAATAATAATGGAGGATATACAAATACATCAAACAGAGCTGTATCATCTGGACAATTATTATAATCGTGAACAACCACGGTATATGATGTTGTAGTATCTCCCTCTACAACTTGAGTTTGAATATATTGATATTGCAAAGTAGTATCTGTCCATAAATATGTATATGGAGGGGTACCTCCTTGTGCTACAACAGATAAATTTGTTTTCGCACCAATACATAATGAATCTTCGTAACTTGATACATATAAACTCATAGGAGTAGGTTGATTAATAGTAAATGATTGATTTACTGAACATCCGTTCCCATCAATTACCTGAATTGTATAATTATCTGCCGGTAAGTTATAATAGCTAAACACTGTAGTATCAATAGAACCAGATCCTGTTGATGGAATTAGGAATGGAGTAAATGAAGGAACTCCATATTTAATTATAATTTTTGCTGAACCAGAAGAGTCTCCAAAACATTTAGCTGAAGTTGTAGTAATTGGTAACAATATAGGAACTGCAGTATTGCCAACTTTTGAATTATCAACTAATTTACAATTATTGGCATCTGTTACAGTTAATAAATATGTACCAGCAGCAAGGCTATCCATTGTTCCATTAGATGCAGTCTGACCAGTTTGTGGTTGCCAAGTAAATGTATAACCAGGTGTGCCACCTGATACGTTTGAAATAGAAACCTCTCCATTATCTTTTCCACATTTTGTTGGTAAAGAACCAGTTGCAACAATTATTTGTGTAGGATTATTAATTGTAAATGTATTTGATATTGGACATCCATTCATATCAGTAACAGAAGCTGTATAAG
>MEND01000185.1:0-3796 GCA_001768975.1 Bacteroidetes bacterium GWA2_31_9 | reverse complement strand
AAGTTCTGTGGATTTTGAGGATTTACCGGTGTAATTCCATTACTCCATTGATAAGTATAAGGAGATGTGCCTCCTCCTCCAATTACATAAGCTTTTCCATCGCAATTTCCAGTACACTTAGGAAGAGTTGTACTAGTAATAGCCGCTAATAAAACAGGAGGCTCATTAATAATTATTTCTCGAGTTGCTTTACAACCAGCACTATCAGTTACAGTTACAGTATATGAACCTGCTGAAAGGTTAACAATATTTATAGGAGTATTTATCGATCCACTTCCTGATTGACCACTATTCCATAAATATGTAAATGGTGGATTTGGAACTAATTGATTAAATGTAATTCCGGCACTTCCATCATTACCTCCATTGCAAGTAACATAAGTCTTGGTTGTATCTGTTATAATTGGACCTTCTATATCACTAATATTAACTACTGTACTATCCTGACAACCATTTCCATCTGTTGCAATAACAGAATAAGTACCTGCACCTACACCATTAATAATCACGCTACTACTAACATTTGGAGTCCACGAATACGATAATTGACCAGAACCATTAGAAACTCCTATTTGAGCAAAACCGGTTGCAAGACCACAATTTGCATTTCGTACAGAATCAACATTTACTTTAAAGTAAGGTGCAGCCTGAATGCTAGAATATGCTGTTTGTAAACAATTATTATTATCTATAACTGAAAGCGTGTAATTTCCAGGTTCTAAACCAGATACATTAGAACCGACATAAGCATTTGACCATACATAGTTATATGGAGAAGTTCCGCCTGTTACAACTGCTGAAATTTCACCATCTTCTGATTGATAACATAACTCATCTGTTACAGTTAATTCTATATTGATGGAATCGGGACTGGTAATATTTATCGAAGTAATTGCATCACAATTATTTGCATCTGTAACTGTTACCCAATAAGTACCCTCTCCAACATAAGTAATATTATTTGAAGATAAATTATTATAACTCCATAAATATGTAAAACTAGGTGTACCACCTGATACAGATACCTGAGCATATCCATCGATTCCTGATGGACATTTTACATCTCCATAATTTAAAATCTGTGCTGTAACTTGTGTTGGTTGTGTTACCGAAACAGAAGCTGTAGAACTACAACCGTTATCATCAATTACTGATACTATATAATTTTGAGAGCACAATTCTATCGCAGTATCTGTAGTTTGAGCTGATGAATCATCCCATAAATATGTATAAGGACTTGTTCCACCCGATACACTTGCAATTGCTGAACCATCACAACTACCAAAACATAGGGTAGATATTTCATCCATCGCAATTGATATAAATGTTGGTTGACCTACATTTACAGTTTTAATTAGCTGACACAAATTATTATCGGTAATAGTTAAGCTGTAATTACCTGTACATAAGCTTCCTGTTGAATCCTGTGTGATTGCATCGCCTCCACTCCAATAATATGTATAAGGAGCTGTTCCTCCATAAACTAATGCCTCAGCACTTCCATTACAATCGCCATAACATAATGGTTGAATTGGAGTTAATGAAGCTTCTAATAAAGAAGGTTCTGTTAACGTTATACTTTGAGTTGAGCTACATGCTGTGTTATTACTATCTGTAACTGTAACAGAATGAACACCAACACAAAGATTTGTACAAATTGATGAATATGTTCCGTTTGACCATGAATAATAATATGGATATACACCGCCGATAACAGTTGCTTCAACAATACCATCACAATTTCCGTTACATTTTAACACATTTAATACAGCAATAGAAATTGATGGGCCTGAAGAATCTGCAACTTGTATAGTCTTTGTCAACTTACAGTCCTTACTGTCAGTAATATTTAAAGAGTATGTTCCGGCAGAAATGCCACTAATATTTTGTGTTAAAGCACCGTTAGACCATAAATATGTATATGGACTTGTACCTCCAGTAATTGCTACACTTATACTTGCATTACTTAATCCACAAGATGAATTTACAACTGATTCGGTAATTACCATAGGAATGGGCTGAGTTATTGATTCAGAGCCTACTACAGCACATTCATTTGCATCTTCAACTGTTACACTATATGTTCCTATTGCTAATCCAATAATTGTTTGTGTTATATCTAAATTATTCCACTGATAAGTATAAGGGCTGGTTCCACCTGAAATAACAGCTTCAATTGTTCCATCATCACCATCAGGACAAGATACATTAGTTTTGTTTAAGGTTAAAGTTATTGCATTTGGATTTGAAATCGTTACCGAAACAGTAACCCCACAATTATCAGAATCTGTTATAGTTACAGTATATACTCCACCACACAATCCCGAAGCATAAGCAGTTGTTTGACCATTGCTCCATATATATGTATAAGGAGTTGTACCTCCACCAATTGAAACTGTTGCATCACCATCACAACTTCCAACACAACTTACATTATTAGATGAAGATATACCGGCAATTCCAGATGATATATTATTAATGCTTATATTATTTGATTTAGTGCAACCATTTGAATCTGTTACTGTTACTGTATATGTTCCCAAAGATAAACCGGTATTAGTTGCACTAGTTGTACTTCCTCCAGAACTCCAAGCATAATTATATGGCGA
Source organism: Bacteroidetes bacterium GWA2_31_9 (assembly GCA_001768975.1). GTDB lineage: Bacteria > Bacteroidota > Bacteroidia > Bacteroidales > GWF2-33-38 > GWA2-31-9. The sequence goes on along the minus strand of MEND01000185.1, from coordinate 1,187 downwards.
AGTTCCATCGTTTGCAATAACTGTGGCTGTTCCATTTGCTTGCCCACAGTTTTCATCAGTATTTGATAATGAAATACTCAAAAGCGTTGGTTCACCAATACTTACTGTAGTAATTGCCTGACATGAATATAAATCTGAAACAGTAACAGAATAAGTTCCTGCTGATAAACTTGTGGCAGTAGAAGAAGTTGGTGTTACTCCACCATTCCATAAATATGTATATGGTGGTGTGCCTTCAGAACCTGCAACTGTTGCACTTCCTGTATTTCCACCGTAGCATAAGACACTATCTGATGAAGTTATTGATGCAGAAACAACTGTTGGTTCATTTATAGTTACTGTTGCTATATCTGTACAACCACTTGCATCAGTTATGGTTACTTCATAATTACCTGCACATAATCCTGTTGCAGTTTGTGTTGTTTGAGATAAAGCATCATTCCATAAATATATATATGGAGTTACGCCACCTGTTCCTTTAGCAGTTGCATCGCCGTTACAAGCACTATTACATTTTGCATCATTACTGAATTGAATAGAAGCAACAACGCCTGGTAAATCAATTATTGAAGTTGAAACAAATGCTGTACATAAATTACTATCGGTGATTGTTACTGAATGACTACCTGCCAATAAAGTATCTGCATTTTGAATTGTCTGTCCATCTTCCCATACAAATGTATATGGAGAAATTCCACCTATTGGTGATACAGTTGCAGAACCATCATTTAATCCGCAATGTGCTGAAATATTTGTTATCGTTCCGGATACTACTGTAGGTTGAGTTATAACAACATTTACTGTAGAACTACATAAATTATAATCCGTAACTGTTACAGTGTGAGTTCCTTCAATAAAATTAGTAACTGAAACGGTTGTTGAATCATTATCCCACAAATATGTATATGGACTTGTAGCACCTGAAACTGAAACAGTTGCACCTCCATCACTTCCTCCGAAACAACTAACCGCATTATCTTGAACTGATGATAATACCATTGCTGTTGGTTCTGAAATGGAATTACTTGCTGTAACAATACAACCATTTACATCTGTTACAGTTACATCATAATTATTAGCTGATAAACCTGTTGCGATTTGAAAATACGAACCCGAACTCCATCCATACTCATAAGGAGTTGTTCCTCCAGATACGGTTACTGTTGCTGTTCCATCTGAACCACCAT
>MEND01000184.1:22784-22994 GCA_001768975.1 Bacteroidetes bacterium GWA2_31_9 | reverse complement strand
AGGATAGATAACGGACAGATTTAAAAATCTATCTAATTTCTAATGGCTCAGGTTTCATTCCCTTTTTTAAATGTGCTGAATTTATACTTGCATTTAGTTCAAATCCAATCAATAATGTTATGGAATTAAAGTAAAGCCAAAGCATTATTACAATTAAAGTTCCAATTGAGCCATATAGCTTATTGTATTGTCCGAAATTATTGACATAAT
>MEND01000184.1:18961-22643 GCA_001768975.1 Bacteroidetes bacterium GWA2_31_9 | reverse complement strand
TCCATTTTCCGCTAGTAATTATGTAATAAAATAAATCACTTTTTATAATATCCTGCTCAAGTAAGTATCTGAAAAATTGCTGACTAAATACTATCAAAACAATAGCAATAGTAACTAAAACGGCTATGATTACTATAAGCAAAAATGATATTAATCTTTGGCTAATCCATTTTCTTGAATCAAATGAATGAAATGTTGCATTAAAGGCATCCATTAACGAATTTATTCCGTTTGTAGAAAAGTAAAATGCTGTAATAAAGCCAATTGATAATAATCCACCACGTTTCTCTAAAACAATATCTTCAATAGTTAACTGAAATGAATAAAATGCACTTTCTGGTAAAACATCTTTCAGTAAACTTAGCAATTCACTCTGGAAATTAGCAATAGGAATATATGGAATAAGAGTAAAGAAAAAAATTAAAGTTGGAAATAAAGCTAAAAAAAAATTAAATGCTATTGACGAAGCTCTAACTGTTAATGAACCTTTAGATAAGCCTTTAATAAAAAACACTCCAACATCATAAAGTGGAATTTTATCAAATCCAGGGAAAGTAACACGCATTGTAAACTTCCTTATACGATCTATCTGATTGATTACGTATGAAATTTGAGATAGTTTTTTCATAAAAAACTAAAAAGCTTTTAAGCTTAGGTCAATGCTACTTACGTGATGTGTTAAAGCTCCAATTGAAATAAAATCAACACCACATGCAGCATAATCGACAATAGTATCAATGGTAATTCCTCCTGACGACTCGGTTTGATACTTTCCAATAATTAATCTAACAGCTTTAAGTGTATTTTCGATATTAAAATTGTCGAGCATAATAATGTTAACACCGCCATGTTTTAAAATTGCATTAACATCATTGAGGTTTCTGGCTTCGATTTCAATTTTTAGATTGAGATTGTTTTTCTGTAAATATTCATTTGTTCTGTCAATTGCTTTTTCAATTCCGCCAGCATAATCAATATGATTATCTTTTATCATAATCATATCGTAAAGTCCCATTCGGTGATTAACTCCACCTCCAATGCGAACAGCTTCTTTTTCGAAAAGTCTGAATCCGGGAGTTGTTTTGCGAGTATCTAAAATTTTTGTTTTGTATTGTTTAATTTTCTCGACATAAGTGTTTGTTGTTGTTGCAATTCCACTCATACGTTGCATTATGTTCAGAATTAAACGTTCTGATTTTAAAATGGATTGAGTTTTACCATAAACCTCAAATGCAATGTCGCCAATTTTTACATTTGTTCCATCCTGAATGAAAATTTTTAATTCTGTGGAATTATCAATTATTGAAAAAACTTTTTGAGCAATTTCAATTCCAGCAATTATACCGTTTTGTTTTACAATTAATTTTGCTTTTCCTTGTTGGACGGAAGGTACTGTTGCGAGTGACGTGTGATCACCTTTTTCGAAATCTTCGAGTATTGCTAATTCTATTAGCTTATCAAATAATTGATTATTCATCGCTTTCTTCAATTCTCAATTGTTGAATATAAGGTGTTTTGTTATTGTTTTTTACAAGAAAATAAACTCTATAAGTTTTTGTAGTGGTTTTAAGATTTCCAATTGCATATTTGGCTCCGTCTTTTCCTCCTTTATGCATCAATTTAAATTCGGTAGGAGTGTTGTTTGAAAAGAAATCTCGTAATATTATTTCAGCTTGTGATTTGCTATAAACGTCTTCTTTATTTATAACAGTCATTTCAACATTTGTATTGAAATATTTTGCAAGTTCAGTCGCATTTCCTGTTTTTAATGCAGTTTGAATTCCGTCAGGAATTTCTTGAGAAAACGTAATTAAGGCAAAAAGCAAGAAAACCAGAATTAAAGATATTTTATTTAATTTATTCATTTAATGAGATTTAAGCAATGCAAATTAACAATAATTAAACCAAAATTAATGAAATAAATTGCTGAAAGCAAATTTAAGTACTTAACTCTGTAATTGGCAGATTCCAGAAATTGGGTTTATTTTATTTTTCTTAATTTTGATTTTTATTTAATAAAATGAAGATTACATTAATTTTTGTGGGCAAAACAGAAGACGATTTTATAAAAGTCGGTATAGAGAAGTATGTTAGTCGATTAAGCCATTATATAAAGCTGGAAATAGTTGAAATTAAAAATATTAAAGCTCCAAAATCAATAGCAAAAGAAAATCTTAAAAGTCTAGAATATGAGCAGGTTGAAAAGTGTCTTGCAAATGATGATACGGTTTATTTATTTGATGAAAATGGCAAAGAGTATTCTTCAATAGGCTTTAGCGATTTTATTAAAAAATCAATGGTAAACAGTATAAAAAATCTGGTATTTATTGTTGGTGGGGCTTATGGTTTTTCCGAAAAATTGGAGAAAAGGGCAAACGGAAAGATTTCATTATCGAAAATGACATTTACTCATCAAATGGTTAGATTAATAATTGTAGAGCAAATTTACAGAGCATTTACAATTATAAATAATGAACCATATCATCATAATTAGAGTTTGCTTAAAAAGTCAAATCTGTAGTAGCTTATTAAACAGATGGGTTAACCCATCTGTTTTTGAGGAATCCCATTTTGTTGAAGTTATTTTGAAAGATCCACTTAGTTTTTATTTAAGAAAAATTTTCCTTGAATTTTAAGGCTTTTTTAGTATTATGTTAACTTTATGTACAGACTCTTACAATTTTATAGCTAAGTTTGTTATTCAAATAATTTGACGTGAAGAATTTTAAATCTCTTTCAATATTATTAATTGTTTCAATTGCACTTCTTTCAATTGCTTATTTTTTTGAATTTAAAAACGATAAGATTGTCAATCAGGTAATTGATGTTGACGGTTTTCGTAAAACCTTATCTGAAAAGCAAGAAAAACTACAAGCATTAGTTGCTGAAAATGAAAATTTATTTAAAAACAAAGAGTTCAGTAAGCTATTCGAATTCAAAAGCTTGAAATTAGGTAAAGAGCTTGAAAACGAACAATTTATTTTATTAGCTTTTGAGAATGATTCGTTAAGATTTTGGTCAAATAATTTTATTTCATACAGCGAAATAAAAAATATTTATAAATCGAAAAATGATTTTGTTAAAACTGGAAATAGCTGGTTAATTAAGCAATCATACAAGTTTAACGAGGTAGATGTGCTTGGATTAATAATTGTAAAAACAGAGTATTCGTATGAAAATGAGTTTCTTGCAAACGCAGTGAATAGCTCATTTAAACTACCTGCATATACCGATTTTTCTAATGTTCCAGAGACTGAAGGTTATATTATTACTAATAATAACGGAGAGTTTTTGCTTTCAATAATTCCTGAATTCAGACTTAAAAATAGTTCAATTAATCTATTGCTTTCGGTATTGTTTTATGTAGCTTTTCTAATAAGTTTTGTCATATTTATAAGAAACCTTTCAAAAGTTTTTCGAAGAAAATCAATACACATTTTTTTGTTTCTCTTATTAATGCTTCTACTTAGATTTTTGCTGTTTTATTTTAAGATTCCAGCAATATTTTATAATTTAGAAATATTTGATCCTAAGTTATTTGCAACTTCAGTCTTTCTGCCTAATCTGGGCGATTTTCTAATAAATGAAATATTCATTTTCTATTTAATTATTGTTTTATATAAGGAATTAGCTGATATAGTGCAAATTATTAAATTTAAATTAATTAGATATAAAAATATTT
>MEND01000184.1:14592-18944 GCA_001768975.1 Bacteroidetes bacterium GWA2_31_9 | reverse complement strand
TGTTGCTTATGTTGTAATTTCATTATTATTTTTAATACTTGCTTTTTCAACAAAATGGATTGTTGAAATTATATCGAATAATTCTAATAAAAAGAGTTTTTACGTTTCGCTCATTATTTCAGTTTTTATTTTTTTCTTAGCAAGCATTATTAGCCATTATGTAATTGGATTACTCTCTGTTGTATTAGCAGTTGCAGTTTTGATATTGTTTAGAATTATATTCGATAAATATGAGAACAAATGGTATTCTTATGTTTTTTATTTTATTACAATTTTTGTTCTTTATACAGTCATTATTATTACAGTTTCATCTGAAAATAAGGAAAAATCTGTTAGAAAATTATTAGTTACAAATCTTGCAAACGAACGAGATCCTATTGCAGAGCTTCAAATGGCCGATTTTGAAAAAAATATTCTTGATGACAAAAAAATAAAGTCAATTTTACAAAACGATTATCTGAATAAAGCCGATGAGTTGTATAGTTATTTATTACACTATCATTTTCATGGTTTTTGGAGAAAATACGATTTGCAGTTAACTATTTGTAAACAAAACGATTCGTTATTAATAAACGAAACTAAAAAACTCGAAAGCTGTAACGAATACTTTAATAATTATAGAAATGAAACAGGAATACAAGTCGTTGGTACTAATTTTTATTTTTTAGATAATATTAATGGACGAATTAGTTATTTTGCTGATTTAAAATATGTTGCTGATAGTAATAAACTTTACTCAATTTATATAGAGCTTGATTCAAAACTTCAAACTGAGCAACTTGGTTATCCTGAATTGTTGATTGAAAGTAAAAATAATTCGTCGCAAAAGCTTGATAGCTATACTTATGCAAAATTTCGTGATAATAAATTGGTTTATCAATTTGGAAATTATTCATATAATTTAGCACTCAGATATTACGGAACATTTAATAACGAATTTGAATTTATAAATAAAGATGAGTATAATCATTTGATTTATAGGGTTAACGACAATAATTTTATAATTTTAAGTAAACCACAGTATGCTGTATTTAATTATATAGTATTTTTTTCATATCTACTTGTAATGTATGTTTTTGTGTATTTGTTGATTTTAGTTTTAAAAATTAATAAATCAAATATTATAAAATCGTTTAATAATCTGATATTTAGAATTCAAATTGCTTATATTGGAATTGTTTTATTAAGCTTATTTATAATTGGAGCAGGAACTGTTTTTTATAATATTCAACAATTTGAAAAAAAACAACTCGAAAAAATTAGCGAAAAAGCACAATCGCTGTTAATTGAGTTTGACGGTAAATTTGCAAACGAAAAATCTATAATTAATCAAGAATCATATAATCTTAATTATTTATTAGTCAAATTATCGAATGTTTTTTATTCAGATATTAATCTTTATTCGCCAGACGGAAAATTAATAGCATCATCCAGAAACGAAATTTTTGACAAAGGGCTGCTTGGAAATTATATTGATGCAAATGCTTATTATGAGTTAGCAATTAATAAAAAATCGGAATTTATACATAATGAGAAAATTGGTAAATTAGAATTTTTATCTGCTTATGTTCCATTTTTTAATAACAATGGCGAATTATTAGCTTATGTTAATTTGCCCTATTTTACTAAGGAATATGTAGTTAGAAATGAAATTTCATCGCTTGTAATTACAATTGTAAATATTTTTGTTTTTTTAATTCTTATAACCATTTCACTTACATTCATAGTTTCAAACAATATAACCAGACCACTCCGACTAATTCAGAAAAAAATGGGTGAGATAGAGTTAGGAAAAAGAAATGAATTAATTAATTACAATCGTAAAGACGAAATTGGAAACCTTATTATTCAGTACAATAGATTAGTTGTTGAATTGTCGGAAAGTGTCGATAAACTTGCAAAAAGCGAACGTGAATCGGCTTGGCGTGAAATGGCAAAGCAAATTGCTCACGAAATAAAAAATCCGCTTACTCCAATGAAATTGAGTATTCAATTATTAATGCGTTCGTGGAACGATAAAGAAGAAAATTGGGAACAAAGATTAAATAAAGTTTCTAAAACACTAATTGAGCAGATTGATTCATTGTCGGCAATTGCATCAGAGTTTTCCGGATTTGCTCAAATGCCATTTTCAAAAAAAGAAAGTATTAATTTGATTGATAAAATTGATTTTGCAATTAATACATTTAGTAATTACGAAAATATTACAATTTCATCAAATAATTATGGAATATCGAAAGCAATAATTAATGCTGATGGGGAACAAATTCTAAGAGTATTTAATAATTTACTTAAAAATGCTATTCAGTCGATACCTCCTGAGAGAAATGGAAAAATTATAATTAATGTGTCTAAAGAAAATCAATCGTTTTTGATTGAAATTAAAGACAATGGTAAAGGTATTCCTGAATCAATGCACGACAGTTTATTCCAGCCAAATTTTACAACCAAAACCAGTGGAATGGGATTAGGTTTAGCAATTGTAAAAAATATCGTTGAAGGAATAGGAGGGAAGGTTTGGTTTGAAACTGAGGAAAATATTGGAACTTCGTTTTTTATTGAGTTTAATGAATTAGTAATTATTGGTAACTAACATTACTAATACACAACCTTCAACAACTTCGATATTATTTTTTCTTGCCAGTTCAATTAGTTCATAATTCTCAGTGCCGGGGTTAAAAATAATTCTTTTTGGCTGAAGTGAAATTATATAATCATAATAATTAACCTGTAAGGTAGGGTTAATGTACATTGCAATTGTATGAATATCATTTGTGTCAGGTTTTCCAACTTGAATCTCAACTCCCTCAATTACTTGAGATTTTGCTCCAATCGCAATTGTCTCATGTCCATATCGTTTAAGTCTTATTAGAGCCTTATTGGAATGTCTTTCGGGATTGGGACTTGCCCCTATAATTAATGTCTTTTTAGACATATATAAGTAAAATTATCATCTTGTAAAATTCGTTGTAAAATTAGTTGTAAATTTGCTTCTTACAAAGAATTGGAATATTAATTTTACCTTTTTAAAAGCATAAGTAAACAACATAAAATACACTAAAAAATATGATTTCCGGTTTAAAACAATATTCTATTTTTAAAAGCCTAACAGACTATGAATTAGAAGAGTTAATTTTTGAAGATAATTGCAATTCATATAAGAAAGGACAAATTGTTTATCATGAAGGCAATAGAGCCAGAGGTTTCTATTTTGTTAATTCAGGAATTATAAAAGTATTTAAAACCGGATTTGAAGGAAAAGAACAAATAATTAGATTTGCAAAAGCTGGAGATATAATAGGTTACAGATCTGTACTTAGTGGTGAAAATGTTTGTACAAGTGCTAAAGTTAACGAAGATGCAGTTTTGTGTTTTATTAATAGCGAATCGTTATTTTTTTTATTAAAGCATAATTCTCAATTTGCAATTGATTTGCTGAAATTGGTTAGTAATGAGCTTGGTGAAGCCAATGTTTTTATTACCGAAATAGCACAAAAGACAGTAAAAGAAAGGCTTGCCGAAACTATTCTGTATCTTAAAAGTAGTTTTGGTATAGATAATGAAAATTACCTAAATATAAATTTGACGAGAGAAGAATTAGCGAATATAATTGGTACAGCTACAGAGTCAGTTATCAGGCTTTTATCAGATTTTAAAAATGAAAATCTTATTGAAATTAAAGGGAGAAAAATAAAACTTCTTAATGTAACAGCATTACAAAAAATTGCAAGTATTTAAAAGTTTCAATTCAGTAACACTTGAAATTATTTAGCCAAAAATATCAAACAAAACATGCAATAATTGTAGTTGCATTTAGAATAATTGTTGTTCTTTTTATTTATGCAATTTGTAGATTTATTTTTTATGAATTTAATAAGGAGTCGTTTAATAATATTACGATTAACCAATTATGTTATATTTTTTATGGCGGAGTAAAATTTGATTTAGTTCCAATTGTTTATTCAAATTCGTTATATATAATTGCACTTTTGCTACCATTCAAATTTATATATAATAAGTATTACAAATATTTTTGGAACACATTATTTGTACTATCAAATACAGTTGCAATAATCATAAGCCTTTCTGATGTAATATATTTTAATACAGTACAAAATAGACTCACTTTTCCTGTTATAAATTCTGTGATAAACGAGAAAAAACTGGCTTCAATGTTTTTCAGATATTTGATCGATTATTGGTATCTGACAGCAATTCTACTAATTCTGATTTTAGGATTAACACAGTCTCTTAAAATAATTGATTTCTCTTATAAAGAATCAAAAAGCAAACTACTTAACTTTCTAAGAACCACTGCTTTTTTATTAATTTCAGTTGGAATAATGCTTGGT
>MEND01000184.1:4253-14580 GCA_001768975.1 Bacteroidetes bacterium GWA2_31_9 | reverse complement strand
ACATTTATTCCTAGCAACCGTCCTATTAGTTTTGGTAATGCAGGAAAATACACTTCTCAATCAAGTCAAATTTCGTTAGTACTGAACACTCCTTTTTGCTTAATAAAATCTTACACAACAAATGAGCTAAAAGAGTTAAAATATTTTTCTGATTCTGTTGAATTAAATTCCTATTGCAATCCTATTCACGAAGCAAATACAGATATAAAGAACAGACAAAACGTAGTTATTATAGTCCTTGAAAGCTTTGGTAATGAATATATTGGTTCGTTAAATCCGACATTAGATTCGGGTAATTATAAAGGTTATACGCCATTTTTAGATTCTCTGATGAAAAGTAGTTATGTTTTTTGCAATGCATTTTCAAATGGACGAAAATCAATTGATGCACTTCCTGCAATTATTGCAAGTATTCCATCTTTAGAAAATCCATATATTATTTCACCTTATGTTGGAAATAAAATTACATCAGTAGCAAACTTACTGAAAAATGTGGGTTATAAAAGTATGTTTTTTCATGGAGCATATAATGGCTCAATGGGTTTTGATGCATTTATGAATATAGCTGGATTTGATGAGTATTATGGCTATAACGAGTTTCCCGATAAAGACAAAAACGATGGATATTGGGGAATTTGGGACGAAGATTTTTTTCAATTTTTTGCTTCAACACTTAATAAATCAGAAAGTCCATTTTTAGGCGTAATGTTCACATTATCATCGCATTCGCCTTTTGATGTGCCAGAGAAATATAAAAATATATTTCCAAAAGGAACACTTCCAATTCACGAAACAATAGGCTATGCAGATTATTCATTAAAGAAGTTTTTTGAAGTGGCAAAAAAAATGTCATGGTTCGATAGCACTTTATTTGTAATTACAGCCGACCATCCTTCTACACTTTATCATGAGGAATATAACAGCGATATGGCATTTTTTAGAGTTCCTATCGTTTTATACAATCCGTCTCAAAATTTAAAAGGAATTGACAGCACAGTTGTTCAGCATATTGATATTTTACCAACAATAATGAATTATATCGGCTACAATAAACCATTTTTTTCGTTAGGAAAAGATATGTTAAATGATTCTATAGACCATTATGTAGTTGTTAATAATATTGGAGCTAAAGCACATTGTGTTATTTGGAAAAATAGTGTGCTACATTATTACGAAGACAGATTAATGGGAATGTATGATATTAATGATAATGGTTTTACAAAAAATATTCATAAGTATAGAAATGAAATGGTTCCAGCTATGGAACTCAGATATAATGCCTTTTTACAACAGTTCAATAATAGTATTTTGAACGATAGGATGAAATAATAAAAGCCACTAAAATTTTAATTTTAAAGGCTTTTGGATAATTTGTTTTTTAAATCAGTGGAGTTGCGGGGAGTCGAACATATTAATCTATGTGATTGCTATAAAGCATTATAAGAGAGTTAAGATTAAATAGCACCCGAATAAGTGTCGCAAACCTATTTAAAAAAAACTTTAGGAAAAAAAAGCTTTATGAAAATTCATGTTTTAAATCAAAAATCAGCCTATTTGGTAATTGATAGTCAAATTGAATATTTCAAAAACTCTACAATCCTAAAAGCAAATAATAATAATGGTGTTTGGGGCAAAGCCTCAAAAAAATGATAATTTGATGTTCTGTTTTTTTAGCACATTATCATTATAATTGCCTTCTATTGAACCATATAGTATTTTTTCCCTTAAGTTTGAATATAAAATTAAATTTTCATATTAATGTATTTTAGTATAATTTTTAAAACTATTTTTACTAAATTGGCAATAAAAAAAGAAAAGTATCCTGTATGAAAATTCAATACGTATCTGACCTACACCTTGAGTTTATAAAAAACAAAGGGTACTGGCATAAAACTCCAATTCAGCCAGTTGGCGAAATTATGCTATTGGCAGGCGATATTGTTACCCTTGAAAAAGCAAAGTTGCATAGGGATTTTTTTAAATATTTATCTGATAATTTTAAATTTACTTATTGGATTCCGGGAAACCACGAATATTATGATTCTGAAACTGATGCTGCTTTTAAAGTAGAAAATATTAAAATTCAAGAAAATGTATTTCTTGTTAATAATATTTCAATTCTTCATGATAAAGGCGGATATATCGGGTAGAAAGTAATTTCTTCCTTTTATCCCATTCGTGTCTTTCTGCGTTTTAGAATGTCTATTACCATTTAGCTCCACTTTGCTCTTATTTCCTTTAGTTTTCATTTGGAATTTGTTTTATTATAATGAAGGATTTTTTCACAACGATACAAAGTTGATTCTTAATGCTGTCTATTGTCTTACACAACTTTTGAAAAGAGTTACATTATTCACACATTTCATGCAATCAGAACAATATTGTGGGAAGGACAGGGGTTTTGTCGTCTGATGTCAGTACAAAAATTTGTTTATTGTACAGTAACACCTTTACCGCTAAAAGCAGCCAATCTAAAAATCGCCATTATATTTTAAATATTTACTAACGGTAAATTGATTATACGAGAGCTAAAAATATTTCGGGTATAATTTTCTTAGAATTTTAGATTTGTTAAAAGTATTGATTTGATACCAAAAAAATCATTTTATTTATCAATAAAAAAGTCAATTAGTCTAATTTCGATATTACTTCATCTAACGATACCAGAAATAAAAATGTTTGCTATTTGTGAAGTCAATTTTGACCTCTTGATATTAATACTTTCTTATTGATTTCTTTTTGTTGAGATTGTATATCAAAGATAATTCCATTCCGCCTTTTGCATGAGTTGAATGATACAAGCTTGAGAGATTAATATCATAAGTTATACAAATATCAAATTGTTTTCTGTAGTTTAATCTTGTGTAAGCAATAATTGCATCGTTATAACGATAAAATGCACCAAAATATAAACTTGACGATATGAGTTTTCCTGTGTATTTTGAATCTAATCCTAAATCGTATTTTATAATTCCTCCGATGTTTATTTCTTTGCCTTTTCCTTGTTGCATATAAAGCACAGATGGATAATAAATAATATTACTGTTTGATTTTGCTATTTCCACATCAATATGTCCATTCCATCGAATATTTACATTACTGTTTTTTGAAAGAAAATCATAGCTTGGTCTGTTTACATGATATGCTGAAAAACCAATATTGACTTTTGAATATTCGCTCATTTGGCTTGTCCAAAGCAAACCCGTTGAAATATCGAAATAACTTGCATTTATGTTTGAATTTATTTCTCCGCTTGCTAAATTTGGGTTAATTCTGCCATCATATGCTTGACTATTCCAAGTCAGGTTGCTCATATCAATCTTTCTTTGTGAAAACCCTGCTTGAATTCCAAGTTTTAGATAATTATTCTCGTTGATTTTCACTTTGGAAGCTCCTGATAAATTGATTTGCGACAAGCTCAAATCTCCATCACCGGCTTTATCTTTAAATACCATAACACCCATTGAGAATTTATCTTTTGAGAAATAAGAATCATAAGAAAAAGCAGTTGTTTTATATGAATTCTTTGTGATGCTCCGCCATTGATTACGATAATTCAAAATAAATCTATTTCCTCCAGCTTCTCCTGAAAGTGAAGGATTAATTAACAAAGGCGTATTGTTAAATTGTGAAAAATGAATATCTTGAGCTATTGACTTGGTAAAAATCAAAATAAGGAAAAGAAATATGTACAAAAGCTTTTTCATTTTTAGTTTACAAGAGTAATACTTCCTTTCTTTTCTAACAAGCTCCCATCTGATGTTGAGCTTGCTGAAATGTAATACATAAACACATCTGATTCTAATTTGTTGCCTTTATATGCTCCGTTCCAGCCAATAGATAAATCTGTGCTTTGAAATACTTTTTCACCCCAACGGTCAAATATAATAAAATTAATATTCTCCACATTCTTTCCTATAGCATATAATACATCATTAATACCGTCTTCATTCGGGGAGAATGCAGAAGGAACATCTAAATAACTATTACAATCAATCATTTCAACTGATGTTGCATTTATTAATGTGTCACAAAAATTATAAACGATTACTATATACTCTCCACTTTCTAAAACAGAGTATTCTGATAATGTATCATTATCATGCCATTTATATAAACAATCTTGACAAAAAGCATCTAATATAAGACTCATATTGTCATTACAAATTATTGTATCTGTTGGAAGATTTAAATAAGGAAGGAGAACTTCTTTAACTATTACAGATTTTTCATTTGAACAGTTTGTATAGCTTTTAATTGATGCTGTATAAACACCTTCTTTGTCAATTACATAGAATGCACTTTGTGAGCCATCTTGCCATGTATATTGATTATTTCCTTCAAGTGCAATGTCAATATCTATTTGTGAGCCGATACAAAACATTGTATCATCTGGTAAGTTAATTTTAGGCAATAGTATTTCTGTAATATTTATTGTATCTGTCACTACCCCACATATATGAATTGCTTCGACATAATATTTCCCACCTTCTTTTGCAATAAATATTGAATCGGTTGAATTATCGTGCCATTGGTAACTTGTAAAACCAGAACCAACATTAAATTCCAGTGAATCTTTTTCACAAAGAGTAGTATCGGTTCCAATATTAAGTATCGGTAAGCGACCAATATTTATATATAATGTGTCTGAATTAGAACTTCCACAACTATTAGTTGCAGTCACATACAATTTGCTTACTCCCCGCCAAGCATTGTTCCATAAAATCTGACAGCTATCTTTATTTGACAAAACAATTTCTCCAGATTCTGGAGGAAATAAAAACCATTGAACATTATTTCCAATAGTTGAATTAGTTTTATAAGTAGTTAATTCCCCATCAAAACAAATAGCATTGTCTCCAATAGGGGTTTGTGGCTTTGCTGTTATTTCATTATTTGTTGATTGGTTGATTAAAATAACTAGTCCATAGTAATCACATACTGATAAAATATCTTTTCTTCCATCATTATTGATATCCCCAATGCAAAATCCATGATGATTAACATGTGTATTAAGAAACATATTTAATAATAAATATTCATTATAATTATTATTTATATCTTGCTCAAATATTGTTATAGAACTCCACCCTCCATGTGCTATAATAATTTCATTTCTGTTATCGCAATTTAAATCTCCAATTTTGACTTCATCAACATTTGTATAAGTAGAAATTTGAATTATAGAGTCAAAAGAATTCGTTATTGGGTTTTGGTTTCTTATAGCAAGCTCATTATCAGGATCTCCTGCCCAACTAACATCAACAATATCATTCATACCATCATTATTAATATCCCCAATAGCAATACCGCTTAAAATGGAATTCACATCAGGATGATAATACGAAACATAATTATTTAATAATCCTGAATTATTTTGGGTGAAAATATGTATGCCTAAATTATTATCATTTCCTAACATTAAAATAACATCATCTCTTTGATCGTTATTAACGTCGGCAACTTCAATTTGATCACGTCCTCCATTAGGTGCAGGATAGTTTTGTATCGTATAACCTCCAGAGTTTATTTGATACATAACCGAAATAACATTTGCACTTTGCCTAAAAGCAATATCTGTTAAACCGTCATAATTTAAATCGCCACAACTTAAATTATCTAAATTATAGTTAATGTTTCCACTATAAAAAGATTGCAATGGATTTAAAGTGCCTGTGTTGTTTTGGTAATAAATTCCAATACTATCATCATATGCAATAACAACATCATTTAATTGATCGTTATTTAGATCGCTAATTTGAAGACTATTCAGTGGGTGAAATTTAGGATAAGGATAGACTATAGGAGAATTTAAATTTCCAAAATTGTCTTGAATAAAAACAAATATTTTAAAATCGGTTATGGTATCATTATAGTAATCAGTACCAACAACAACATCGTTTAAGCCATCGTTATTAACATCCCCAATACTCACAACTTCAGGACTTCTTCCTGCCTCGTATATTATTTGTGGGGAGAAACTTATTTGACAATAGTTAATACCTGTTGTAAATATTATAATTAAAAAAGTATTTATATATATTCTTTTCATTGCTTATTTTACAATCGTAACACTACCTTTTCGTTCAATTTTGTTTCCTTCGGTAACAGAAGTTGCTGAAATGTAATACATAAACACATCTGATTCTAATTTCTTACCTTTATACTCTCCATTCCAACCCGATTCAAGACTAAATGATTCAAATACTTTTTCACCCCAACGATTAAATATTGTAAAATTAATATCTTCAACATTTTTCCCTACAGCATAAAGAATGTCATTATTTCCATCTCCGTTGGGAGAAAAGGCAGAAGGGACATCTAAATAGCTATTGCAATCAAGAAGGTGAACATAAATACTATCAGAAATTACATTGCATTCGTTAGTTATTGATACTTCATATAATCCTTCATTTTTTACCGCAATTTGAGATTCTATAGAACCGGTACTCCACAAATAATCATATGATTGATTATCACTTCCAATTATTATAATATCATCATAGCATTTACTAGTGTCCTTATTTAAAATTATAAAAGGACTGTTTAAAAACTTCACATTAAGGGTATCAATATTTTTACAACCCTTATCATCTGTTATCTCTACCCAATAACTCCCATTATTATAGAAGGTGACCATATTCGAATTAATACCATTATCCCAAAAATAAGACCGACTACTATCTAAATTTAAATCTAAAAAATCTTTATCACAGACTAAAGTATCTTTACTAATTTCCAAATATGGTAATTCTTGTGCTTGAATATACATTGTATCAATATTTTTACACCCATATTCATCAGTAATTTGTACCCAATAATTACCTTCTTCATAAAAAGAGACTATACTTGAATCTATACCAGTGCTCCAATGATAAGATCGTATTGCATTAAAACTTAAGACCAATGAATCTGTATTGCATTTTATTGTATCTGCATTTGTTTCTAATACAGGAGGGGGTTGTTTGCTAATTGTTAAAATATTTGATGTATCCAAGCAACTAAAACTTTCATTGACAATTACTTTGTAGTTTCCTGATTCTTTAACCCAAAAAATAGAATCATAATTATTAGAAACAATATTATCATCGTTCATCCACAAGAAAGAATATCCATATATGTTATTACACCAAAGCTTTATTGAATCTCCTTCGCAAAATATGAGTTTATTACTTGATATATTAGCATTAATTTCAGGACAAGTATTTTCTAATGATGTATCATTAATTGATATTAAATATAAATCAAAGTCGTAATAATTGCTGTTATTAATAATAGTAGTTGTTCCCAAATCAATGCTTGCGCTAGCATAATTGCCTGTCATGTATATACGTTTGTTGTTCCCAATAGAAATATCAGAAACATAATCTTGTTCTTCTCCTCCAATTTGTTTAACCCACTGTAAATATCCAATTTCATTATATTTGATTATGTATATATCTACAGATTGTAAGCCGCCAGAAATTTGATTAGGAATTAATTGAATAGTGCCAATGTTTATTTTGTAATTAAATGTAGCAGTAATGTATAAATTATTATAAACATCTGTTTTAATGCGTTCATATCTATGTTTATTTAAACCATAATCTTCTTTTTCTAATACATGAGAATTAATTGTATTCCCTAGAGAATCAAGTTTTATTAAAAAACTTTTCCAATCTCCGCCAGCAACTAATGTATCATAATCAAATATCATTGTTCCGTGAAAATATCCTATAGCATAAATATTCCCTTTTTTATCGACTGTAATATCATCAATAAGACTATTTTTTAAAAACGCATAATCCTGAAAATCTGTGTGTTTTATCCATTTGAAGTTTCCTGCATTATCCCATTTAATAATAAACCCTATTGAAACTACATATTCAAAATTATAATTAACTCCCCCGATAATAGCGTTGTATGGATAAAAAGAACCAACAATATAAATATTACCAAAATCATCTCCATCTATACAATTTACATAATCATCAAACCATTCACTACCACAACTTTTTGCCCAAATTACATTCCCCTGATTATTTAATTTTGCTATAAAAAAATCTATGTACCATTCTCGTTGGCAATCTAGAGTAATTGAATCTAATATTAATTCATGCATGTAATTTCCTGTAATATATAAATCATCGTACTTATCAATATATATAGATGTACCAGATGGCGTACCGTCAGACGTGCCAGCAGAGTATGTTTTTACCCATATTAAATTAAATAAGCTATCAAGTTTAAAAAGAAATGAATTATCCTGATAAGTTAAGGGGAGCGTAACACTATCTATTTTAATAGGAAAAACAAGACTATCAGAACCCCAACCTTGATTATCATATATTCCTATAGCATAGATATTGTCTTCGCTATCTAAAGCAATATCATGTATGATAATATGGTCAGGTCTTCCTTCCGATTGAAAAAAACAAACTACATTGCCTAAAGAATCATATTTTGCAAGAAAAGCACCATCATTATCGGTAATAGTATCGCCAAATTGAGTCCCTGAAGTAACAAAACCACCAATTATAATATTCCCTTTACTATCAACAACTGATGACGTAGGCACATCATCGGTATAGCTACCGTGACCATGAGCCCAATTAACCTGTTGAGCATTGCAAATTAATGAGATGTAAATTAAAAAAAATGATAAAATATTTGTCTTTGTTTTCAATATAAGGTTCTTAATAAATTATCTTTCGTTTTATTGAGCTTTCATTTAATCTCTTTATATATTGTCTAATAGTTATCCAGATTATCAAAGTTCGCACATCCTTATAAAAAGAATTTTCCATTGTATAGTTCTTATTATACAAATATATGTAAAATAATTCTTTTCATTTATTTAATTAGTGTAATACTTCTTTGTCGCTATATTGTTATTCCTTCGTAAACAGTTGTTGCAGTAATATAACAAATATATACATCCAGTTCTAATTTCTTACCTTTATATTAGCCACTCCAGCCAATAAATAAATCTGTACTTTTAAATACATTCTCAACTCAATACCGACTTAGTTTCCACAACTAATGTGAACAAAGATTGATTCAGACATTTAATTGTCCAAGGTTGCAATTCTGAGAAAGTTTATTTTTCATTCAAAGCTCCAATTATAGCTTTAAAGCTTAGTAATCCAGCTTCAATATTTTCAATAATATCAGCTGCAATTACATCAGGGTCTGGCAGATTGTCGAGGTCGGCGAGGGATTTGTCTTTGAGCCATGTAATATCAAGACTGGTTTTATCTCTTGCAATAATTTCATTATAAGTGAATTTTCTCCAACGTCCTTCAGGATTGTTCTCAGCATTGAAAGTCTCTTGTCTCTTATTTCTGTTGGATGGATTATAACATTCAACGAAATCTTTTAAATCGTCAAGTTTTAATGGATTTTTCTTTAAAGTATGGTGAATATTAGTGCGGTAATCATATATCCATACTTCTTTTGTCCATGGGTCTTTGCTCGCTGCCTTATTTTCGAAAAAACACACATTTGCTTTTACTCCCTGAGCATAAAATATTCCGGTTGGTAAACGTAAAATAGTATGCAAATCGGTTGTTTCAAGTAATTTCTTTCGTACAGTTTCACCAGCACCGCCTTCAAACAAAACATTATCGGGAACTACAACTGCTGCTATTCCTGTTGTTTTTAACATTGTACGAATATGCTGAACAAAGTTTAATTGCTTATTACTGGTTGTAGCCCAAAAATCCTGACGATTATATGTTAAATCATCTTTTTCTTGTAGCCCTTCATCATTTGTAAATGTTTGACTGCTTTTTTTTCCGAATGGCGGATTTGCCAAAACATAATCGTAAGTTATTGGCGATGCAGCGATTAATGCATCAGCAGGAGAAATAAAATTATCGCTGTCGATATCTCCAATATTATGTAAAAACAAATTCATTAATGCCAGCCGTCTTGTTCCTGCAACGATTTCGTTTCCAAAAAAAGTTGAATGTTTTATAAATTTGTTCTGGTCTTTATCTAATTTATTGTTTGCTACAAGATAATCGTAAGCAGCTAAAAAGAACCCTCCTGTTCCACATGCAGGGTCGGCAATAGTTTTCATTACCTGAGGCTGTACACATTCGACCATAGCTCTAATCAATGCTCTTGGTGTGAAATACTGACCAGCTCCACTTTTAACATCTTCGGCATTTTTTTCAAGCAATCCTTCGTAAATATCGCCTTTAACATCAGCACCCATAACTAACCACTGCTCGCTACCTATCATATCAATTACTTTTGCAAGCATTGCAGGGTCTTGAATTTTGTTTTGGCTTTTTGTAAATATTTGACCCAAAATTCCTTTTTGAGTACTTAACTCACGTAG
>MEND01000184.1:3876-4179 GCA_001768975.1 Bacteroidetes bacterium GWA2_31_9 | reverse complement strand
TGTTAAGTTCTCGACTATATGGCGGTTTGCTATACTCATCTGCCATTTTTAAGAAAAGCAAATAGGTAAGTTGCTCTAAATAATCGCCATAACCAACTCCTACATCACGAAGTGGATTACAGAAACTCCATACTTTTGATACTATACTTGAGGTTGTCATTATAAATTAAAATTTATTTATTCGTTTGTTTTACTCGTCCAGCATCAATTTTTGATGTTGCACCCGCTTCAACGATTTTGCTGACCTCAGCAAAATGGTCAAGCGTTTCATTTCCACTGTTTTTACAAGCCAATATTGCCCTT
>MEND01000184.1:0-3852 GCA_001768975.1 Bacteroidetes bacterium GWA2_31_9 | reverse complement strand
CACTGCACATAGTCGAGCACAACTGAAAGTTCTCGTGCAAGCCAAAATTCTATACCTTCATCCGAAATATGTTTTATTTCTTCAAATGGTTTGTATTCAATTGCTTTTAAATTACTCATAACACTTTCTAATTCTTAATTCATATCTTAACTACTTCCATTCAAACGCCTTTTTCAATATACTCTGTCTTATGGGATCTTTCATTTTTTTTTAATTTGTAATCGCCATAACCTACGCCTACATCTCGTAGGGGATTACAGAAACTCCATACTTTTGATACTATTGATGATGTGTTATTGCTCATTTTACGAATTTTAATTTATGAATTAATATTTGCTATCATTTTTATTGCTTGTTTTATTTCATCTGGAAAATCAAATAAATCATTTTCTGAAATAATACCATCATGTAATTGTGAAGCAATAATAAATATATATGATGAGCCAGTCATTCCATCATATCTTCCAGCAATATGTTTGTCGAAATTCATTAATTTTTCATACAAATTATGATAAGTAGTTTTGTTATCATTTAAATTATTTTTCCAGTCTGTAATAATTTTATCGAAACTATTTAGACCATTTGCAAATTCTGCTTGCAAGCCTTTTTCGATTATTTGCCTTGCTATTTTTTTACCTTTTTTTGAAAGTTCCATAAAACGCTAAATAAATTCTGGCATATTATATATTACATCGTTGTGGTCTGATGTGCTGTGTAATTGAGTTAGATATATATTAATCTTTTCAGTATAATTGACTATAAAATCGGGGTGTAATTTTTTTGTTACCAAAGTAATCAGTCTTTTAAGCAATAAACCAACCCTATTGTCAAAAGCAGTAAAACATGTTCCGAACATTTTTGATGAAACACTAAAAACATCATCTAATACATATAATAATAAGTCGGCTTCTAGGTTCTTTTTTTTGCAAATTTTGGAGAACTCATTTATGCGTTTAACACAAGCACTAATCATGTTTGCCATTTGCAATTCTTCGGAAAAGCCTTTGTATCGTTTCATAAACAGCAGATTGATATCATTTTTAGCAGCTTCGAATAAATCGTACTCACCAGTTTTCTGGTCAATATATGTTACGTAAATATAATCGTAAAATTCTTTGTTTTTGGATGCTATTTTCAGAACCAATTTTTCAAGTTCGGGTTTAGGCAACTGTTTAATTTTCTGTTTTATATCTTCGTTAAGTTTTGGCATAAAAATAAATTTTAAATTAATTTCCCCTCAAAAGCTCTTTTCAATATACTCTGCCTTAATGTTTCGGCTTGTTGCAAACTATTGGTTATGGTTTCTTCCATTTTATCGCAAACGGTGAGGCGGCTCTCGAGTTCGGAAACTATGAGTTGTTGTTCTTCTATAGTACAAAAAGGAAATTTTAGTGACCTTAAAATAGTTTGGTTTAAAAATGCTCTTGAAGAACCTTTACACAAATCAAATACTTGTTGTCTAACTTTGCCACCTTGAAATAAGTAAACAAAGAATTTTGGATTAATAATTTTTTGATTTAATCTAACACGAATAAGGTTTGTAGAAATTATTGAATCTTCCATTTTCTTTGGCAATAGGCAAATTTCACCAACAGTACCCGACCTTGATATGATAATATCATTTTCTTTTACTCTAAAGTTTTTCAATTCAATTGCTTTTTCCTTGGTTACGAATATTTTATTCGGCATTTGAAAGACTCCTTCACCAATATTTTCAATGCCTAAAACAGGAACACCATTTGGCTGATGTTCATGTTTTTTTAGCATCGTGCCGAATGGACCAGTTGACATTCCCTTTTTACTATCGAAAAGTAGATTTTCAATATTCACCCATTTCCACCCTTTCGGCAATTCACCTTCTTTTACATTAACATTTGTTAATTTGCCTTCAAAAGCCCATTTCAACAAACTTTGGCGGTAAACTTTTAATTGTTGTTGTGCGGTTTTAAGATTTTCTATTCCTTTATCTAATTCGCTGAAAAGTTCTTCGATTTTGGAAACTATTTGTTGTTGTTCGGGGAGTGGGGGAATTGGGATTTCTAATTCTCTCATTGATTTTAGAGAAACATTTTTAATTGTACTACCAGTAGCAATTTTCTGAGCATAATTTAAAAATTGTTGCCCACTTAGTAATATTCTGATATAATTTTTATTTACACAATCTAATAAATTAAAATAACAAGCACTTTTACCAAGTATAACTTTTTCATTATTATAAAATGCTACATTACCTAATGTTCCGTTTATTGACAATAAAATAGTTTTATCATTTAATGGCTTTTTATATTTTTCAAATTCTAACCTAGATACCTTTTTAGTATTATCTTTTATAATTATTTTTCCATTGCACAAATTATTGCCATTAATAAAATAGTATTCCCCATCATTTGAATATTTTGGAGTACCATGAAGTCCATCACCAAGTATTGAAATAACTTCACCAAGTTTTTTGAATTGCCAGTGTTTGGGAATGTTATTGTTATCTATCATTTTATAGCAGTTAATGAAGAGAATAAATTTTTAACAAATTGCCATACAGTGTTTATCGAATCTGACGGAATTAATGCTGAAAAAAACCAGCCTGTAACATTCCCAATTAATAAAAGCATTATATCTTTCTTCGATATTTTACTCGACATTTCTTTAATATGTTCAATATCTTTCTTTATTTCAGATGTTTCAATTTTTAAAGACTCTAATTTATTTACAAATGAATCAAGCTTTATTGAAAATATTTGTACTTCATTATCATTTAATAATTCTTGGTATGAATCAAAATAATTAGCTTCATTAAAATCAAATTTGGTTTCCCATGGATTACCTATTTCAAGATTTTCTTTTAATCCTATGAGCCATATTTCTATACAATTAAGAGATGCCTCCCAGCTTTTTATACTTCCTGCTGCACTTCTTAGTCCACCTTGTGCTGGTTGAAAAGTATATTGTCCATTAATAATTTTAATATAATAAAAATCATTTTGTTTATAGCGGAGTTCAAACCAATCATTAGAAGTAGGAGTAAAAATAAAATCATTAAGATTTAATCCAATAGCAACAATTTTATCTGCAATTTTTTTCTGCCTTATTGGCAACATAATTACTTTATTCATATTATTTTATTTAAAACAACTCTCAATGTCGATATAATTTTATCTCTAACCGATTTTATTGCTTTTGGAGGCATTATTATTTTTAATTTGTTAATAATTTCAACTTCCAGTCAAATAACCGTCAAATAAGGAATATGCAGATTTACAGCAGTATGTGTTGTTTTTTGTAAATATTCTCATCATTTAGTCAAATAAGATATTTACTAGGAATTAATTGTAATACATTTTCATTGTATAAATTCTGATTGCTATACGAAATTTTCTTTTCGTGTGCGAGTTTTCCAATTATAATAGATGGATGAATTTTATATTCGGCAGCACATTCTTCCACTTTTGAAGTTGTTAAGTAATTCAAATTTGGCTCAAGATATTTAATAATCTGGCTGTGTTTTAATTTTTCGGCTGCCAGTTCATTTGCTTCTGTTTCCATATTGTTTGTTGCACCATCTTTAAGGTTGTCTAAAACAAAAGGAGTATCTTCGTTTAAATGCAATAATACGTGTGCAATTTCATGAGCTACTGTAAACCAAAAGTTGTCTATTCTTTTGTATCTTGCTGTATAAACAATAGTTGGGTTGTTTTCAGAAAAAAATGCTGCACCGTCTAAATATGTTTTTTGTAAATGTGGTAATACAAAAAATATTACACCGGATTTAGCCAAATCATTAATAAACCGTATAATTCCACCTTCTTCAAATGTATAAGTATGTAATTGATTATAAATGATTTCTAATTTTTGCTT
>MEND01000183.1:24907-32266 GCA_001768975.1 Bacteroidetes bacterium GWA2_31_9 | reverse complement strand
ACCAGATGCAACAGCTTTAGGTCAAATTTTTTGGTACACACTCGAAGGGCGAGACCCAAAAACCGGAAAACCCAACGGAGGCTGGGACCCACAAGAGCTTCGCACAATTCAGGATTATTACGTAAAATATGCACTAACATCTGCCGATGGAGTTTCGGAAGTTGCAAGCATTGGCGGTTTTGTTAAAGAATATCAAATTGATGTTGACCCCGATGCAATGAAAGCAGCAAATGTTTCATTAATGGACATAATGAATGCTGTTAAAAATAATAATGTTGACATAGGAGCCGAAACCATTGAATTAAACAAAGTTGAATATATAATTCGTGGGTTAGGATATATTACCAGCCTCAAAGATATTGAAGATGCGGTTGTTGCTGTAAATCAAAACATTCCAATTAGAGTTAAGGACATAGCAAAAGTTGCATTTGGTCCGGCTACCCGACGAGGAGGACTCGATGTTTCGGGTTCAGAAGCTGCTGGAGCTGTTGTTGTTTCAAGATATGGCTCAAATCCGATGGAAGTAATAAAAAATGTAAAAGCAAAAATAAAAGAAATTGCAGTAGGTTTGCCTAAAAAAACTTTGCCCGATGGAACTGTTTCACAGGTTACTGTTATTCCATTTTACGACCGAACGGGATTAATCAAAGAAACCATCGGAACTCTAGAAGCTGCTCTATCACACGAAATATTGATTACTATTATAGTTATAATTGTTTTAGTAATGAATTTAAGAGCATCTGTAATAGTTGCCGGGTTATTACCTGTTGGAGTTCTTATAACATTTATAGTGATGCGTTATTTTGGTGTTGACGCTAATGTTGTAGCTTTATCTGGAATTGCAATTGCTATTGGAGTTATGGTCGATATTGGAATTGTTGATGTTGAAAACATAATAAGGCATCTCGAAATGCCCGAAAATAAAAATGTAAAAGGAAAAAAACTTTTAAATGTTATATATGTAGCAACAACCGAAGTTAGAGATGCCGTTGTTACAGGTCTTGCAACTACAATTGTAAGTTTCTTGCCAATATTTTTTATGGAGGCAGCCGAAGGAAAACTATTTAAACCATTGGCTTTTACTAAAACTTTTGCATTATTAATCGCATTCTTTTTAGGTGTTGTTGTTTTACCAACTTTAGCCTACTATATTTTTTCAATCAAATTCGAAAAAAAGAAAATTCATTCAGTAACAAATATAGTTATTATAATAGCTGGGTTACTCTTTTCAATCATTTGGAAAATGTACAGTCCGCTAACTTTAGTCGCATTTGGTATAAACAATTTATTATCCGACAAATGGACAGAAAACAAAAAACATTATTCTGAATATATAAATATTGGAATAGCAGTTTTTGTAGCAGTTTATTATCTTACAATTGAATGGCTTCCGTTGGGTGCAGAAAATAGCACATTTCTTAACTTAATATTTGTAAGTGCTTTAGTAACAATAATTTTATTTGCATTATCGCTTGTTGTTAAATATTATGAGCCAATTTTAAGATGGGCGTTAGTTAATAAATTAAAATTTCTTGCAATTCCATTATTTACAATATTATTTGGTATAACTGCATGGCTTGGCTTTAACAAAAGTTTTGGTTTTATTGCAACAGGCTTTGAAAAAATCGGATTAAATCCAAAAGAATCAGCATTCTGGAAAGAAAGCTCGGCAATATTTCCCGGATTTGGAAACGAATTTATGCCTGCTCTCGACGAAGGCTCATTTTTGCTTATGCCAACCAGTATGCCACATACAGGAATAGAACAAAACAAAGAATTAATTGAGTTGTTAGATAAACGAATAAGCTCAATTCCTGAAGTGGAAATTGTAGTAGGAAAGTGGGGACGTGTAAATTCGGCTCTCGACCCAGCACCTGTTCAGATGTTTGAAAATACAATCAATTATAAATCTGAATATATTTTGAACGAAGACGGTCGTAAAATGAAATTTAAAGTCGATAAAGACGGGAACTTTATTTTAACAGACAGTACTGTTTATCATCTTGAAAAAGATGGACATAAGCATAATATTAAAGACTTATTAATTTCAGACGAAAACGGAAAATATTTTAGGCAATGGAGAGAAAAAATCAAATCATCTGACGATATCTGGAACGAAATTGTAAATCTTACAAATTTGCCCGGTTTAACATCGGCACCTAAGCTTCAACCAATTCAAACACGATTAGTAATGCTTTCAACCGGAATGAGAGCTCCAATGGGTTTAAAAGTCTTTGCTTCAAGCCTTGATACAATTGAAAAAGCCGGTGCAATTCTCGAAAAAGTTTTGAAAGAAATCCCATCAATCAAGCCATCAACAGTATTTTACGATAGAGCCGTTGGTGCTCCATATATTGAACTTAAACTTAATAGAGAAGCAATGTCCCGTTATGGAATGAACATTGCCGAAGTTCAGGAAATTATTCAAGTTGCAGTGGGTGGAATGGCTATAACAAACTCAGTTGAAGGTCGTGAGCGATTCCCTGTAAGAGTTAGATATGCCAGAGAATTAAGAAATTCGCCAGAAGAATTGAAAAATATACTGATTCCAACAATGACCGGTGCACAAATTCCACTTGAACAAATTGCAGAAATTAAATATTCTCGTGGTCCGCAAATGATTCGTACCGAAGATACTTTCCTTAATGGATATGTAATTTTCGATAAAGAAGAAGGAGTTGCCGAAGTAGATGTAGTTGAAAAGGCTCAAAAATTTTTGTCCGAAAAAATTGAATCTGGAGAATTAGTTCTTCCTGTTGGAGTAACTTACAAATTTGCCGGAAACTACGAACAGCAGACAAGAGCTACCAAAAGATTAATGATTCTTGTACCTTTAAGTTTATTGCTGGTTTTGCTATTATTGTATTTTCAGTTTAAAACCGTTATCGCTTCTCTTATTCACTTTTCGGGAGTTTTTGTTGCATTTGCAGGTGGATTTATAATGATTTGGCTGTATAATCAGGGTTGGTTTATGAATTTTTCGGTTTCCGGAGTCGAAATGCGTGAGTTATTTCAAATTCATACAATAAACATGAGCGTTGCTGTTTGGGTTGGATTTATTGCATTATTTGGAATTGCAACCGACGATGGAGTTATAATGGGAACTTTTATTCATCAGGTATTTGAAAAAGAAAAACCTACGACTGTAATGGCTGTTCGTGAAGCAGTTGTAATTGCCGGTAAAAAACGTGTTCGACCTGCAATGATGACAGCCGCAATTGCAATTATAGCACTTCTTCCGGTATTATCATCAACAGGTAAAGGCTCTGATATTATGGTTCCAATGGCAATACCAACATTCGGGGGTATGATAATACAACTTATGACAATGTTTGTAGTTCCGATTTTTCAATGTATCTGGCGTGAAAATGCGGTAAAAATTGATGCAAAAAGATTAGAAAGGTTGAACGCTAAAAATCAAGAATTATGAAAACAATTATAAATTGTTTGTCGTTTGTCGTTAATAGTTTGTCGTTGCTAACGCAGTCTAACCTCAAACCTAAAACCACAAACCTGAAACCACAAACAACAAACCACAAACTTCTTCTTTCTATCTTCTTCTTCGTATCTTTGTGCCTTTGCGGTATAAACTCGTATTCACAAGATTCTCTCTCAAGCTATCTCGAAATGGCAACAGAAAACAACCCATTGCTAAAATCAAAATACAACGAATATCTTTCGGCAATGGAAAAGATTCGACAAGTTGCAACATTGCCCGACCCTGAGTTTTCGGCAGGATATTATTTAGAACCAATGGAAGTAGTAAGTGGCAAACAAATAGCCGATTTAAAGCTAATGCAAATGTTTCCATGGTGGGGAACTTTTAAAAGTTCAAAAGCTGAAGCATTAAGTATGGCAAACATGAAACTCAGTAGTTTTAACGAAGCAAAGCTTGAAATTCAGAATAAATTAAAATCTGTTTGGTATCAACTTTATAGCAACAAAAAGGAAATAGAATATAGCAACGAAACTATTGATATTCTGAAAAGTCTCGAAAACATTATTTTAGGGCAATATCAAAATGCTACTTTCTCAAGTTCAGCAGTCAAAAGTTCTTCTTCTGTTGTAAGTCAAAATTCTGAAACAAATAACAGTCAATCGAACGATGGAAAATCTGGCTCAATGGGAGCTATGAACTCTGATAGTGCTGAAAAAACTGAAAATTCAATGGAAATGCAAAAAGGCAATTCAATGGGAAAAAGTTCAGGAATTATCGGAATATTTAATTTACAACTCGAAGTTCTTGAACTTGAAAACAATATTGAATTGTTAAAAGACCAGCAAAAAACACTTGCGGCTCAATTTAATAGTCTGCTTAACAGAGATTTATCAGCCAATATTTCTATCTCCGATACTTTGGACAATAAATACAATCCCAGTCAGGCATATATTGACTCTATAAAAGCCAACAATCCAATGGTTCAGATGATTGAATTTGAAAAACAATCTTACGAAAATAAAATTCAGATGTCAAAAAAAATGGGGCTTCCAATGATTGGTGTTGGATTGAATTATTCAATAATTGCAAAGAGTGCTGAAAGTAATTCGATGATGAACGGAAAAGATATGCTCATGCCAATGCTAACAGTTTCGTTGCCTATTTACAGAAAGAAATATAATGCAATGGTAAAAGAATCGGAACTAATGATAAGCTCAACAGATGCTCGCTTAACAAACACAAAAAACGAACTTGAAGTAGAATATATTAAGGTACTTGAAAGTATTAAAAATGCGGAAAGAAGAATAAAATTAATTACAGCACAGCAAGACTTAACAGAACGTTCGTTAAATCTGCTTGTTTCTCAATATTCAACATCGGGAAGCGGATTTGATGAAGTTTTGCGTTTACAAATACAACTATTAAAATATAAAATTCAAGCATCTAAAGCCTTAACCGATTATAATATTGCAATAGCAATGCTCGAAAAATTAATTAACTAATATGCCACAGATTACACAGATTCTCACAGATTTTCTTCACAGATTTTTTCTTTTAATTTGTGTATGCTTTTGCCTAAGTGAGGTGTTTTCACCTCACTTGAATAAGCAGATTTTGTCAGGTGAAAACACATGACAAAGGCAATTGGGAAAAATGAAATGTAGGACTTTGGGAGTTAACTGCGTAGCAACATCAAACTCTTGCTCCCCTTCTTTTGGAAGGGGTTGGGGGTAGGTCAAACTTCAAACAAAAAGTAAAACAAATTGAATATGAAAATAATAATTAATAAATTCGTAACTCCTGCACTAATATTAATAGCAGGGATGTTTTTAGGTTGGCTATTCTTTCACAATGGTAGTTCTGAAACTGAAAATTCTGGAAATACCTCAGAGGTAGAAAAAACAATCTGGACCTGCTCTATGCATCCACAAATTAGAATGGAAAAATTTGGATTATGTCCGCTTTGTGCAATGGATTTAATTCCATTAAGTTCAGAAACATCCGCAGCTGTTAATGTCGATGCAATTAAAATGACTGAAGAAGCAATTCAACTTGCAAATGTCAGCACAAGCATAGTTGCAAAAATGAAAGCGATGAAAGATGTTCGTTTGTTCGGAAAAATTCAGGCTGACGAAAGGCTTGTTCAAACCCAATCGGCTCATATCGCAGGGCGAATAGAAAAGCTTTTTGTGAATTTTACCGGCGAAAAGGTAAATCAGGGACAAGTTATAGCTTCGATTTATTCACCAGAATTAGTTACGGCACAGAATGAGTTGCTGGAGTTGCTAAAAATGAAAAATTTTCAGAAAAATATTATTGAGGCATCTCGTCAGAAATTACGTCAATGGAAATTATCTGATGCTCAGATTGAAGAAATAGAAAAAAGCGGAATTGCAAAAACTGGTTTTGAAATTAAAGCTACAACAAGTGGAATTGTAATTTCTAAAAACGTTAATGTTGGCGATTATGTGAGTCAAGGAATGTCATTGTATGAAATTACAAACTTATCATCGGTTTGGGCTTTGTTCGATGCTTACGAAACTGATTTGCCATGGATTAAAATCGGCGATAAAATTGACTTTACAGTTCAATCTCTTCCTGGCAAAAAATTTAGCGGAACAATCAGTTTTATCGACCCTGTAATAAATTCAGGTACAAGAGTTTCAAAGCTTCGTCTTGAGGTAAATAATTCAGCAGGCGAGTTAATGCCCGAAATGTTTGTTACCGGAAATTTAATGGCAAATTTGAAAAATTTCGACAACTCAATTGTAATTCCTCAATCGGCAGTTCTTTGGACAGGCAAACGCTCAATTGTTTACATAAAATTACCCGATACCGACGAACCAACTTACCAAATGAGAGAAGTAACACTTGGTCCATCATTAGGTGGAAGTTATGTAATAACACAAGGACTAAAAGAAGGCGAAGAAATTGTAACAAACGGAGCATTCAGCATTGACGCATCGGCTCAACTTGCCGGAAAACCAAGTATGATGAATATGGAAGTATCTGACAATGATGCAGAAATCAAAACTTATGAATTAAAAGTTTTTGGAAATTGTTCAATGTGTAAAGATAGAATTGAAAAAGCAGTTAAATCTTTATATGGAATTAAATCAGCCAGTTGGGATATGAAAACAAAAATGCTTACAATAGATTATTATCCCGATAATACAGTTATTGAAAAAGTTCATAAAGAAGTAGCAAAAGTAGGGCACGATACCGAAAAAGAAAAAGCAGCAGATGATGTTTATAATGCTTTGCATGAATGCTGTAAGTATAGACCAGAATAATTAACAAAACACAAATATTTATTAATCACTTAAAACAAATCAATTATGAAAACAAGAAATCTTTTAATCGTAGCAATGTTAGTTTTTGCAACAAGTATTTTTGCAAGAGCAGAAAAAACCGAAACATTTAAAGTGGCTGGAAACTGTGGAATGTGTGAAAAACGTATCGAAAAGGCAGCAATGTCTGTCGATGGAGTTTCGGAAGCCGACTGGGACTCTGAAACAAAAAAAATGACAGTTGTATTTGACGAATCAAAAACCACACTTTTAGACATCGAAAAGGAAATTGCTAAAGTAGGACACGATAACGATGGAGCAAAAGCCGACGATAAAGTTTATGACTCATTACATGGCTGTTGTAAGTATGATAGAATGAAGTAGAAAAGTGATGTTGCTTTAAACTTAAATCTTCGCAAAGTGCCTATTTTATGCACTTTGCGAATAAAATTATTATTTATATGCGAAATTATTGGAGTTTTTAAAGAGACAATAATTACAATCAATAAAATAATATATTTGTATATTAAAATATTAAAATGACCAATAAATAATTAACAATTATGAAAAAATTTACTTTTATAATGTTTTACATATTTATATCTTTCTATAGCTACACTCAAACAGCAA
>MEND01000183.1:24676-24864 GCA_001768975.1 Bacteroidetes bacterium GWA2_31_9 | reverse complement strand
ATTTCTATTAATCCAGTCATCCATGATATGCGGAACAAAAGGGATATTTGAGCAATTTGCTATTCTTAACGTCATTCTAGTAATATAGGGACACTCAAGCACTGAATAGATTACTTCAGGTCGATATTCGTATATCCAGTCACGCATTTTCTTTGTGATACCATTCTCAAAATATCTATCAGCAAAAG
>MEND01000183.1:23120-24651 GCA_001768975.1 Bacteroidetes bacterium GWA2_31_9 | reverse complement strand
GAAAATGCTGTGATTAATGCTCATATTTTGACTAGCAGTATTGATAATGCCATAATTGCATCTGGTGTTAATTCTTTGAGTTCATCAAAAGAATTAGTTCAGATTTCGCCAAATCCAGCTAATGAAACTTTAACATTCTCATTCCCAGAAAATAACTATTCTGAAATAAGTATAGAATTATATAATTCATTTGGAGCTAAAATATCAGATATTCCTTATGAGTTTTTAGATAATGAGGATAATATTTTTAAAATTAATTCTAGTCAAATTAATGCCGGAGTTTATTATTTTCATATAAAAGGCTCTAGTTTATCAATTACAAAAAAAGTTGTTGTAGTTCATTAATAATTAATTATGTATAAGATAATCGGATTATTTTTTTTAAGTATATTTTCTAATAACATATTCTCTCAAGGTTGTTGTTCGGGAGGTAATGGATGTCCTATTGCAGGAGGAACTTCACAAGGTGTACTTGCTTTACATCAGCTTGAACTTGGAGCAAATTATCAATATTTTAATTCGAGTAAGTTTTTTGCCGAAGACCGTGATACTGCAAACCTTTTTGATAATCTAAATTCTAACTATTTATATTTCAGAATGGCTTATGGAGTTTCTAAAAATCTGACAATGTCTGTTGAATCGGGATATTTTTTAAATAAAACCCAAATAGGATTAGACAATTCAGATACTATTGAATCTGGCGGAATAGCAGATATGATTATTTTTCCAAGATACATGATTTATTCAAAAACCAAAGGAGAAAATCGAACTGAAGCAACTATTGGTTTGGGATTAAAAATACCATTAGGAACTTACAACGATTCAATTGTTGCTTATACAAATCCGATAACCTATATGAATACATACGCAACAGCTCCACCTGCCGTTCAACCCACAAATGGCTCACATGATTTTATTTTTTATGGTTTCTTTTTTAAAGGATTTAAAGGCTGGAAACTTTTTTTAAATACTATTTATATTAAAAAGGGGTGGAATCCATTGGGCGAAAAATTTGGAAATTATTCGTCTGTAAGTCTGTTTGTTGGAAAAACGTT
Organism: Bacteroidetes bacterium GWA2_31_9; assembly: GCA_001768975.1. Taxonomy (GTDB): domain Bacteria; phylum Bacteroidota; class Bacteroidia; order Bacteroidales; family GWF2-33-38; genus GWA2-31-9. Next base: position 23,596 of record MEND01000183.1, on the reverse strand, counting down.
TTTTAAACATTTAGGCACAACAATTCAGTTTAAAAGCGAATGGATTGGCAAGATTCAGTCTGCTCCAAAAGTTAAGTTATTGTCGTATTATAATATTGATAAAGAAGCTACTGGAGGCAGAAGTGTTTTTGTTTCTCCTCAAATAAGCTATAATATTAAATCGTTTACAGTTTTTTTGTTGAGCGAAATTCCAATATATCAATATTTAAACAAAGCTCAAATTGGAGTTCAATACCAAGCCACATTAGGACTATCGTATAAGTTTTTAGTTAAAAAATTGACTGAAGAGTGAAGTTGCCTATTTTTGTTCAATCATAATTTCAAGAAAAAAGCCTAATTGTAAAACAACATAATTTGTGTAATAAAAATTAATTAGTATTTTTATATTCATAAAATAACTGATTAATACACGAATATGAAAAACTTATTTACTTTATTTTCGGCGTTTATATTGTCTTTAACAATATCAACAAACA
>MEND01000183.1:19510-23092 GCA_001768975.1 Bacteroidetes bacterium GWA2_31_9 | reverse complement strand
TTGTCAGTATTGCCCGATTTTACAAATTATCTGTCATTAAAAAGCAATAAAAATGTGCAATTCGACGCATACTACGATTTAAGAACATTGAATTTGGTAACACCTGCGAAAAATCAGGGAAGTTGCGGATGTTGCTGGACTTTTGCGACAGTAGGTTCAATCGAATCGTATTGGTTAAAAAATGGTTTTGGAACTTATGACTTATCTGAACAAAATATTCGAACTTGTAATGGCTTTATGGTTGATGTAGATGGCTCTTGCACAGGTGGAAATCCCAAAAAATCTGCTGCATATATGCTAAGAAAAGATGGCCCGGTATTAGAAATTGATGATGCTTATAATGTAGATCAAAATGAAATATGTAATTCTTCATATACTCCTGTAGCATATATTGGCGATTTCAGAATTTTCCCAACCGATCAGGCAACAGTAAAGCAAGCAGTTATTGATTATGGAGCATTATACACAAATATGTATTACGATGCTGCTTACTATAATTCTTCAGCAAACACGTATTATTACAATGGAACAAATAGTACCGACCACGCTGTTTTAATCGTTGGCTGGGATGATAATAAAGTTACAGATGGTGGAACAGGAGCATGGATTATTAAAAATAGCTGGGGAACTACTTGGGGTGAAAATGGATATTTCTTTATTTCTTATAACGATACAAAGGTTTTGACAACAAATGCCTGTTTCCCTTCAAGATACAATTACAATGCGTATGAAAATGTTTATTCATACGACGAACTTGGCTGGATTTCGAGTATTGGATACACAAGTGAAACTGCTTATGGACTTATTAAATTTGTTGCATCAGGAAATGAACAAATTACAAAAATTGGAAGCTATATTAACACTGCCGGAACAACTGTAGAGTTTGAAATTTATGACACAAAAAATGGAAACACACTTTCTGGTTTACTTGGAACATTGACAAATCAAGTCTGTGATTTTCCCGGATATTATACTTTTGACTTTCCTCAGCCAATTTTAATAAATGCAGGAAATGATTTTTATATAAAAGCAAAATATATCACTCCAGGCTATAATTATCCGTTACCGATTGAAAGATTTTCGACAGATTATGCCGATCCAACAATTGAAATAGGTGTTTGTTGGGCAAGTTCTACGGGAGCATCATGGACTGCTTATGGTAGCGATGTTGTTGGAAAAGAACGAGATTTATGTATAAAAACTTATACAATCCCATCTTCGGTAAAAGCAGATGAACTTAAATCAGACGATGAAATAAAATTCAGATATTCAGCAAGAAAGAACACAGTTGAGATAAATGTTATTAGCACAAACTCAATTAATGAAATAATGCTAACAGATTTGACAGGGAAAATCGTTTATAAAAAATCATATAATCAGACAAATAACGAAATAAACGAAAGTGTTACTTCATTGTCAAAAGGAATTTATTTAGTTAAAATTACAACAGAAAAATCAATTACCGTAGAAAAGATTTTTGTTGAATAGTAGTGAGTAAACATTGTTACAAGTTGGGTGCAATTAAAAAAAAATACGAAGGAAAGTAGTCAGAATATACATTCTGAAATGTTTCGCTAATAACGAAATACCACACATTTTTTCAAATTCATAACTCTTTTTAGTTCCAATTTTGCCGTATTGAATATCTAAAAGTTCGTCTAAAATATTTATTATTTTCTTTTTATTGTATGCTTTAGTTTTAGTACAGCAAAATTAAGTTCAAATGTGGTTTCGGTTTCGTTTAAATTAAGGTCGTCTCCTAAAATTTCGGTAATTATCTCGCCACTTTTTCGCATAATATCTTTCTTTTTCGGCTCGTCTTTAGCTTCAGATAATTCTTTTATGTTTCTTGAAAGGTTTTTTATATTTGCAAAAGTTTCAATTATTGCAAGGGTTGTTTGTGTTGCTTTTTCACTTTTTAGTATTGTTGCAAGCATATATAACCCTTTTTCAGTAAATGCTTTAGGGAGTTTTGTTTTTCCACCCTTAATTGAAGTCGAAAATTTCGACTTCAATATGTTCCATTCATTATTGGTCAAATTAATGATGTAACCTTCAGGAAATTTATCAGGATTATTGCTTACAGCTTCATTGATTCTTTTTGTTTCAACACTATATAGTTCAGCAAAGTCACTGTCTATAATAACATTTTGATTTCGGATGTCAATAATCCTTTTTTCAACATCCTCAAATTTTACGATGCTATTCATTGTTGGTCTTGATTTTATAAGTTCATTTTATCAAAAAAACTTTTTCTTTTCTATCTGTCAAAATTATTTTTTATCCATTCATTTTTTTGTCTGTATGATGATGTTGAATTATTTATGTTAACTCTAATATTTTCAGCGTAAATCATAACTATCAGCGTTATCAGCGTTCCTTTACTAATTAATAATAACCGCATTCACCAGACAAACCTGCCTACAAATATCACATTTTATACATTTTTCTAAATCAATAAAATGCAATTCGTGTGGTTTGGTTTCAATTGCATCTGACGGACATTTTTGAGCACATTTTGTACAGCCAATGCAATCGTGTGTAATGCTGTAAGTGATTATTTCTTTGCATTTTCCGGTTGGGCATTTTCCATTAATGTGGCTTTCGTATTCGTTGCGGTAATATTTCAATGTCGAAAGAACCGGATTTGGGGCTGTTTTTCCAAGTCCGCAAAGGCTTCCCTGCTTGGTTTTGAGAGCAAGTTCTTCGAGTTTATCAATATCTTCTAAAGTTCCTTTTCCTGTTGTAATTTTGTTCAATAATTCGAGCATTTTTCGTGTTCCGATTCGGCAAAATGTACATTTTCCGCAAGATTGGTCTTGTGTAAACGATAAAAAATAACGTGCTATATCAACCATGCAGTCGGTTTCGTCCAATACAATTAATCCGCCTGAACCCATCATTGCTCCTGCTTGTTTAAGCGATTCGTAATCAATCGAAATGTCAGCCATTTGGGCAGGAATACAACCTCCGGATGGTCCGCCAATCTGAACAGCTTTAAATGTTTTTCCGTCGGGAATTCCGCCGCCGATTTTTTCTACAATTTGTCGAACAGAAATTCCCATCGGGACTTCGATAAGTCCGCCACGATTGATTTTTCCGGCTAATGCAAAAACTTTTGTTCCGTTACTTTTTTCAGTTCCGATTTTATAGAAATTTTCAGCACCATTTCTGAAAATCCACGAAATCAGCGATAATGTTTCTGCATTATTTATCAAAGTCGGATAATTAAACAATCCCTTTTCGGAGGGATATGGAGGGCGTAATTTTGGAAATCCTCGTTCTCCTTCAATTGACGAAATTAAAGCGGTTTCTTCGCCACAAACAAAAGCTCCTGCTCCTTCAAACAGTTCAAGAACAAACGAAAATGAACTTTTCAAAATGTTGTTTCCTATAAATTCTTTTTCTTTGCAAATTTTAATTGCTTGTGTAATTTGCTTAACTGCAAGTCCGTACTCGGCTCTGATATAAAAATAACCTTTTGTTGCTCCGGTTGCTAATGCGGCAATCAACATACCTTCGATTATTCGGAAAGGATAAGATTCGAGCAACATTCTGTCCATGAATGCTCCAGGGTCGCCT
>MEND01000183.1:2306-19384 GCA_001768975.1 Bacteroidetes bacterium GWA2_31_9 | reverse complement strand
ATCTCTTCCTGATTTAAAGAATTAAGGCATTTTTTAAAGGCTTCAAAGCCTCCAAGTTTTGTATATTCATCGAAATCAAGCGGTTTTACTTCGCCACGATTTTCGGTTGCAATATTTACCTGCATATCAAGAAATTCGGAAACTGGCGTGTCTCTTTTTTCGGAAGAATAATGCTGAGTTGTTTCGGGAATATCTTCAGTTACAATATTTTCGACAAGATTGAAAAGTTGACTTTTTATTTTTGTAACAAAATTTTCGGGTTTGAAATGATTGAGAACAATTTTACGAATTTCTTCGGGTTTGATTTTGGTATAAATTGCAGGCGGTGAGCCTGTTTTGTGAATTTCCATCATCGGAACTTGATTACAAATTCCAACGCATCCAACTTGCTTTACGTCAACATTTATTTTGTTATTTGAAAGTGTTTTTTCCAATGCATCTTTAACTTCGGCACTTCCACTGGCAACACAGCATGAGCCAAGTCCAATACGGATTTCGCCCTGATTTGCAGATTTGGATTTTGAAAATGAATTCGTTTTTGTTTCAAAGTTATTCTTTGCGGTAATAAAATCTTCCAGAATTTCTGAAACATTGTCGGTTGAAACATGTCCGTAAGTTATATCATCTATTTGAACTACAGGGGCTATTGTGCAACAACCAAGGCAGGCAACTTTGTTAAGTGTGAAAAGTCCTTTTGAGTCGGTATCGGAATTTTTGACTATTAATATTTTTTTGACAGGATTTACAGGATTTACAGGTTTGTGCTTGTTAATCCTGTAATCCTGTCTAAATTTTTCATCGATAATATAATCATCCTCTTGCGTGTCCAAATTTTTGGATATGAATGTTTCGTCTAATTTCAATTCTCTGCGAAAAGCTTCATAAACCAGCATTGCTCCTTTAACATGACAAGCTGTTCCGATACAGACATTTATAATGTGTTTTCCGACTTCCTTGTGTCGAAATTGTGAGTAAAAAGTAGAAACGCTGTAAATTTGGGATGCTGTAATTTCGGTGGTTTCGCAAACATATTCTAAAATCTCTTTTGGCAAATAGTTAAATTCTTTTTGAATTGCCTGCAATATCGGAATAACCTTATCGGGTGTTTTTCCAATTTTGAAAATTATTTGAGCGGTTATGTTGGTTGGGGATTGGGGCATATTTATCATGGAGTTACAGAGCACACAGAGCTACACGGAGAATTATTTTTCTTTAAGGTATGATTTGTATGTTTTTGCTATTTCAATTAAAATTAAATAAAAATCACTCGCATTTAATTGTAATTTATCTTGAGACGGTTCAAATTTTTTTGGAGAATACATTTGATAATTATTTAGTTGCCCATAATTCTCAATTAATATGCTAATATTTTCTCCTTTATATTTAAATTGCTTTTTTTCACGAGTTGCAAAATCAATTGTGAGCGGAATAAATGCCATTTTAGAAAGTTCTTCATAATTAACATTAAAATTTTTTGATTTGATTTTAAAATCACTACAAATTTTTAGTTTTAGAACTAAGCTTTCTAAACTCATAATAGAACTTAAAAAAGATAAATGAAATAAACATGTATGAAAAAATAATGAACTATCATTTCCATCATATTTATTTACAATAGGTTTTGATTCTATTTTTATAACCTCTCTTAATGATAATATATTTGCATCATTGAAATCAGATAAAATTACTTTTAAAATATATGTTTGATGGTCTCCATCTGGAAATCTATTACTAATCATCTTAATAATTGATTGTATAGTTTTTCGATTATCATATTTATAGATTTGCTTACTAAAATATTTATCTATATAGCCTGAAAAATCAGTTTTATGTCCATATCTATGACAAAATATTCTATTTAAATTTTCAGAATCACAAACTAAAATTATTTTATCAAATCCAAATTTATTTGTGTCACCATCTATATAATCCTGTCTGTCAAATTGTGCTGAAAATACATTTAAAATTCTAAAAATATGTTCCGGATCCATTCTATCCATATCATCAATAATAAGAACATTTTCCTTGTTTGATTTTAATTTTAATTGTTCAAGTAATTGACGAATTAATTGAGTATAAAAATTATCTTCATAAATTGAGCCTTCCTTTTCATAAAATTTGGCTAAGAAATTTTCCGCTTTTTGCTTATCATCAATTTGTAAATCATCATGGTATTGAAAATACTTCTGTGAAAGTTCATATAATTTTGAATATATATCAAATGCACTTTTCCCTATTTTTGGCAGATTTAATAGAAAAGTAGATAAAAGCTTATGTGCATTTTTTAATGCAAATTCTGGAATTGTTTCAAGATAAGAAAACTTCTCTTTATCAAAATCAACATCTCTTCCTAATAATTGAAATAGAATTTCAAACTTAATAAATTCAAAAATATCTTCATTTTTAGCAACACAATAATTTACAGGGAATAAATGAAAGACTTCGTATTCTTTAGAATAATAATTAAAATATTCATTTAAATATGTTGTTTTTCCATGTCCAAATGGAGCAGAAAATAGAATTTTTGAATTATCATGTTCATCTAAATGAGATTTAAAGTGTTCAAAGGTTTCATAAATTGTTTTTTCTAATTCAATAGTTGAATAATAAATTTCATATTCAAAATCAGTTTCATTTTCCTCAACTAATTCATATTCAATATCATTAAATTTAGTATTATTAGAATATAAAAGATTTTTATTAAACTGTAAACTATTAATCTGACTAACAAAAGCTTTTTTTTGAGCATCATATCGAAATGAAAGGTCTAATGGGTTATCAAAAGACCGTTTCTTGTAAATTAATTTTATATTAATTGATGAATTATTGAGTTGGTTCTTAGTTTTATCATTATTTTCAGCAACAACCTCTACTCTTTCAATTTTTAAATAATACTTTTCTGTATTGATTTTTCTTTTTAAAAATTTACTTTTTGAAGAGAGCCTAATTTTAGTTTCCATACCTTTTATCATTTAAAAACATCAAAATTATTTTTATTTTTTTGTTAAAATATTGACAACCTCTTATAAATTGTTTATTTTTGTAATAATAAGTCTGCTATGCATGAACGTCGACTTCAAGTCGTTTCTAAGGTTTAACCAAAGATTAGTGCAATTGTGGGCTTTTTTTATTTCCTGATGTTAAGGGATTTTTTGGACCATAATAATTCTTAAAATCTTTATAATTAGATATATCATGCAAATCTATCACAGTTGAAATTTTTTCTTTTAGCGAATCATAAAATCTTGTTTCTCCTCTCTCAAAAACCCTCTGAACTGCCCAGCAAAAATAATCAGCTATACTTAACAATGGTTCGATAGATGGATAAGTTACATTAAAAACAACTATGGTTTTAATTTCTTTTTCACTTTTTTTACTTAAAAACCTTTGTTTTGCTTTTGCGAAAGCTAATTCCAAATTGTTATTTTTTGTACTTTTACCTCTAGCAGAAATATGAAGGACAATTTTTTCTTTCTTTTGTGTAAGCTTGTTTTTTAATAAATGTGAAAGAATATCAGCGTAAAAATACTCTTCCTTACTTTTGTATTTACTTACAAAACTTCCAATAGTTTTTGTTGCAACTACAGCTTCAAAGCTACAATCTGTTTGCTTAATAAAATCAAAAAATAATTTTCTTACTTCAGGCAAGTCGTCTGTAGCATGAAAATAATATCCAGAATTTTGTTCTTTTTTATTAATACTTGGAACATTGAAATAAGGGTCCTTTACTATTAAGTTCTGCAATTCTTTAACCTTTAGCCTTATTTGCTCAATTGGTTCTTTAAATTTAACCATTCCAATCATAAAACAATTTGAAACGCCATTAGTACCAATAATATCTGATTTCCCTTTACCAAAAAAAGCTGTATCTCCTGCTTCGTCAAGAAAACGATGAATTGCTATTTTATTTTTCTGTTCAATCATCTATTCATTAATTTTTTAATCCATTAAATCATAATTATGAAAATTATTTCCCCACACAATACAAACTACCCCCAGCCCTTATAAAAATATTTCCATCGGCAAATGCAGGTGTACATACGCAATCTTCGCCGAGTTTTGGTTCGCCGATTATTTTAAATTCTTTATCAAATTTGAAAATATGCATTGTTCCTTTTTTATCCATCAGGTAAATTTTCCCATCAACCAAAATTGGCGAAGAGTAAAAGCCAACTCCAAAATCGTGTTCCCAGTATTTTGTTCCTGTTGAGGCTTCGTAACACACTACTGTTCCGTAACTTGTTGGAATTATTAAAAGATTATCTTTTGCAACCGGACTTGGCACATCTGACATAAAATCGCTATTTTCCCAAAGTATTTTTGGTTGATTACCAATCTGAATTGCAACCAATTTTGCATATTCGTTCATTGCAAAAACAATTCCATCGGAATAGGCAAGCGAGGGTCCAACTTCGCCATAAGTACAATCTATTTTCCAGTTTTCTTTTCCGGTTTCGGGGTCGTAAGAAATAACATTTGGCTCGGCAAAAAGCATAATTTCGACTCTTTTTCCAATATTTACAACCAGCGGAGATGCCCACGAAACTTTCACTTTTCGGTCGGTAGCCCAGACTTTTTCGCCTGTTTCGCAATTCAAAGCAATGACTTTTGCAGCAGATTTATGGTCGTATTGAATTATAACTTTATTATTTACAAGCATTAACGACGATGAATGTCCGTAATGATTATCGGGAACTCCAAGATTTTTTGCCCATACTTTTTTCCCATTCAAGTCAAGAGCAACAATATCGCCGTTGGCAAAAATTGCATATACTTTTGTGCCATCGGTTGCTGCGGTTGGTGCCGAATAGCCTGTATCGTCGGTTACTTTTGGCGATTTTGCCGATGCTCCTGAAAGGTTTGTAACATCTGTTGACCAAATAAGTTTTCCAGTTTTTTTATTAAAACAATAAACCTCTTGCTTTGAAGCACTTGAGCCTGTTAGAAAAATATTATTTCCCCAAATTATAGGCGAGTTATAACCAGCTAATAAAATTTTGGTTTTCCATTTTATATTTTTGCCCGATTTTCCATCCCAATCTTCAGGAATATTTTTTTGGAAAGCAATTCCATTTCCGCCAACACCACGGAATGTGGGGAAATTATTTTTCATTTCTGGTGAAGGAAATTCTGAATTAACTAATTGCTGATTTTGTGTTGAATCTGAAATAGTTGGAGCAATTGAAACAGAATCTGTTTTTGCCAAAGTTAATGTTGAGTCAATAGTATTATTTGAATTATTTTCTGTAGAATCGTTAATGTTTTGAATGCCTGATTTTTGAACAAATTTATTTTGCATATCGCTATATGACAAATAGGCAAAAACAACTGAAATTAATGCCAGTACAATTCCTCCAATGCTAATCCATTTTCTTGCTTTTTTCTGCATTTCGGGAAATTTTTCAGAATCGGAATTTAGATTAAGTTCTATTTTCTTTTGTGCCGAATTAATTATCTGCATTGAAATAACAAGAATAATCACAAGAATTATAAGCAGATAGCCTCCTGTGCGAATTTGCCATGTATTTGTAAAGTATGCTTTGCGAGCAAGAAGGTCAAATTCACGAATTTCGTTTTTTAATTGTAGGTCGGTTGGATTTTGGTTTAATCTTTCGACCAAAGCATTAATGACTTTAGTATTTACAGGATCGGAACGCTTTATCTGAAAATAGTTTGCAACTAGTAGTACAGATATTAAAATTGCCAGTATTCCTGCAATAATTGCTATGTTTTTCCAGAAGCGGATTTTATTGATATTTTGATTATTCACTTTTTGAGACCTCTTAAATTATACTTTTAATTTCGAATAATATTGTTTAATTACTTTCCCGTTTTTAAATATTAATACTTTATTTCGATTTTCATCAAATGCAACAATCACCTTTCCCTCACCATTTTTAACAATTTGAATTCCTGATGCATTCCAATATTCATTTATTAATTCCAAACTATCATTACATAAAGTTTGAGCTCTTTTTATCCCATTGCTATACCAATATTCAAATATTCCAACCTTACATGAATTTACATAATTAAATAATGTTTCGTCTTCATCACAAAGATAGTCTTCAAAAATATAATCATCTATGCTGCCACATCTGAACTTTCCTTTTAACTTTATTTGTCCATTACTATAATATTTAATCCAGATACTATCAAGGTTATTATTTTTTAACCATCCTTCTGCTTTAAAGCCACCACCACCAGAATAAAAAAATAAGATAGAAGTTTCATTCTTTATCAAATCAGTTTTTATTGATTTTAAAATTGAGCCATTATTATCGTAAGAAATTTCTTCTTTTATGTCATTTTCGTTAATAAACCATGTCCCTACTTTGATTCCTCCTTGTTCATAATATCCTTCTTCTAAAACATTTCCAATTGAATCAAGATAAATCCATTTTTTAATTGGATTATCGAAATCGAAATTCTGATTACATTTTAACTTCCCATTCTCATAATATTCAATAGATAAACCATTAAGTTTACCCAAATCATAATTTTCCTTTTTTTTAATTTTCCCATTCTCAAAAAAGCTAATCCATTGACCATCTTTTACATTCTCTTTAATATATCCTTTTTCTTCTATTTTTCCAGAAATGTAATATTTTTCACAATAATATTCACTTGTATCAGTTTCATTCTTATATTTTCTATATTCTTTTAATACTCCTGACTTCCAATATATATTTGTACTTGAATTAGTGCATGAAAATATTGTAATTATAGTTATTAGTATAAGTAAATTTCTAATTAAAAACATATTATAACAAATATTTGATTTTTTTAGGGGCAGGTTTTATCGTTTTTGTTTGTCATTCTTAATTTTTGATGAATCAAAGTTATAATTTTTAATAATTTATTTTATCATTTTAAAGATTCTAAAGCTAAAAACAGATGATTTAACAATAATTCTGATAAACTTATCAACGAACGTTTATTAATAAATAATTTTATTCTACACATTATCAGGTAAATACAAACCCAATTGATAACTTTATAACAATCTGCATATTAGTAATTTACAATTTCTCGTTATTATATTTGTCTAAAATTTAATCTTTTATGAAAATTATTCAAACACTAATCGTTAGTTTTCTATTTGCAAATGTTGCTTTAGCACAAGAATTAGATGTTGTTACGGAATTAGACACAACTGCATATTCAGAAGTTACTAATTTAGCTTTTTGCTCGGATTCGACCAGAAAATATATATGTAGTGAGGTTTTGTTCAAAAATGATTCTATTTATCGTAGATTAATTCGTGATTCAATAATTACAGCAAATTTCTGGGACACAGTGCCTCAACCTAACTATTGGCGTAAACTAATTAATCTACCTGCAGATTCAGCTTTAATGAATGAGTCGAGTAGCAGAATAATACTAGATAAAATTCATGTTTCGTTTTACAATAAAAAAACGCCCGAACAAAAAGCTGCTTATCGAGATAGCTTAAGAAGAGAATATTGCTTAGACGATTCATGCAAAATATTATTTTCATCTGGCAAAAAGTTCTTTTATGATTTCAAAAATGCAATTCCAAATATAGATGCAAGTCTTCCAGTTTTTATTTCCAATAAAGTTGACCCTTGGTACGCACAATCAATTTTACTAATTGAAAGTCCAAACAAACTACAAAAATCAAACGTAGGAGCTTATGGTCCATATCAATTAATGAAATATGTTGCCAGAAAATATGGACTTCAAGTAAATAAATATGTTGATGAACGAAAAGACGTAAAACGCTCAGCTTATGCTGCTTCAAAATTTATTAAAAGCATTTGTATTCCATCTGTAAAAGAATTACTTGCATCATACAATATTCCGTACGACGAATCTGATTTGTGGTTTAAATTGCTTGTAATGCACACATACCATGCAGGAAGTGGGAATGTAAAGGCTGTAGTTTCTGCTATAAATCCTGTTGAAGGTGGGTTTCCCCTAATATATAAGGTTTGGCAAACGAGAGCCGGAGGATTTAAAAATGCATCACAAAATTATTCTCAAGTACTACTTGCAGCTTTAATGGAACTTAATAATTATGTTGAAAGAGAAGCTTCTGAGATAAGGATGGGCGTATATTCTAATTTAACAGAAAATATTCCTTAATAGGTCTTTTTAATTCTTTTATTAAATCGATAGCCAAAAGTTAAATTTAAATTAAAGTCGAAATCTGATGCAGAGTCAGCAAAATTGTAACCAGGTCCAAATCCAATAAAAAGTGAAGCATTAAAGCCCCAAAGTTGTTGTAACGAAACTCCTGCAGTAGCTTTAATATATGAATAAAATCCATCTTTTTTGGAAGAAACACCCTGTAATGAAGGTCCAATAAAATAATCTACTGTTCCATCACCTAAATCCAGTGGTCCAACATATATTTTTGAAGGTTCAGAGTTATTTAAAACATATCTGAAATCTGTCGATAATCCCCAAAAATCGCCTCTAAGTTTGTATCTGAAAGGAATATAAATTGCTAATTTTTTTGAAGCTTGAAATTGATAACCTAAATGCAATATTTGAAATGCAATAATATCAATAGGTTCAATAGAAAACATGTGCCTTTTCAACTCATAATCAACAGTGCTTGTTGTGTAAGGCTTTACTGTTCCATTGCTAAACTGAATTTCTTTTATCTCATCAGAATTAATACTTTTAGGCTCGTTATTATCTGAAATTTTGTACTTTACTTCTGATTTTGTTGCTTCTATAATTTTACAATTTATTTCAGAACCATCTGTTTTTCTAATAATATCTTGCGAAAATAACATATTAGAAATTAATATTAGTATGGAAAATAATATAAAGTATCTCATATTAAAAGATTTAATTGTTATACAAATTTAATAAAACAGAATTAATACAAAAGTGATAAATGAATTTTTTTTAATTTTTAATTTTTTAATTTTAATGGTTTCGTGAATTTTCTATTACTTTAGCTTAATAAAAAAATTCAAATTTAAATTATTTGATATGAATTTAAACGATGTTGTAATTGTTTCTGCATGTAGAACTGCAATGGGAAAATTTGGTGGAACGTTAAAAAATATTCCATCTTATGATTTAGGTGCAATAGCCATTAAAGAAGCAATAAAAAGAGCTAATATTGATGTTAAACTAATTGATGATGTAATTCTTGGAAGTTGTCGTCAAGCTGGAAATGGACCAAATCCTGCACGTACAGCAATGGTAAATGCAGGGATTCCTATTGAAATTCCGGCAGTTACACTTAATATGGCTTGTCCTTCTGGGATGCGTTCAATTGCAATGGCATCTCAGGCAATTAGGCTTGGAGAAGCTGAAATTGTTGTAACAGGAGGATTTGAAAATATGAGTTCGATTCCATATTTGTTAAAAAATGCTCGCTGGGATGGTTTTAAAATGGGAAATAAAATTCTTGAAGATGGCTGGAGCGATAGCATTGATCCATTGATTGGTCAAGGAATGGGCGAAACGGCTGAAAACATTTGTGACAAATATAAAATCACACGAGAAGAACAAGATAATTATGCTGTTAGCAGCCACTTAAAAGCCTCAGATGCTCAAAAAAATGGTTGGTTCAACGAAGAAATTGTTTCAGTAGAAGTAAAATCTAAAAAAAATGCAGAATCAATAATTTTTGATAAAGACGAAACAATCAGACACAATATCAATATCGAAGATTTAATTAAAATCAAACCAGCTTTCAGAAAAGACGGTTCTGTTACAGCCGGAAATTCATGTGGACTTAGCGATGGAGCAACTTCATTAATTGTAATGAGTAGAAAGCGTGCAAAAGAATTAGGAATTAAACCATTATTTTCAATAGTTTCATTTTCTCAAATATCTGTAAGTCCATCAATAATGGGAGAAGGTCCTTCAATTGCTATTCCGTTGGCATTAAAAAAAGCAGGAATGACTTTAGAAAATATTGATTTAGTTGAGATTAATGAAGCATTTGCCGTACAAGTTTTATCTAATCAAAAAACACTAAATATTAATCCAGAAAAATTAAATATACATGGTGGAGCAATAGCTTTGGGACATCCAACCGGAATTAGTGGTGCAAGAATTTTAACCACCGGATATTATGCCTTGAAACAAACAAATAAGGAATTTTGTGTTGCTTCAATTTGCGGTGGCGGTGGTGTTAGTATGGCTGCAATTATTAAGAGAGAGAACTAATCAGCTTTTTTATATTCTTTAAAAAACACAATCAAACAAACCTTTTAAAAAGTTTTAAATTTTTATATTTACAAAATAATATAATTAGAGTTTGTCCATAATGTCCGATTTCATCGTTATTCTCGACCTTCAAATCAGTCGTGTACTGAAGTACACTCCTGATTTTCAGCTCATCGAAACCTCGAACTCGAACATTCTGTTTCAAACTCTTGACTTTATGGATAGACACTAATTACTTATAAAATATGAAATCTGATATTGAAATTGCTCAAGCAGCAACATTAAAGCCGATTAGAGAAATCGCAGCAAAACTTGGAATTAATGAAGACGATTTGGAATTATATGGAAAATATAAAGCTAAAATTCCATTAACACTTATAGATGAAGAAAAGATTAAAAAAAGTAAATTAATTCTAGTTACTGCAATGACTCCAACTCCTGCAGGAGAAGGAAAAACAACTGTTTCAATTGGGTTAACAGAAGGAATGAACAAAATTGGCAAGAAAACAACAGTTGTTTTACGTGAGCCATCGCTTGGTCCTGTTTTCGGAATAAAAGGTGGTGCTGCCGGAGGTGGAAACTCACAAGTTATTCCAATGGAAGATATTAATTTGCATTTTACTGGCGATTTTTCGGCAGTTGAAAAAGCAAATAATTTGTTATCAGCACTTATTGATAATAATATTCAAAACAAACAATATAGTCTCAACATCGATCCTCGTACAATTATGTGGAAACGTGTTATGGATTTAAATGATCGCTCTTTGCGAAATATTGTAATCGGTCTTGGCGGTACAGGCGATGGAATTCCTCGCGAAACAGGCTTTAACATTACAGCAGCTTCTGAAATTATGGCAATTCTTTGTATGTCTAATAATATGAAAGAGTTGAAAGAAAGAATTGGGAATATTTTTGTTGGATTTACATTTGATAAAAAACCAATTTTTGCTAGAGATTTAAAAGCTCAAAATGCAATGGCAATTTTATTGAAAGATGCAATTAAGCCAAATCTTGTTCAAACTTTAGAAGGAAATCCTGCAATTATTCATGCAGGCCCTTTTGCAAACATTGCTCAGGGAACTAATACAATTGTGGCAACTAAAATGGGATTATCTCTTTCAGATTATGTTATTACTGAAGCTGGTTTTGGTGCCGACCTTGGAGCTGAAAAATTCATTGATATAAAATGTGGTTATGCTGGTTTAAAAGTCAACACGGTTGTTCTTGTTGTCACTGTTAGAGCTTTACGTTATCATGGTGGTGCAAAAACAGAAGAATTTAACAATCCAAGTGTTGAAAAAGTAATAACTGGAATGGCTAACGTTGAAAAACATATTGAGAATATTAAGAAATTTGGCGTTACACCTGTTGTTGCAATTAATCTAAGAACTGGCGACAGTCCTGAAGAAATTAAAGTTGTTAAAGAAATTTGTGCAAAATACAATGTAAATGCAGTTGAATCAAATGGTTGGGCTAAAGGCGGCGATGGAACTCAAGATTTGGCAAGAGCAGTTGTTGAAAACATTGAATTGAACCAAAACGACATGAAAGGATTGTACGATTGGAATCTGCCTGTTAAAACAAAAATCGAAACTATTGCTAAAGAAATCTATGGAGCAGATGGAGTTGAATATTCTCCAAAAGCCGAAAAGGATTTACAACTAATCAAAACTTTGGGACTTGAAAACTTGCCAATTTGTATGGCAAAAACTCAAAAATCATTGTCTGACAATGAAAAACTGATTGGTCGTCCTAAAAATTTTACAGTTTCTATTCGCGAATTTGAAATAGCAGCCGGAGCAGGATTTATTATTCCAATTTTGGGAGCTATGATGCGTATGCCGGGACTTCCATCAATTCCAGCATCAGAAGGAATGGATATTGATGATAATGGTGTAATTAGCGGACTGTCTTAATTTATTAAGTAATTTTTGTAAATTCAATTTGCTTTCAGAAAAAATTGCCCGTAGGGCATTAATGACAATAAAAACTCAAACCACTGTTTAATATTTTCCCATAGGGAATATACAACTTTATACAAGTGGGTATTGTAGTTTGCCATATTTACTTTTTTGTTAATGTCCTACGGACAAAAATTTATTAATATATTGTATTTTATTGACATTGAAGCCCTACGGGCTAATAAATTTATATTTCTCTGAAATCAATTAGAGCTTACTAATTTTTTATACATCTCAAAAATTTCGTAAAATGCAGAAAGCGTCCACGCTTTCTGCTTTTTTATTTAAAACAATAGAATAAATCCTTATTAATTGACTTCTTAAATTAATTTTGTTGTTTATTTTTGAATAATGACATCTTGTAAACATTGTGGCGACGATTGTGGAAACAATCCTGTAGTTTGGCAAAACAATAATTTTTGCTGTAACGGTTGCCAGACAGTTTACGAAATTCTTTCTTCTCATAAGCTTTATAGCTATTATCAGATTGAAAATTCGCCTGGAATTAAAGTCGAAAACACTTATGTTGGAAATAAATACGCTTATCTCGACCAAAAAGAAATTGCCGACAAATTGCTGATTTTTTCGGAAGGAAATCTAAAGAAAATTCAATTTTATATTCCTTCAATACATTGCAGTTCATGTATTTGGTTGTTAGAAAATTTACATAAAATAAACGAAGGAATATTTCAAAGCACTGTAAATTTCATAAAAAAGGAAGTAACAATTGCTTTTAATTCCGATAAAATCTCACTTAGAAATCTGGTTGAGTTATTGGTTTCAATTCATTATGTACCTGATATTTCGCTAAAAGATTCTGAAAAAAAACGACAAAAAACGAATAATCGAAAATTGATTTTTAAACTCGGAATTGCTGGTTTTGCTTTTGGCAATATTATGTTGCTAACAATTCCAGAATATGTTACTGGAGCTGAATTTTTGGAACATTCATTTAAACAATTTTTTGGATATATTGTTTTTATTTTGGCACTTCCTGTTCTAATTTACAGCAGTAACGACTATATTATTTCAGCATTCAAAAATTTGAAAAAAGGAATTTTAAATATCGATTTCCCAATTTCTCTTGGAATAATTGCACTATTTTCATACAGCACAGTTGAGATTTTTTCGGGACATGGAAATGGATACATGGATTCGTTTGCTGGTTTAATATTTTTTCTTCTAATAGGAAGATGGTTTCAAAACAAAAGCTATCAAGCATTATCATTCGATAGAGATTATACTTCATATTTTCCAATTGCAGTAACAGTTGTAGAGGATAATTCGGAGAAAAGCGTAACTCTCGAAAACCTTAAAAAATCTAATGTAATTTTAATCCGAAATAATGAATTAATTCCTGCCGATTCAGTACTAAAATCAGGTGTTGCACATATCGATTACAGCTTTGTAACTGGAGAAACACTACCTGTTTCAAAATCTGTCGGTGAAATAATTTATGCTGGTGGAAAACAAATTGGAGAATCATTAGAGCTAATTGTCGAAAATGATGTCGAGCAAAGCTATTTAACTCAATTGTGGAACGAAAAATTCTTTGCTGGCGAAAAAAAAGTTCGTTTGAATAAAATTGTTGATATAGTTGGAAAATATTTTTCTTACATCACTCTTTCAATTGCTCTTATAACATTGATTTTTTGGCTAATATACTTGCCTGAAAAAGCAATTTATGCATTTACTTCTGTTCTGATTGTTGTTTGTCCATGTGCTTTATCAATGTCTTTACCTTTTACATTTGGAAACGCAATCAGAAGCCTTGGAAAAAAAGGTGTTTATTTGAAATCAGTTGATGTAATTGAAGTTTTAAGCAAAGTTACAGATATTGTATTTGATAAAACTGGAACAATTACACATAAAAATGATTCAGAAATAGAATTTGTCGGCAAAATTCTATCAGATAATGATTTAGCAATAATAAAATCGCTTGTTAGACATTCAACACATACATTAAGCTCAATTATTTACAATAGTATTAAAGAGTCAAAAATTTATTCCGTAAGCAATTTTGAAGAAATTGCTGGAAAAGGAATTTCAGGAATTTTGAATGATTTGACAATTTCAATTGGAAGCGAAGAATTTGTTGCCAAAACAACTTCAGATGAAAATAATTTGAGTACAAAGGTTTACGTTTCTTTTAACAATATCGTTAAAGGATATTACAAAATATCAAATAAATATAGAGCTAATTTAAGTTCAATTACAAACGAATTATCAAAAAAGTACAATCTTCACGTGCTATCTGGCGATAACAATTCAGAAAAGGAAAATATTAAACAACATTTACCAAACAATTCTAATATTTATTTTAATCAGTCGCCTCAAGAAAAGTTAGAATATTTAAAATCCCTCAACAGTTCTGATAAAACGACATTAATGATTGGCGACGGACTAAACGATGCTGGAGCGTTAAACGAAAGTCATGTAGGAATTTCGGTTTCAGATAATGTTTACAGCTTTTCTCCTTCGTGTGATGTAATTCTTGATGCAAAATCTTTCGATTTTTTGCCAAAATTACTCTTGTATTCCAGACAATGTGTAAATATCGTTAGAATTAGTTTTGCAATATCTTTTTTATATAACATTGTAGGTCTTTACTTTGCGGTTCAAGGAGAATTATCTCCTGTTTTTGCAGCTATACTTATGCCATTAAGTTCAATTTCTGTTGTTTTATTTGCTACAATTTTTTCCAGATTGATGGCAAAAAAATAGTTTTTTTTCTACAAAAAATCTTCTTATATTGTGCCCTATAACATAATAATTGGTGGCTTTTTAGAATTATAGATTGCCTTATTTTTCAGATTTATAAAATGTTATAGAAAATTATCTTTTGAATTTATTTAAGTATTGGATTTAATATTTAACAAATAGTTAAAAAATGAGATACGCAGAAACAGGTTTTAATTTAGAAATTGACTTAACCCGAGGAAGCATAGAGAGAGTTGCAACCGACCCCAAAGATACTGAACTTTATCTTGGAGGCTTAGGCACTAACGCAAAAATATTATGGGAAAGAGTATCACCCGAAGTTGATGCCTTTTCTCCCGATAATCTTTTGATTTTTGCAGCAGGACTTTTAGCTGGAACTATGGCTCCCGGATGTAATCGAACTATTGTATCCACCATTTCGCCATTAACAAATTTGATGGCATTTTCAATGATGGGCGGCTTTTGGGCTCCCGAATTAAAATATGCAGGATATGATAAAGTTATTCTTCGTGGAAAATCTCCCGAATTGGTATATATCTATATCAATAACGATAAGGTTGAAATTCGCAACGCATCACATTTAAAAGGAAAAGGTTCGATTGAAACAGCCGAAATTCTTCGTAATGAACTGAAAGAACCAAAAGCTCAGGTTGCTGCAATTGGAATGGCTGGCGAAAATAGAGTTTTATTTGCATCTATAGAACAAGGGCGGTCAAGTGCCAGCCGTGGCGGAATTGGAGCAGTAATGGGTGATAAAGGAGTTAAAGCAATTGTTGTTCGTGGCACAAAAGATATAAATATTGTTAGACCTGTTGAATACCTAAAACTTTGTAACGAAATATTAGAATTTATAAAGTTCCGTGAAAAAAATCCAATTCCCGGAGTAATTCCTATTTTAGGAGTTCTTGGTTCACCACAAGAAATGGCTATACATGATGAAAAATGGCATACCGAAAATTTCATGTGGGGAAATGCACGAACCAGAAGAAAAGATTTCTGGACTGAAGACGTTGACAAATCTTGGTTAGAAACCATGGAAAGCTCTCGAAAAAGATTAATAAGTTGTTATAATTGCCCTATGAAATGCGGTGCAACCATTAAGGTTAAAGACCTTCCCACATATATGATGAAATGCTTCTCGAAGCTTACATATACAATGGCTGCTTATTCCGATTTAGAATTTGGACTTACAATCGCTCAGCGTGCTACCGAATATGGCGTTGATGGATACTCTGCCCCACAGGTTATGGCATTTGCACTTGAACTTTTGGAAGCAGGAATTTTAACAGAAAAAGATTTTCCTGATTTGCCTTCAACTAATGAAGAAAGATTTTTTTATTTACTTGATAAAATAGTTCGCAGAGAAGGAATAGGAGATATTTTAGCTAACGGAACTCATAGCGCAGCCGAACAAATTGGAAATGGTGCAGAAGCTTTTGCACATAATAATATTAAAAAACAAGAACAGCTTCCTCTTAAATTATCTATGCTTAATCCTATTTATTACCTAATGTATGCTACAGGTGAGAAGATTAGCATTACACAAATTGAAGGACAGTTTCCACAAGGACCTTTTGCTACAATTGAAGAAAGAGAAGAATTTTGCAAAGACTGGTTTCAAGTTCCTGACGATAAGTTTAAACAAATATTAATGGAATGGGAACCAAGAGGCGAAAAATCAAATCCATATTTCCCCACCGTTGACATGTGTTGCGATATAGTTGACTGGCAAGAAAAAATGCACTATATTGATGATGCACTTGGCATTTGTGCAGGCTTATCTTCATTTCACATGAAAGCAGCTTATCATATTCATAATTTACCAAAATTTATTTCAGAAGGTGCTGGTATTGAAATGGATCAACATATATTATCAAAAGCCGCAAAAAGATATAGAACTCTGGTTAGAGCAATTAATATTGCCAGAGGAATGAGAAGAAAAGACGAAAAACCACCAGAAGATCATTGGAAAAAAAGATTCCCTGAATTAGAAAAAGAATTACTAGATGCTTATTACAAGTTTAAAGGTTGGAATGATGAAGGAATACCCACTAAAGAGTCATTACACGATTTGGGTTTAGATTATGTAAACGAAGAATTCCAAAGAAGAGGCATCAATAATGAAAATAGTTCAGATGCTCCATCAAAAGAAATTTCAAATAAAACGGAGGGCGAAAAACATGAAGGGTGAAAAGAAAACTAAAATAGTTAAAACTATAAAAATTGATGTTGATA
>MEND01000183.1:2158-2300 GCA_001768975.1 Bacteroidetes bacterium GWA2_31_9 | reverse complement strand
ATGGTTGCAGGGCATGTGAAGTTATTTGCTCTTCTTTTCATTCATCTCCCAAATATAGTAGCAATAATCCTTCGAGGTCGCGTATTAGGATTATTCATGACCCTATTGCTGATATTTATGTTCCTGTATATGCAGGCGAATA
>MEND01000183.1:0-2030 GCA_001768975.1 Bacteroidetes bacterium GWA2_31_9 | reverse complement strand
TAAAATGCGATATGTGTGAAAGCGACCCAACACTCGACAAACCAATGTGTGTAAAATGGTGTTTAAACGAAGCAATTGTTTTTGAGGAACGTGAAGTGGAAGTTGACGACGAAGTAAAACAAGATGAGTTAGAAATAGGATTGGAAGCATTGGCTACAAAGTTTGGATTAAATAAAGTAAATGAATTGGTTGCACAGATGTCGGCGGCAAAAAAAGGCTAATATAAAGTCCCAAGCCCCAAAACGCAAATTCCAAATTTCAAGAAAGAAGAAAGAAAACGAATATAATGATTGAAAAAAATAACCTCTGTGAAAGATTGCTAAAATTTGCTGTTGATGTAATTTTATATTTACGTACTATAAAAAATTCAATAGAAACAATTGACATGAAGCGTCAACTTGTTAAATCATCAACATCAAGTGGTGCAAACTATGAAGAATCACAGGGTTCACCAACAAAACCTGATGCCAAAACTAAAATTGGAATATCACTAAAAGAAATGCGTGAATCAAACTATTTTCTGCGAATATTTAACAAATTAGAACTTGGAGACATAAATAAAAACGAATCTTTGGTTAAAGAATCTGTAGAATTAAAATTAATACTTGCCTCAATAATTAATAAGCTATGAATATTACCAACTTAGAACTCGGAATTTGTAGATTGCTTCGTGCCTCGCAATGACGTGGTTGGGCTTGGAATTTAGGGCTTGGGATTTTGAACTTGAGACTTGGAATTTAGGACTTGGAATTTGAAACTTGAAACATGGAACGATGGAGAATGTAAACGACTATAAAGAGATTAGCGAAATAATAAAAGAAAAGGGTGGAGACGCTTTTAAATTATGCTATCAATGTGGTAAATGCGATGTTGTTTGTCCTTGGAATAAAGTGAGAAACTTTAGTATGCGAAAGATTGTTCGTGAAGCTAATTTCGGAATGACAGAAATTGAAGGAGAAGATATTTGGCGTTGTACTACTTGCGGAAAATGCCAAAAAGCCTGTCCAAGAAACGTTAAGCAGGTTGAGTCTGGAATTGCAATGCGACGTATTGCAACTGAATATGGCTTATATCCACCTTCTGTAAATCCTATACGTGCAATTCGTTCTGGACTTGTTGCCGACGGAAATCCTTTTTCTGAAGACCGAGCTAAAAGAGCTGATTGGGCAGAAGGTCTTTCAGTAAAACCATTTGAAGAAAAAATGGAAATTTTATATTTCTCCGGATGCTTTCTAAGCTTTGACCCAAGATTAAAAAAGGTAGCAAAAGCTACTGTCAATATCTTAAATAAAGCTGGTGTAAACTTTGGAATTTTAGGTTCAAAAGAAAATTGCTGTGGAGAAAGTATTCGCAAAGCTGGAGATGAAGATTTATATCGACAATTAGCAAAAGAAAATATCAAAACATTTATTGATAATGGAGTAAAAAGAATCCTTGTTTCTTCGCCACATTGCTACCATACATTTAAAAATGAATATCCCGATTTTATGGTAAAATTTGAGATAGTTCACATGGCTCAATACGTTTTTGAATTAATAAACTCAGGAAGACTTGTTCTTGATAAAGAATATAAAAAGAAAGTTACTTATCACGACCCTTGCTACCTTGGCAGACATAATGGAGTTTATGACGAACCACGTAATGTTTTAAAGAAAATTGCAGGATTAGAACTTTCGGAGATGGCAGAATCACGAGAAGAAAGTCTTTGCTGTGGTGGCGGAGGCGGACGTATTTGGATGGATACACCAAAAGGAGAAAGATTTTCTGACATCAGGCTCGACCAAGCATCAGATGTTGGTGCAGAAGTTTTAGCTACTGCATGCCCTTATTGTATCGCTAACTTTGAAGACAGCTTATTATCTCATAAAGACCGTGATAAAATTGTAATTAGAGATATTACAGAAATTATTCAGGAAGCAATAATGTAAAGCACCAAGTATCAAAATCAAAATTCCAAGCCCCAAGTCTTGGAATTTGGGACTTGGAATTTGAGACTTGGAATTTGAGATTTGAAATTTAAAAAAAGGATG
>MEND01000182.1 GCA_001768975.1 Bacteroidetes bacterium GWA2_31_9 | reverse complement strand
CCAAGTAATTGCGATTCAAGCCCATCGATATATTTATGTTCGTTAATAAGAAATTCAAGAGCTTGATTCAGGAAAGCCCCACTACCACAAGCTGGGTCGCATATAGTAATATTCAACAGCCACTTACGATAGGATTGTAAATTGTCGTCAAGTTTTTTAATTACTTCCTTTTTGCGATTTCGTCTGCCTTTTGCATACTCTTCATCAATAATTTCAAGTTCTGTACGCTTTTCATTGCAAAGCTTGCCTACAGTATTTTCTACAATATATTTTGTTATGTATTTTGGAGTGTAAAATATGCCGTCTTTTTTGCGTTTTGTTTTTTGCTGGTCAATTGTTTCGCCTTTAATTTCGGCTTGCACATTTTCAATTTCGCCTAAAGAATGTTCAAATATATGACCAAGAATATTGACATCTACATCAGTTTCAAAATCGTAATTACTTAATTTCAAAGTATGTTCGTGAAGAATTTCATCGTCAATTGAAATATTGTCTAATATTTCGTCAGGAGCGAAAAGTCCGCCATTATAAGCATAAATATCATATTTTTTTCCTTTATAACCTGTATTCATATAACCAAAATACTTTTTAAATCGCTCGTACAAAGGAAAATATTCGTCTAATTCATCTTTGAGAGTTTTCCATTGCTTAATAATCTCGCTAATTGAGTTTGGAGGTAACAAAAGCCTGTCTTCGGCAAAAAATATAAATAAAAATCGGTCGAGTAATTTTTGAGTTTTTTTGAAAAGTAAAAGTTTGTCAGTATCGGGGTTATTTTTTACAAGATTATTGAAAATTGCTTCACGGAATTTGGAATAGTCGGCATAAAGTTTTTTTGTAATATTTTCTTCCTGCAATAAAGATGATTCTTTAATTTTTAGAGCTAATCCATTAATTAAGTTATCTTTAGCAATACAAAGCCACATTAACGAAAATTGTTCTTTTGTAAGATTAAACAAATAAAAATCAATATGGTCAACAGCATTTTGAATGTAAAAACGTAACTTTTCAAAATTAGAAGTAATTACATAAACGCATTTAGGATGATGATTTTTGTAGCCAAAAGCTTGTGCTTCTATCGAATTGAGGTCGGTGGTATTTGTTGATTTTAACTCTATTACAGCAATTGCATCGTCGCCTTTTAATATTGCACCATCTGCTTTTTTGCTATTTGCAATATTTTTTAATTCGGTTGTTAAATTAAAATTTGGCTCGGGATTTAAAGTATATCCTAAAACCTTTACAAAAAGTTCTCTTAAAAATCCTTCCTGAAATTGCTCCTCTTTTGCATTTCTTATATTTTGCTGTCTCTCGGAACTGCCAAAATAGTCAAGAAATTCGGTATATTTTTTATCAATCAGAACAGGGTCAAGCTGACCTAAGTATTTCTTTTCAACCGATTTTTGAAATAGGCTCATATTATAATTTCAAATGCAAAATATTTTCAGCTAATATACATTTTTAAAGTCAATTTTCAATGGTGAAACAATAAATACAAAATAGAATTATTATGAAGAGACTAGCCACAGATAACACGACTTTCCGATAAATCGGAACTAATCGTCCCGAATTTACTTCGGAAAATTAACACAGATTGAAAACAACCTTTGGTTGTTTTATCTATGTTAATTTTTAAGAAAAATTTGTGAAGAAAATCTGTGATAATTAGTGTAATCTGTGGCAAAAGAAAAATCATAAAAATCAGTGAACTTAGCGAAGCGACTCACGAATGCCCTTAAAATAAACAAATTATGAGTAAAATCAGCGTCTAAAAAAGATGCAGCTTTATTTGTACAAAAGTTCATAACAGAAAAGGAATTTCAGAAATGATTTGTAATAATGAAAATACCAGAGAAATCTGGCTTTTTAAATTTTTATAGATATAGTGAAAAGTGTTAATTTGTTATCAAAAGGAGTAAACTCATAAATATACTTTTCATTAGTAATGTTTATTAGGTCAATCAATCCGAATCCATTGGTATCTTGGTCATTAGCTAAAACACTTTCTTGAATAGATTTTAAATAAAAAGCTTCTATCTCAGAAGGATCTAATTTGTTTAATATTTCTAACTTATTTTTAAGTCTATTTTCTTCATGTTTTTCAATAAGATTTGCAGTTGAAACATAAAAATGACTATTGATTACAGATATTGTTAAAACACCTTCTGATTTATCATTTCTTTTAAATCCGTGTTTTGCAATATTTTGAGAGAGTTCAATAATTGAATATGTAAGTTTTTTATTTGTCTCAACGTCGTTATTTTCAGATAGATTGCTTTCTGCCATTTTTAGTATAGGAATAATACTATCTTTTGTAAAGCTACTTTTAAAAGCTATAATTACGCCATTCTGAATCATTAATTTTTGGAGTTCAATGCTTTGAGCTATACCAATATCTTCATTTTCATCAATTTCACTATCTTTAGTATTATTAATAATTTTTGTAGAAAGAAAAAAATGTGATTTATCCTTATTGAATGGAACAAAACTATATTCTAGTTTATTACTTGATTTTCGAGCCATTTCAATCAATCCCAGACCAGCACCACCTTTTGATGAAAATACACCTCCTGAAAGATTGTTCAAATAAAGTTCTTTTAGCTCATCTTTGCTTAATTTATTAAGACTTAATATTGCGTTTTCAATTTCGCTGATATTTTCTTTTTCAACCAAATTTGCAGATGTTACATAAGAAAATGATGGTAATGTTCGAGTTTGAAAGAAATTTCCAAAAGGTTCATCATCAATGCCATGTCTCACAATATTCTGAAAACATTCTACCATAATAAATGAAACCTTATTTGTAACTTTTTGAGGAATCATTAATGATTCAAAATTGCTTTCACTTAATTGAACAACCAATTCGGTTAGAGAGTCATTCATAATGCCCTGATAAAGAAGGCTTAGGTTGTCGTTTTTTAGTAAAAAGAATAACTCTTTAATATGAGACATTACAAAATGTGTTTACAAAGTGTAAATATAATGCTTTTGACAATAAAGTTCTGCAAATTTATTTTTTTTCATTTTTACAAATGTCATATAATATTAACTTCCGTTTCAAGGCTTATTCCAAATCTATTTTGAATTTTTGCAATAATTTCGTCAGATAATTCCAGAATTTCATTTGAAGTCGCATTTCCGTGATTTACTAGTACTAAGGCTTGTTTGTCGTGAACTCCTGCATTGCCTTTTTTCATCCCTTTAAATCCACATTTTTCGATTAACCATCCAGCAGGGATTTTTACTTGACAAACATCAATGTCATAATACGGAACTTCTGCAAAATCGGCCTGAATTTCTTTTAATAATTGTTTTGAAATTATAGGGTTTTTAAAAAAGCTTCCAGCATTTCCAATAATTGCAGGGTCGGGGAGTTTGTTTTTTCTGATATTAATTACAGCATCTCTAACTATTTTCAGATTAATAACTTCTACCTTTTTTAATTCATCTTTGATATTCCCGTAATCAATATGATAATTTTCAACCTTGCTCAATTGAATGTAAACATTCGTAACAACTATTTTGTTTTTTAATTCGTTTTTGAAAATGCTATCTCTGTATCCAAATTTACAATCTGAATTATTTAATTGCTCAATTTTACCACTAATCGTATTGAAAAAATCAACATATTTAATTGAATCTTTAATCTCGATACCATAAGCTCCAATGTTTTGAATAGGTGCAGCACCTATGTTTCCTGGGATTAATGATAAGTTTTCAATTCCATAAAAAAGGTTATTTACAGCATATTCTACTACTTTATCCCATTCTTCTCCAGCTGCAATCCTTAACAAAACAGTTTCATTATTCTCTTCAATGATTTCAATTCCTTTGTTTTGAGGATAAATAATTAATCCATTAAAATTGTTAGTGAAAAGGACATTACTTCCACCTCCTAAAACAAAAAATATTGAATTAAAAGCCTCATTTATAAATAATTCGTTTAGAGTATTAATGTTTGTATATTCAATGAATGAAGATGCAAATACATTAATTCCGAATGTATTATAATTTTTTAGCGAAAAATTCTTTTGAATTGAAACCATAAACAAACTTAAAGTAATTTTAATAAAAAAAAAACAGGCTGGCTTTGATTAAGTTTGCCAACCTGTGTAAGCTGTAAGAAAAATCAAAATTATTAATTATTTTCCATAGCTGAAATTTTATAATGCTTTTTTTAAGCACTTTCCTAATATCATAATAATTGTATTTGAAACATATATTATTTTCGTTAATTTTGTTCAAGCTATGTAATACTTAATATTACTTTTGTAGTAAAATTGAAAATTAAAAATTATGGAAAATTCTAAAAGTATTGTAATATTATGTGCTGGTGGTCCAGCTCCCGGAATTAATACAGTAATTGCAACAGTTACAAAAAGATTTTTATCTGATGGATTCAGAGTTTTAGGTTTAAATTATGGATACAAAACTCTATTTACAGCAAAACAAGATTTTATTGAATTAACTTACGATTTAGCTGATAGAATTTTTGATAAAGGTGGTTCATATCTGAAAATGAGTAGATATAAGCCTAAAAATGAAGAATTTAATTCTGATTTTTTTGAAAAACAAAATGTGAAACTTTTAGTTACAATTGGTGGCGACGATACTGCTTCAACTGCAAATAGAATAAGCAATTTTTTAGCAGA
Organism: Bacteroidetes bacterium GWA2_31_9; assembly: GCA_001768975.1. Taxonomy (GTDB): domain Bacteria; phylum Bacteroidota; class Bacteroidia; order Bacteroidales; family GWF2-33-38; genus GWA2-31-9. The sequence goes on along the minus strand of MEND01000182.1, from coordinate 14,338 downwards.
GAAAAATATAAAAATTCAGAACATTCATGTTCCAAAAACTATTGATAACGATTTACCATTACCTGATAATATTCCAACATTTGGATATCATACTGCAAAAAATGAAGGAGTTAGAATTGGAAAAACTATTCTTGAAGATGCTCGTACTAGCGATGGTTGGTTTGTCGTTTCAGCAATGGGAAGAGAAGCCGGACATCTTGCAATTGGAATCGGTTTAGCTTGTCATTATCCAATGATAATTATTCCTGAAATGTTTTTTAATACCGAAATAACTTTCGATAAAATCATTAAGATGATAATTTCTTCGATGATTAAGAGAGAGCTTATGGGTATTAATTATGGTGTTGCTATAATTTCAGAAGGTGTTTTTCATTATTTAAGCAGTAGTGAAATAAATAATTGCGGAATAACTTTTACTTACGATGAACATGGTCACCCTGAACTTGGAAATGTAAGTAAAGCCCACATATTTAATGTATTGCTACAGCTTGAGTTGAAGAAATTAAAACTCAAATTCAGAAGCCGTCCAGAAGAAGTTGGATATGAATTAAGATGTATTGAGCCAATCGCCTACGATTTAAAATATTGTACAAATTTAGGCAGTGGTGTAAAACATCTTTTTGATAGAGGCGAAAGTCAGTGTATAGTTTTGTCAACAGCCAATGACGAAATCAAACCCCTATATATGAAAGATATTGCAAACGAAAAAGGTGTTATTGTTCCAAGATTGGTTGATGCAAAATCAGAAAGGTTTCTTTTGACACTAAGAAGCTTTGAATATATAGCTTTGGCTGATTATGCAGCTGCAAAAAGGTTTGTGCCAAATCCTGAAATATATGATTTGAAGAATATTCTAAATTTAAATATTTAGTGTCTCTTAGAAAACTCCAATAATTTAGTTATTCTAGTTTTGAAAACAGTTGTTTCGACAAAGCTCAACACATCGCATTTACATTAGTAAATTCCTTATTTTCAAAACTGCGAAAGCCTCATTCTTGAACTTTTCTAAAGAAACACTGTGTTTTCATATTCACACTATTTAGCAGATAATTTGAAAATATTTGATGTAGTTATAATAGGAGCAGGGCCTGCTGGCTGTTCAGCAGCCTTGACTTTTAAAAACTCAAATTATAAAGTTGCATTAATTGATAAACACAGTTTTCCACGAGAGAAAATATGTGGAGATGGATTGTGCGACAGATCAATAAATGTGCTGAAAAAACTTTCACCTTCGTATTTTGAGGAATTTTTGCAATTAAGTCCGTCTAAAAAAATTAATAAAACTTATATTTTTTATAACTCTAAAAAATATAACGTTGGATTCGATAATTATGGATATACTATTGAACGAAAAAAGTTTGACGATTTTTTATTATCACTTGTCAAAAGAGATTGCTCAAATGTAAGTATTTCAGAAAACACAAAGATTATCAATATTGAACAAAAGGCTGATTCAGTGCTTGTTTACTCCGCAAATGGCAATGTTTTTAGCTGTAAGATTTTAATTTTAGCTTCTGGGCAAAACTCAACCTTAATAAATTTTCTGAATGTTAGTCCCGATAAAAATGCAAAGTCAGCATTTACAATAAGAGCATATTTTGAAAATGTTGAAAGTGTTGATAATGACACAATTGAAATCCATTATGATAAAAAGGTTTTTCCTGGATATTTCTGGATTTTTCCGGTTGACGAAAACAAAGTAAATGTTGGATTTGGTTTAAAATACAATAAGAAAAGAAATATGAAAAGCATTTTTGAAGATTGGATACAACAGCCATATATCAAAAAACGATTTAAAAACTCAACTCAACTTTCTGCATTAAAAGGTAGTTTTATACCATACAATACTGGAAATTATAATATTGCCGGAGATAGATTTTTAATTGCAGGAGATTCTGCCAGTTTAGCAGATCCATTTTCTTTTGCAGGAATTGGAAATGCAATGTTAAGTGGGAATTTTGCTGCAAGTACTTGTTTAAGCTGTTTAGAGCTTAATAAATTTGATTATTTAACGACTAAGAAATATGAGGTTGCCTTAAAAAGCAGAATCCTAAAAGAAGCTTCGTTTCGTTTAAAAATTCAGAGAATTTTAACATCAAATAAATATATACTTGATATTGTTGCATTTTTAGGAAATGCAAATGTTGTATTAAATTATTTCAAAAGATATTATTTCAAAAAATAGTTTCTTAAATTGCATCACTAACTTTTTACGATGTCAGAGATTTCTAATCATAAGCAAAATCAAATTAAAGCCTTAAATGAGGTATTTTTTGCAATTCTAAATAAAAAAGATGCAATTTCTGTAATCAAGCAAAATCAGACTTTTATTGATAAAACTACCCCATCAGATATTGTAACTATTGTTCATGAATTAGTTAAGCAGAATATTCCGAGCAAGGAATTAAAATCAGGCATTAATAAATTTCTTAATATTTTACACAAAACAATTAAATACTATCCTTACAAAAAACCTGAAGAAAATAGCTTTTTAGATTATTGTATTCGAAATAATAAAGAACTAGATAAAAAACTCAAAGCCACAAGGGTTTTTGTAAAACAAATAAGCGATACGAATATTGATTTCCAGTTAATAACTAACTTGATAAATTCGTTTAAAGAAATTTTAGAGTACGAAAAGTATTATTTAATAAAGGAAAATGTGCTGTTTCCTAAAATTGAGGAAACTTTAAACGATTTTTTTTGTGTAAAAGTAATGTGGTCGTTTCATGATGATATTAGAAGAAATTTAAAAAAAATTATTCAGCTTTTAGATTCAAATCCAATCAATTTAAAGTTGTTTAATCGCTTAGTTGGAGATGTTTACTTTAATATGTATGCCATAATTTTCAGAGATGAACGAATTTTATTTCCAGTGATTGAAAATGCCATTTCTAAAGAAGATTTAGATTCATTATTTATTCCAGCTTCTGAAATTGGATTTCCATTTTATAATCAGGTTAATATGGTGAATAACCCTATTTTAAAAAAAATAGATGATTCATTAATTGATTTAAAAACAGGAAGTTTAACGGTCGAACAAATTCTGCTGATTTTTAATAATTTACCTGTTGATATTACTTTTGTTGATGAAAATAATCAAGTGAAGTTTTTTTCGTCTCCCAAAAAGAGAATATTTCCACGCTCAACTTCAATTATAGGTAGAAATGTAAATAATTGTCACCCACACGAAAGTGTTCATATTGTAGAAAAAATAATTGATAATTTCAGAACAGGAAAACAAGATGTTGCAAGTTTTTGGATAAATTTAAAAAATGAATTTATTCTGATTAAGTATTTTGCAATTAGAGATTATAAAGGTATTTATAAAGGAGTGATTGAAGTTACTCAAGAAATTTCTGGTATTAAATTGCTCGAAGGCGAAAAACGATTATTGGATTGGGAGGATTAGATTTTAGAAAAACCTATTAATACAATGGACAAATATCAGCAAAACGAAATATTCGACCATATTGAATATAATCGGTATTAATGTGATTACGAAGTTTAAAAAATTTTAGTCGGTTAGTAGTGATTTTTAATTTTCACAATTTACAAATGAACGTAACAATTGAATATAATTTTTAAAAGTAAACAATTTTTGCAAAAAAGAAAAAACGATTTTTGAAAATATTTTAAGCATTTTTAACTTTTTTTATTATGCACATATCTTCAATTTTAATATGGTTGTTAATCTAAAGTGATTTAGTACATAACTTATAATCCTAACTTGAAAATAGATTCGACTCTACGTTGATTTAAGAGGGTAAATGAAAAGAATTGATAATTTGATATTTTTAAGAAAAACTTTATAAGAGATCTTGATAAGATATTTGTTGTTTTGTTAATAAAATTTAGGTTGTTGCCAAGTGAGTTGTGTAGAGGAAATTTGAGTTTGCGTTAAAAAAAAGCCTTGCAAATTGCAAAGCTTTTATTATCTCGTGAACTCGGCGGGATTCGAACCCACAACCTCTTGATTCGTAGTCAAGGGCACTATCCAATTATGCTACGAGTCCTTTTTTTGCAAATATACGAAATTATAATAATTCAACATCAAAATATTTAGAGATTAATTATTGAGAAATATTATGTTGTATTGGAATTTTCTAATTTACTTTAACTAAATCAATCAATAATTCTTCAATGTATTTTTTTGCTTGGTCATTTGAGCAATTATAATTATTCAGCATTATTACAAAAATAAATTCTTTATTGCTTAAATTTTTATAATATCCTGCATAATTTCTAACTCTTGTTATTGTTCCGCTTTTTGCAAAAACATGTCCTTCTGCAACAGTGCCTTTACATAAGGATTTTAAAGTACCGGTTTTACCTGCAATTGGAAGTGATTCAAAAAAAGCATCTGTATTTTTACTTTTTGTTCGCATATAGTATAGAATTTCTGCAAACTGACGAGGAGTAACGGCATTAAATTTAGATAATCCACTTCCGTCGCTCATATACATTCCGCTTGTATCAATTCCTTTTTCACCCCAAAATTCTTTAATAATTTTACAACTTGTATCAATATCAATAATTGTAGATCTTTTTGCTGCACATTGCAGTAATAAGTGTTCTGCATATAAGTTATTGCTAATTAAGTTTGTTAAACCTACAATATTTTTAAAACTGGGAGAATATAAGGTATCAATATTTACTCTTTTAGAATTTAATATGCTAGTATCGTTCAATAGTTTTCTTATACTTATAGGATAACCCGCAATTCTTATGTTCTGACTTTTTAGTGAATTACTTAATTCATTTGAAATAATATATGACGGTTCGGGAAGAGAGCCTTTAACAATAAAATCTTCATTTTTTTTTGGAATACTTCCTGAAATAAACCTATTAAATTCATTTGGGGAACCTGTAATGTATGCTAAATCTTTGTCTATTTTTGAAATTTTTACTTCATTTTGAATGTTAAAATTGGGTATTTCAGGTGTAATTTTATTTATTTTAGCTAAAGCACTAATTGAGTCGCCTGGGCTAAAGAATATTTTAAAAGTATTATCGTAAATGCTTAATCCAGAAGCTGGTGCACCAAAATAATTTCCAATATCTCCCCATATCCATGTATTTGGAGATTCATATTTAGGAAATGATAAATCATCTCCAATAATATTACCTGCAATTGAGTCTATTCCATTATTTTTTATTTTATTAACCCATTGTTCAATAAAATAAGATTGACCTTTGTCTTTATTAAAATATTCTGAACCTAAAGTAGGATCCCCATTACCTTTAATATAAATATTCCCATGCAGGGTTTTGTTTGAATCAATATATCCATCATATTGCAAGTATGTTGGAATTTTATATTTTTTACCATATAATTCTAAAGCAGTTGATGTTGTAATTATTTTTTGAATTGATGCTGGAGTCAAACTAATGTCTGGATTATATTCAAATAAATTAGAACTATCCGACACACTTTTAACTATAAAACCTATGCTAGCGTTTTTAAACTCTTTTTTTGAACTAAATTTATTAAATATTTTTTCAATATTATTTTCTACTAGTTGCGATGATTTTACTTGAGCATTAATAGAATTAAATGCGAGAATTAATGATGAAACAACAACTATTGTTTTAAATAAAATCATTTAATTAAATTTAATAGCAAAATAAGTAAATTATTACTAATCAATTACTATTTACTACTTTAATTAGAGTTTGTCCATAATGTCCGATTTCATCGTTATTCTCGACCTTCAAATCAGTCATGTACTAAAGTACACTCCTGATTTTCAATTCATCGAAACCTCGAACTCGAACATTCTGAATCAAACTCTTGACTTTATGGACAGACACTAATTAACAGCTTCATGTTAAAAAGAAATTTGTTGAAAGTTTGAAAGATAAAATAATTTTATATATTTTTGTAAAACATTCAATTCTTTTGTTTAACAATGTAAAACATTAAATTTATGACTTTTTTAGTTGATATTTTAAGTAAGGATCAATTGAAACAAACCTATAGAAACCTTGCAAAGAGCAATCATCCTGATTTAGGTGGCGAATGTTCTGTTATGCAAAAAATAAATGAAGAGTATAGGCTTTGGGAGAGAGGATTTTCTACAAGTCCTAGAAATTTTAAGGAAGTTACTGTAGGTCACAAGATTTATGTAAACAGTTCAGAATGTATTGTTACATCTGTTGAAGAAAAATGCTTTAAAGCAAAATCATTATTTAGTTATAAAGAAGCATATTTTGATAAATCTACAGGTTATGGCTTATTTAATTTTAATATTAGAGCTAATATTAGCTTAAATTAGTTTAAATGAGCAACGAAGATCATAAAGTATTTATGGGAATTAGATTATCAAAAGATAATATGATTCTTGTTGAAAGAGTTAGCGATTCTCTTGGTTTAAACAAAACAAGTACGATAGAATTAATTCTAACAGTGATAAGGAAAGATGAAAAATTGCTGGCAAAGCTAATTCAAAAGGCATTAATCCCTTGATTTATCGTTTATTTCAATAGAATCATTGACATCATCAATTTCCTTTAAAGATGAATTTGAATTGGTTAAATACTGCTTATCAGGATAAAGTATATCAAGTATAATATATGGGTTGATTATTGTTCTAGTTTTTCTATTTCTTAAAATTACTATTGTAGTAGAATCTGATTCAAGTCTAACTAATAAATTTTGAAAGCCCTGCCACCATCCTCTGTGATAAATCATTTTTCGACCATCAGTTAGGTACTTTAATCTCCATCCAAATCCATAATTTTTTGGGAATTTCATATCGGAGTTTGCAGGTTCAAAAGCTTCATTTATAGTTGTTCGTTTAATTATTTTATCACTATAAAGTCCAATGTCCCATTTATATAAATCTTCAGATGTAGTGTATATTCCTTTATCTCCAATAACTCCGTTAAGAAAATTGTCTTCGGCTACTTTTTCTCTATATAAATATCCTGTAGCTTTATTTTTAACAACTGTTTTTTTTGCTTTATTATAAATAATTGAATTATCCATTTCTAAAGGAGTAAAAATTTCCTTTTGAACAAATTCTTCAAAACTGATTCCGCTGACTTTTTCTACTATTGAAGCTAAAATCACATAGCCTGTATTACTGTAATTGAATTTTTTATTAGGAGGATAATATCTTATAGGTTTATCTCTTACTAAAATATTTAAAACAGAGTCATTTGTAATAGGAGTGTCCTTATCTTTAATGATTTCGTCGCAATAATAAATATAATTAGGAAGTCCTGATCTATGAGATAAAAGTAATTTTATAGATATTCCATTATATGGGAAGTTAGGAAAATATTTTTGAACAGAATCATTTAAATCTAATAACCCTCTTTCCTTTAAAATTAAAATGGTAGTTGCAGTAAATTGCTTTGAAATAGAAGCTAATTGAAATTGAGAATTTTCGTTTAATGAATCCTTTGTTTTGAAATTAGCAAAACCAAAGCTTTTTTTATAAAAAACTATGCCACTTTGAGCAATCAAAACATTTCCATTAAAACCACCTAATTTATGATAATGGTTGAATAGCGAATCTAATCTTTTTATTTTGGATTCAGCATTAATTCTAACTATAGTCTTTTCAATTGAATCATTATAATTAGATATACTATAAACGTTAGGGTCTAATTCACTATTAATACATCCAATACAAAAAAGACCTAATAAGAAAAGTAAAGTCCTATTAAGCATTAAAAAGCAAAAAGTTTTATTTAGAAAGAGAACTAAGTTGATTGAATAAATCGTCAGAATTTGCTAATAATTCTTTATAAATATTTTTATAATGCTGTTTAAAATCCTTTTTATTGGCATTTTTATCAGGATTATTCGTTCTATGGAATAAATCATTTCTTAAATCAACTGATTTTGTAATTATGTCAATTACATTTTCTTCATTTTTGTTATTATTGAAATACAGGTATATATAGCAATCCGAAATAATTTCGCTTACAATATAATCAATGTCTTTTTTCAAATTTTTAATACTTGCCATTTTTCTTTAATTTATTTTTCAAAATTGTTTAAATATTTTATCAACTGCAAAAAAATTATCGAGATTCTAAATTATAATAAAATTCACTAATACATTGGCTGTCTTTAAAGAAAAATGTAGGGCCCCATTTATGTACTACCATTCGGTAAAATATTACTTTTTTACCATCATTAATTGTTATTTTAGTAGTTGATTTATAAGGGTCTTCAATGTTTTCAACAGTTCTTCCGATTTGAAATTTTTCAGTAAGTAGCTTCATTCCCAAGTCATCCATTTCCTGTTGCTCTTTTCTAACTGATTCAATTGAAGCCAAAACTTCAGCTTGTTTTTTTCGTGCTTCTGCTTCTTCAATAGCCTGTTTAGCTTTTTTTCTTGCTTCTGCTTCTTCATAAGCTTGCATAGCTTTTCGTTGTGCTTCTTCTGATGCAGCAGCTAAAGCAGCTTGCTTTTCGGATTCTTTTCGAGTAGCTTCATCTGCTAATAATTTATTTTTAGCAGCTTCTTCTGCAAGAGCTTTTTGCTTTAGTTCTTGTTCAGCTTTGGCAGCAGCATTCTTTTTTTCTAATTCAGCAATTTGTGTATCCATTGTGGCTTTTTGTTTGGCTTCTTCTGCTAATTTAGCTTCCGCTTCTAATTTTTTTCTTTCTTCTTCTGCTTTAGCAAATGCTTTTTGTTTTGCTTCATTTGCAGTTTGGGCTTCAGCTTCAGCTTTTTTCTTTTCTTCTTCGGCTTGTGCTAATGCTTTTTTTCTTTCTTCTTCAGCAGCCTTTGAATTTTCTTCTGCTTTTTTTCTTTCTTCTTCAGCTGCTTGAGCGGCAGCTTGAGCTTTTTTTATAGCTTCACTATCATTACGTGCTTTAGCTCTTTTTTCTTCTTCGGCAGCAGCTAAAGCTCTTTTTTTAGCATCTTCGGCAGCTTTTGCATCAGCTTCTGCTTTCTTTTTTGCATCTTCTGCTGCTTTTGCAAGCTCTTTTGTTTTTTTATCTGCTTCTGCTTGAGCTATTAACTGAGCTTTTTTTAATTCTTCAGCTTCTACTTCAGCTTTTTTTCTAGCTTCTTCAGCGGCTTTGGCTTTAGCTTCTGCCTCTGCTTTTGCAACAGCTTCTGCTTGGGCTTTTGCTTTAGCTTGTGCTTCGGCAGCAGCTTGTGCTTCGGCAGCAGCTTTTGCTTTTGCATCGGCTTCGGCTTTTGCCTTTGTAGCTTCGGTAACCGCTTTTACTTTTGCTTCTTCCTCAGCTTTTTTTCTAGCTACTTCCTCAGCTAATGCTTTGGCTTTTGCCTCTTCTTCGGCTTTTTTTCTAGCTTCTGCTTCGACTTTTGCTTTGGCCTCTGTATCTGCTTTAAGTTTAGCAGCCTCTTCAGCAGCTTTAGCTTTAGCATCGGCTTCGGCTTTTTTTCTAGCTTCTTCAGCAGCTTTGGCTTTTGCTTTTGCATCAGCTTCAGCTAGTGCAAGTGCTTCAGCTTTCTTTTTTTCTTCTTCAGCAGCTTTTGCTTTAGCATCGGCTTCTGCCTTTGCTTTAGCTTCAGCTTCTGCTTTTAATTTGGCTTTAGCTTCTTCGGCTGCTGCCTTTTTCGCTAGTGCTTCTGTCTCTGCTTGAATTTTAGATTGTTGAGCTTGAGCATTTGCTTCATCAGCAACTTTTTTCTCAGCAATTTCTGCCTTTTTTTCTTCTTCTTCCATCTTAACCTCAAGCATCTGTTCTATTTTAGCTAGCTCAGATTGAATAGATTTAGTATAATCAGTATCCCAATCAAAATCGTCAATATCAGCGTTATAAGCAATTTTTCCTACAGGTTGATTGAACATGATAATATTAACATCATCGAACTGTTTAAATAAAACAATATCATAAACAAAGCCTTCAAATCCGTCTGCAATTAATTCATCAGGAACTTTTGTGCTTATATTTATTTTTTTTGTAACATAACCTGGTTTTGAATATGTAATGATATATTGAGCTTGAAAATCAAGTTCAAGTACTTGTTTTGCCTTATCTGCATTTATTGTTTTAACAGTTTGACCATTTTTAGTGACCTTAACTGTAACACCATCCATATTGCCCTTTTTTACAACAATTTTTGAATCTATTATAAATTTCATTTGAGCAATTGAAAATAAATTACTAGCAAACAATATAATAATTGTAAAAATTATTATTTTGGCATAATTATTATATGTAAAAATGTTTAGTCTCAACTTTTATAAAAAAACTTTTAAAAGTAGTAATTGTGAAGATATTTAGAAATTTTTTTTAAATGAACGCAATTATTATTAGCATATTATTAAAATAATTTTTAATTTTAAAAATAATGAAATTGATAAACTTTATATTTTATGTTCTGATTTTTATGCAGATAGCAAGTGTTACTGCACAAGAAATTACTAATGAGCAAACAATAAAATATATTAATGAAAAATTGAATAAAAGTTGTGTTTTAGAAGCTAAGTCAAATCAGTTAATATTTCAATTTTATAAAAATGGTGAGATATATAGACAGGACAAAGCCAACGTACATGGACTCGATTTTGAAAAAGTTACTTATAAGCCTGATGAAAATGCAATAATTATATATTGTGTTGAGCCTGACGACGAGTGTATTATGCGATGGGTTTATAAGAATAATATTAAGAAACCATTCACACGTTTAAATATATTAGTAGAAAATATTGATGAGAAATCTATAAATGGAATTGTTAAAGCATTGTCACATCTTATTAAAACTTATAATGTTCCAGATTATAAATTATATGAATTTTTTGAATAATTAAATTTAGTATTATGAAAAAGTTAATTTTATTATTATTTGTATTTCAGAGTGTTTTAATCAATGCACAAGATGCAGAATCTCATTTTAAAAAAGCAGAGCTGTTGTATTCAAACGACGAAATTGTTGATGCTTTAAAAGAATACACTAAAGCTATAGAAATTGATCCTACTCACATGAACTCTTATTTAAGAAGAGGGTTTGCATATAATATGATGGAGAATTATGAAGAATCTGCAAAGGATTTTTCTAAAGTAATTGAAATTAATCCTAAGCATATTTGGGCATATATTAGTAGAGGTAGCTGCTATAATAAATTAAAAAAGTACAAAGAAGCTTTAGATGATTTTAATAAGGCAATAAGTATTGATCCAGAAAATCAGGAAGCATATAATAATAGGGGTTGGGCAAAGAAATTTTTAGACGATACTGATGGTGCTTGTGAAGATTGGAATAAATCAAAAAAATTGGGTAATGGTGAAGCTAAAATTATCTTGAAAAATAATCATTGTAAATAATATGAAAGCGATTAAATATATAGTTTTTGGCATAATTATAACAAGCATATTATATGCTTTTAAGCCTACAGATGATGTTGAAACAGATTGGGCTAAGTGTGTTGAAAAATATAAAGCAACATGGGGTGATCCGTGTATGGAATGTACTTATAATTATGATATTTTTCAGGTTTTTATGAAAAATGTAAGTGCCGAAAATGTTGATTTATTTGTAGCAGTACAGGAGTCTAATAAATCTTGGAAATGTTATATGTTTGAAAAATTAATTCCAAATGATACTATCGTTGCTCATGCTTGTAAAGGTACAGGAAAATATTTAAAATGGGTTAGAAAAGCCGGAGATCGAGAAACATCATTTCCTACCTGCGACGAAGTTAATAAAGACTATAAGTAGAGTTTGTCTATAATGTCTGGTTTACTCATATATTATTTTATTTTCAAAGGTATTACTCATAATAGTTTGATTTTTATAGGTATTCGTGAGGTCGCTTCGCTTAGTTCGTGAGCTCACTTCGTTCGGTTTATCGTTATTCTCGACATTCAAAAAGATTTTAACAAAGAAACGCAAAGTGTTCGTTATACGGATAAGGAATATAAATGCAATTTATTTTGTATAAAAAATAGCTCATTATAATTAGTTTTTAATTTCACCAACCTATTAAGATTGAAAAAAAATTGAAATAAAGCATTGTAATATTCTCACAGTGAAATGTCTGGTTATGTCGTGATGTTTCAATGTGTGTTCAGTTAAGTTTTTATTTATTATGCTTTGAATGATATAACTTTGTAAATATTTGCTGAAAAAACAAACTTTGAACTATAAATGCACAAATTTTTTCCGTTTAAAGTATAGATATATTTACCACCTAAATAATTACAGTTATTTGTAAAATAAACCATGAAAAATAGTAATTTTGTATATTTAAAGAATTCAGATGTTACAAATTAAAATTATTGAGACAATCAAATAATTTTTAGAGAATAAAAAAGTTTATAAAATCTAAATTAATTATAATAATGAAATATAACGTAGGAAGTAAAGTTCGTTTTTTGAATGATGTTGGTGGTGGAGTAATTACTAGAGTTAAAAATGAAATGGTTTGGGTTAAAACTGAAGATGGTTTTGAAATGCCATCAAATAAAAGTGAACTTGTTGTAATTGAGGAAGCTACAGAAGCTAAAAGTGAAACTAAGGTTCTTGAATTTAAAGTTGAACCAAAGTTTGAAAAAAAAAATGAAGAGTCTTCATTTCCGGATTTTAACGATTCTTATATCGAAAATAAGCAAAAAGTTTTTACAATTAGCGAAATTGAGCATGAATTTAAAAATACTTATCCTTCGCTATTTGTTGCGTTTGTTCTTAAAGATGAAAAAAACTGGAATGTTTCTGATTTTGACTTGTATTTAATAAATGACTCAAATTATGAAGTATTTTATAATATTATTACAAAGTATAAGACTGAATATGCTCAACTTGAGAATAATATAATTGAATATGATACAAAAAGCTTTATTACAACTATAAAACGTTCAGACTTGAATGATATTTCTGAGTTTATAATTCAGGCAATTGCGTATAAAAAAGGAATTTATACACCTCAAATTCCATTTGAAAATCGTATAAAAATTCGACCTACAAAGTTTTTTAAGCAAAACAGCTTTTTAGAAAATGATTTTTTTGATGAAAAAGCAATTGTTTATCAAGTTGGAGCAGGAATGGAAATTAAACTTGATGTTGATGAAATTGATAGGGAAGAGCTTAAGAAAATAATTGAGAAGAAAGAATTTTTTCAAACTCAAACTAAAAAAGAAAGTCTTTTAATTGAAAAAAAGAAAGAGGTCTCTGCAATTGAAGAAGTTGATTTACACATTGAAAAAATTATTCCTAATTATTTAGGAATGTCAAATGCTGAAATGTTGATTACTCAAATAAGTCATTTCAGAACAAAGCTTGAAAGTGCAATTTTCAGAAATATCAAAAAGATTGTTTTTATTCATGGAATTGGAAATGGTACTTTGAAACATGAATTACGAAAAGTTCTTGATGAATATTATCACGACCTTAAATACCAAGACGCTTCATTTAAAGAATATGGTTATGGAGCAACTTTGATATTTATTAATAAGTAGTGCATCTAAGAAAACGGTGCATCTTTAGAAATACCAAATTTCAACCGAGCTTGCGAGTTCAACGAAGTTAATTTTCAAAAACCAAATAAATCTCAAATTACAATTACCTAAAATCCAAACGGTTTTGAAAATTGGAATTTTGAGAATTGGAATTTATTTGACATTTATTTTTTACTTCGACTCCGCTCAGCACAAGTGTTTTTTGGAGTTTGCTTACTATCACTTAATAAGTAATTAGAGTTAGGATTTTAATTCCCAAATAAAATTGATGAAATAAGGTATGCTCGAAATTGCAAGTGCACCACCAATGGCAATGTACATTATTGCAAGATATTGTTTAGGTAAATCGGAGTGACGTAAGGTAATTCCCATTATCATCATAACAACAACAATGAGGTAACTTTTCCACGACATAAAAGTGAAAACATTTCGTTTTCCTTCCACTTCTTTAATACGCTTTATATTTTTCTTTGCAATTTTTACAAAACCGAATTTGAAAATTATAATTGCAGCACAAATTCCCAGAATGGCATATAAAATACGATGTTCGCCACCAAATTCTTGAAGCCAGTGAAAAGCTAAGTTATTTAACATTACACCAACTGCAAACCACATTCCACCTGCAAAAATGTATAAATAATGTCTATTAACTGCCGGAAAAATTGTGAATCTATCAAATGCCATTTTTAGGTAAAAAAATAAAAAATAAAATAAAAAAACATGCAAAGAAAGGAAAATATAATTAGAGTTTGTCCAGAATGTCTGATTTACTCATATATTATTTTATTTTCAAAGGTATTACTCATAATAGTTTGATTTTTTATAGGTATTTCCCGAAGCAAATTCGCATGGGCGTTAACTTAATAATTAATTTTATGCTATAATGCAGAATATTACAGATATACAATTATTAAAAACAAGTTCCTTTGGGAACGTAATGTT
>MEND01000181.1 GCA_001768975.1 Bacteroidetes bacterium GWA2_31_9 | reverse complement strand
GTCAAAAGCAATATTATTTGCAAATTCATAACCAAACCCAATTCCAAACATTTTGCCATCACCAAATGAAATTGAGTTGTTGGTATTTACGTAATTTGTTGTTGTAGAATCTTGATATAAAATACTATTATCACTATGCGTATTATAATCAAGCTTATTTGCTTGCAATGATAACGATATTATTGGGTATGCATAAAATTTCTGTGCCAAAGTATTGCTGTATAAAATTGAAATTATAACAATTAAGAATAAGTATCTCATGCTTATTAAATGTTTTATTATTACAAAAAATTGTTTATTAAATAACGTTCAAAAATAATATTTATAAAATAAAAAATGCGAGAAAGTGCTATAAAACACATATAAATATTTGTGCTTTAAAAAATACTTGACAATAAATTTGCTGTTAAAAATATTTAGCAGTACATTTGCTGTCAATAGAGATTAACAATAAAAACACTGTCAAATGAAAAAAGAATGGAAATCTCCAAAAATAATAATTGGAAAGGATGCTACTGGAGAGTATTATTATAGAAGAAAAGAAACTGAAAATGAAATATGGTATGAATTACAAAAAGGCAATAATGTATTAATTGCTGCTCCTAGAAGAGTTGGTAAAACTTCTGTAATGAAGTATATTACAGAAACCCCAAAAGATGGATACAAACTTATTTTCAGAAATGTTCAAGGTATTGATTCCGAACAAATATTTTATAAAACAATATATGAGCTAATCATTTGCTGTTTAGATAATTTCAAAAGCAAAGTTAAATGGTGGGAAAATTATATTAAGTCAAAAAAAATAACTGAAGTAAGTATTTCTGGTGGAATAAAGATTGAAGATAAAAACATAAATTATCTGCAAGAAATAAATGAGATAATTCCTAAACTTGAAGCAAGTGAAGAAACAGTAGTTTTACTACTTGACGAACTTCCCGAAGTTTTACACAATATTTACAAAAAAGGAAATAAAAATATTGCACTTTCAATTATTAAAAATCTGAGACATTGGAGACAAGAAAATAAATATAAAAAATTACAATGGGTACTTGCAGGCTCAATAGGATTACATTACGTTATCAATTTAATTGAAGGCAGAAGTTCTGATATAAACGATTTAAAAAAAGTATATTATCAACCATTAGATACTGACGAAAATGAAAAGTATCTTGATTGGGCAACAGAAAATGCAACAATTAAATATGATAAAAATTTAAGAAAATATCTTTTCAGCAAAATTCAATACTATGTGCCTTATTTTATTAATCTTATGCTTGATGAAATAGATAAAGATGCACATAAAAAAAACCAAACAGTAATAACACAAAAGGATATTGATTACGCTTTCAATAGAATTATAAAAAACAATGAATACTTCTCGGATTGGAAAAAAAGATTAGAGGATTATTTGCCTACAAATGATTTCAGGTTTGTAAATGAAATTCTTATTCATATTGCTCACAAAAACCAAATTACAATTCAGGAAATTTATAATAAGGCTGTGAGACATAATATAACCATTAATTATATGGATTTAATTAATGATTTAGAACACGACGGATATATAGTTGAACATGACCAAAAATATATTTATATTTCTCCGTTTTTAAAAGAATTTTGGAAACGTAATAACCCGATTTACAATGGATAATCAAACCATAAAATCAGCAAATTGGTTTGTTGACCAATTAAATTTATATCAATCTGCTAATAGCGATAACGAATCAATTAAAAATAGTTTCGTAATAAGAAAAGTGGAATTTGAAATTATTATAAATGCATTAAAGAATAAAAAAGAAAAAGACCCTCTGCAACACGAGCTTATTTTAGGTAGAAGAGGAAGCGGAAAATCTACACTTTTGAAAAGAATTCAGATAGAAATTGAGGAAAATCCAGAGTTTCATAAAAAATATATTGCTGTTAATTTAGCTGAAGAACAAGCAGGAGTTTATAGGCTTTTTGATTTATGGGAAGAAGTATTAAAAGAAATATATTGTAAGCTAAATTTAGAAATAAAGCTTAAGGAATACTCCGAGTTTAAGGAGGAACAGGAATTTACAAGATACTTATATCAAAATATTCACGAGGTATGTAATAAAGAAAAAAGAAAAGTAGTATTGCTATTAGATAATTTCGATAGAATAATAGAAAACTTTACCGACGATGGAAGTTTATTACGTGAAATATTAACAAATTATAATGACATTCAATTTATTACAGCAAGTACTCGAATGGATGAACATTTCTGGAGCTACGATAAACCATTTTACGAATTTTTCAGAAAACATCGTTTAGAGGCTTTAAGTACTGATGAAATTTATGAGCTAATTAACCATTGGAGCGAATCATTAAAAATTCCCGAATTAAAAAATTTCATTAGTAACAACAAAGGGAAAATTGAAACAATAAGGATTTTAACTGATGGATTGCCAAGGACATTGCAGTTTTTTATTCAAATTTTATTGCAACATTCCGATTTGTATGGCTACGATTATTTGCGAAAAGTAATGGATAATATTACTCCTTTATATCAGGAGCGATTAAACAATTTAACTCCTCAGTTTAGAAAAATAATTGTGGAAATGGCATTTATATGGGAGGCTTGTAACACAAAACAATTGGTAGAAAAATGCCGTATGGAAAGCAAACTAATTTCGGCAAATCTGAAAACTTTAACCGAAAAAGGAATAGTTGAAAAAATTACAACAGACAAAAAAAATCATTTATACCGTATTTCAGAAAGGTTTTTTAATATGTGGCTGATAATAACCCAAGGAAATCCTAACCAAAAACGTAAAGCTAAATGGCTGAGTATTTTCCTCGAAAACTGGTACGATGCTAAAGACTTCAAAATGCTTACTATTGAACATATTGAAAACTTGAAAAATAATAAATTAAGTTTTGACAAAGCTCTTATTTTTTCAAAAGCACTAAGTCAAAGTAAATATATATCTACGGAGGAGAGAGATGATATTATTAACATGGTTGAGGAATTAAACCCAAACAAAGAAAAAAATTCATTCATTGAACTTCCAAAGAAATTTAAAGATATTGTTGGTGAAGTAAATAAATTAATTGAAAGGAAGGAATATGAAAAAGCCATAGAATTAGTAAATGATATTGAAAATGAAGAAGATGGTAAAAAATATTTCCTTATGGCATATATCTATGATATTCAAAAAAAATATTCAGAAGCTGAAGAATATTATTTAAAATCAAGTGAAAAAGGCAATATATATGCTTTAAATAATATTGGGGTTTTATATCAGTTTCAAGAAAGGTTCAAAGAAGCTGAAGAATACTTTTTATTGGCAATTAATAAAGGTGAAGTAAGTGCTTTAAATAATTTGGCATATTTATATCATATTCAAGAAAAATACTCTGATGCTGAAAAATATTACTTACTTGCTATTGAAGATGATGTCGCAATTTCGTTAAATGATTTAGCTATTTTTTATTACCAATTTAATATCAAAAAAACAAAATCTTTAGAATTAATTAAGAAGTATAATGAATCTTATATGAACTTAATTTCCAATCAACCTGAAATTATAATAGAAATATGGAATGGAATTTTTAATGATTTGGAAAATAGAATTATTCAAAATTTTAAAGAAAATGAATTTAATAATTTAGAATTATTTATTGGGAATTTATTAATCCATCAACAAAAAAATCTAGTTTTAAAACTATTTCAAAATGAAGAGTTTGGGAAAGAATTAAAAGACCGATATAAAATTTTGTATTATGCTACTTTAGCATTGACTCATTCGCAAGAAGAAAATTTTAAGTTGAAAATACCACCTGAAATTCAATCTACTTTAGAAAATATATTAAGTGATATTAAAGAAAAGCAAACGTTTTATGGTTATTAATACCCAACTTCTACCTTCTCTTTTCCAACCTCTATCTTCATCTTCCGTCCCATAATCAATGGAAAGTTTTCCTCAATATGCCCAGCCGGAAAATTAAAACAAACCGGATAATCGTATTCTTTAACTGAATCAAGAATAATTTCGTTTGCCGATTTTCCGTAAGGTGTATTTCCTTCTTTCATATCTGTCATTCCGCCAACAATAAGAGCTTTCAGGTTTTTAAGTTTTCCACCAATTTTCAAATTCATCATCATGCGGTCTATATGATAGAGATATTCGCCTAAATCTTCAATAAATAATATTTTCCCATCTGTATCAATATCGTAAAGTGTTCCTCGTAAAGAATATAATACAGATAAATTTCCTCCTGTTAAAATGCCTTCGGCAGTTCCTGTGATATTTAAAGCATCTGATTTTATTTCGTATTCTGGAATTTTTCCTGTTAAAGTTTCAATAAAAAGTTCTAATGATTTAGTTTTTGAAAAACTTATTGGCATTGTTCCGTGAATGGTTTCAATTCCATATTTTTGATTTATAACAGAATGTAAAACAGTAACATCGCTGTAACCACATATCCACTTAGGCGATTTAATTAACCCTGAAAAATCAATTTTATCAATAATCCTAACTGTTCCGTAACCACCACGAGAACAGATGATTGCTTTAACAGACTCATCATTAATCATTTGTTGAAAGTCGAAAGCCCGCTTTTCATCAGTTCCTGCAAACATGTTATTTGATGCAAGAATATTTTTTCCAAGAACAACTTCAAAACCTGATTGAGATAAAACATTTACAGCATTATCAATATATTCTTTTTCAATTTTTCCGGCAGTTGATACGATGCCTATTTTATCGCCTTTTTTTAAATATTGGGGTTTAATCATAATTAGTTTACAAGAATAATTTTTTCGATTACTTTTGTAAAACTAATGAAATTTTAATTACTGTGAAAAATATTGCACGTTATACAGTTACAGCAGCTCTTCCGTATGCAAACGGACCAGTTCACATCGGACATCTTGCGGGAGTTTATATTCCTGCCGATATTTATGTAAGATACCTTCGTCTGAAAGGAAAAGACGTTATTTACGTTTGTGGTTCCGACGAACACGGAGTTCCAATTACATTGAAAGCACGTCAGGAAGGCGTTAAACCACAGGATATTGTTGATAAATACAATGCAATTATTAAGGATTCATTTGCAAAATTTGGAATTTCGTTCGATATTTATTCTCGTACTACAAACAAAACTCATTTTGAAACAGCCTCAGCATTTTTCAAAAAGCTTTATGATAATGGCGATTTTATTGAAAAAACATCAGCACAATATTACGACGACGAAGTTAAGCAATTCCTCGCAGACCGTTATATTACAGGAACTTGCCCACATTGTAATAATGAAAATGCTTATGGCGACCAATGCGAAAAATGCGGAACAACACTAAATGCTACCGACCTTATAAATCCTCGCTCAACTGTTAGTGGAAGTAAACCAATACTTAAAGAAACAAGCCATTGGTATTTGCCTTTAGATAAATACGAATCGTTTTTAAGAAAATGGATTTTAGAAGACCATAAAGAATGGAAATCAAACGTTTACGGACAATGCAAATCGTGGCTCGACCAAGGATTACAACCACGAGCAGTAAGCAGAGATTTAGATTGGGGAGTTCCGGTTCCGGTTGATGGAGCTACAGGAAAAGTTCTGTATGTTTGGTTTGATGCCCCTATTGGATATATTTCTGCAACAAAAGAACTAACTAAAGATTGGGAAAAATACTGGAAATCAGACGATACCAAACTTGTTCATTTTATTGGAAAAGACAATATTGTATTTCATTGTATAATTTTTCCTGCAATGCTTAAAGCCGAAGGAACTTTTATTTTACCTGAAAATGTTCCTGCAAACGAATTTCTAAATCTCGAAGGCGATAAAATTTCAACATCTCGCAATTGGGCTGTTTGGTTGCACGAATATTTGATAGACTTCCCAGGAAAAGAAGATGTGCTACGTTATACTTTATGTGCAAATGCTCCTGAAACAAAAGACAACGATTTTACATGGAAAGATTTTCAGGCAAGAAACAACAACGAATTGGTTGCAATTCTTGGAAATTTTGTAAACAGAACATTAGTTCTAACTCAAAAATATTTTGACGGAAAAGTTCCAATTTCTAATCAATTAACAGATTATGACAAACAAGCTTTAGCAGATATACCAACATTCAAGAAAAATATTGAAGAAAATATAGAAAATTTCAAATTTCGTGAGGCTCTAAAAAGTCTAATGGACTTGGCAAGACTTGGAAATAAATATCTTGCCGATACTGAGCCATGGATTGTTTACAAAACGGATGTTGAGCGAGTAAAGACAATTCTAAATATTTCTTTACAGATTTGTTTGAACCTTTCGGCTGCTTGTGAACCATTTTTGCCTTTCACTGCTGCTAAATTGAAATCATTCTTAAATGTAACTGAATTTGGATGGGAAGATATTGGTATTAAAACTCTTGCCGATAGTCATCAGATAAATAAACCTGAACTTTTGTTTGCAAAAATTGAAGATGCTGAAATTGAAGCTCAGATAATTAAATTACAAAATACTAAAAAAGCTAACGAATCGGCACATACAGTTGCAATTCCTCAAAAACCAAATATTAGTTTCGACGATTTTACTAAAATGGACATACGTATTGGAAAAATTTTAGAAGCTGAAAGAGTTCCAAAAACTAAAAAATTATTAAAACTAACAATTGATACCGGAATTGATAAACGTACAGTAGTTTCGGGAATTGCCGAATTTCACGACCCAGCAAAAATAGTTGGAAAACAAGTGTCCATTTTAGCCAACCTCGAACCACGTGAAATAAAAGGAATTACATCGCACGGAATGATTTTGATGGCTGAAAATGCTGATGGCGAGTTAGTTTTTGTAAGTCCTGATAAGGAAATGAAGCAGGGGAGTTTAGTAAAATAATTTATTTACTTTGATTATTAATTGCATTTTACTTTAAATATTATTAAATTAGTAACTCAATTAAAAAATAAAATTATACAATATGAAATTAATTATTGAAACAACAAATTTCAATGAATTTGAAAAAATATTATATTTTTTTAAAACTATAGAAATAGGAAGTGTAAAGGTTATTTCAGAACATATAATACCAACTCCAAAAATTCACAAGGGGAATAAGAAAATAAACCCGAAAGAATTGTTTGGAATTTGGAAAGATAATCCAAAATCGTTGGAACAAATCAGGGAAAATTCATGGAAACGAAATTGGATTTTATAATATGATTCTATGCGATACTAATATTTTAATCAGTGCCTTTAACGGTAGAACCGACACTATTGAACACTTGGAACTAATTGGTTTTGAAAACATTATTCTTTCATCAATTACCGTAATGGAATTATTTCAAGGCATGAGCAACAAGCATGAACTTAATCTAATTAAGAAGAAAATAAAATTTTACGATATTATACACATTGATAATTTTACTTCCGAACAAGCTATCAGTTTAATAGAAAAGTTCAAACTAACAATAGTTCGTTAAATTTTT